>JBIOVP010000104.1:0-52874 GCA_044867815.1 Solirubrobacterales bacterium | reverse complement strand
CACGGCGGCGTCTACGACTTCCAGGGCAAGCGGATCGGCGGCCCGCCGGTGCGCCCCCTCGACCAGTTCCAGACCCGCGTCCGCAAGGGCCAGGTCGAGGTCGGCCCGCGCTACTCCGTCACCTCGCAGATGGAGCCGGTCCGCGCCCGCGATCCCGGGGAGTTCACCGGCGGGATCTGGGAATACCTCTACCCGCCGCGTCCCTCTACCTTCCCACCGCCCTGATGCCGAGTTTCCCGAAACCCCGGATCCCGGACGCCATCGTCCCGCCGCCGCTGCGCAAACCGGGCACGCCCGGTAGCGGCGGCACGCCCAAGGGCCAGGCGCCGACCGACCTCAAGGAGGCGCCCGAGCGCCCGAGCGCCGGCGACAGGCTGCTCGAGCGCGGCAAAGAGGCGCCGATCGACGCCCTCGGCTGGGTCGACCAGCGGCTCGCCGCCAGCGGCTTCCTCACCGGGATGCTCTTCCGCAAGGTGCCGAAGGGGACCAACTGGTTCTACACGCTCGGCTCGGCGACGCTCTTCGCCTTCATCGTCCAGGCCGTCACCGGCGTCTTCCTGGCGATGTTCTACACGCCCTCGGCGACCCAGGCCTACGCCTCGATCGCCCACATCAACAACGAGGTCCCGCTCGGGCAGTTCGTGCACGGGATGCACAAGTGGGGATCGAGCGTGATGGTGATCCTGATCTTCCTCCACATGGGTCGCACCTTCTTCTTCGGCGCCTACAAGTACCCGCGCGAGCTCAACTGGGTGATCGGTGTGGTGCTGCTGATCCTGACGATGACGATGGCCTTCACCGGCTACCTGCTGCCCTTCGACCAGCGCTCCTTCTGGGCCTCGATCGTCGGCATCAACATCAACGGCACCGGCCCCGTCGTCGGCCCCTACCTGAGCGACTTCCTCCGCGCCGGACCTGAGCTCGGGGCGACGACCCTCTCGCGCTTCTACGCGATCCACATGCTGCTCGTTCCGGGCGCGATCATCGCCCTGATCGGCGCCCACCTGTACCTCGTGGTCAAGCTCGGCACCACGGCGCCGCCGTGGGTGAAGGCGGACCGCCCGAAGGTCGCCGCCCCGGTCGCCCGGCTCGACGCCGGCGCCAACGGCAACGGCCGCGTCAACGGGAGCGGGGGATGAAGCCCCGCGATAAGCAGGCCTATCTGGAGGAGTACGAGCTTCTGAAGAAGAAGGGGAAGCCGTTCTTCCCCTACGCGGTGATGAAGGACTCGGCGATGGCGCTGATCGTCGTCGCCGTGATCATCACGCTCTCAATCATCCTCGGTGCCGAGCAGGGACCGAAGGCGGACCCGACCTCGACCACCTACGTGCCGCGCCCCGAGTGGTACTTCTTCTTCCTCTTCGAGCTCCTGCGTGTGATCAAACCGCCGGAGCTGGTCCCGATCGCGACGATCGGGATCCCGACCATCTGCATGATCCTGCTGCTGTTGCTGCCGTTCTACGACCGCGGCCCGGAGCGGCGCCCGGAGCGGCGCCCGATCGCGACCACGGCCGGGATCATCACGATCATCGCGATGGGCTACCTCACCTACCTAGGCGCCACCGGTGGCTCCCCGACCGAGGTCGACATGAAGGTGTCGGCCAGGTACGAGCCCGGCAAGGAGGTCGTCGCCGCAGCCGGCTGCCTCGCCTGCCACAAGCTCGGCGAGAACGGCAACAACGGGCCCGGCCCGGAACTGACCCACATCGCCTCCCGGATCCCGCGGGCTGCGATCATTCGCTCGGTCGAAATCGGCCCGGGCATCATGCCTTCGTTCCGCGAACTGCCGCCGAAGAAGATCGAACAGTTGGCCGACTTCCTCTCTTCGCTCGACTGAGCCAGGACGCTGCAAACCTGCGCATCTTGGCGTCCTCGGCCTCGCGTCTCGCTCACGTAGCTCCGCTACGCTCGCTTCGCCGCATCGGCCTGCGTCCACCGACCTGCTTGGTTTTCGCGCCCTGGAAGAATCGAGCCTGACTCGCATGAATCCTGACACCAGCCCTCAGTCTCCGCGGCCCACTCGCGGAACCGCTGATTTCGCTCGGAACGTCAACTCGATGTTCGACAGGGTTGCGACTAAGTACGACCTGCTCAACTCCGTGATGACCGCCGGGTTGCACCACCGCTGGAGAGAGCGCGCGGCCGCGCAGGCGATGCTTTGCCCGGGGGACTCGGCGCTGGACATCTGCTGCGGGACCGGAGACCTGGCGCTGGAGCTGGCGCGCCAGGTCAGCCCCGGCGGCCACGTCGTCGGCTGCGACTTCTCCGAGCCGATGCTCGACCTGGCCCGCGAGAAGGCGGCCGGACGGCAGGCCGAGGGGGTCCGCTTCGAGTGGGCCGACGCGCTGGAGCTGCCCTACGACGGCGAGCGCTTCGACGCGGTCACGGTCGGCTTCGGCGTCCGCAACCTCGCCGACCTCGACCGCGGCCTGCGCGAGATGGCGCGGGTGCTGAAGTCCGGCGGACGCGCCGTCATCCTCGAGATCACCCAGCCGACCCGCCCGCCGCTCTCGCTCTTCTACTCGCTCTGGTTCGACCGCATCGTGCCGCTGCTCGGCGCCTTCTCGACCGACTCCGAAGCCTACTCGTACCTGCCGGAGTCGGTCCGCAGCTTCCCCAGCCCGCGCGGTCTCGCCGAGAAGATGGACAGCGCCGGCTTCAATGGGATCCGCTACACGGTCCTGGCGGGCGGGATCATCGCGATCCACAGCGGCGTCCGCGGGTGACCACGGACGCCCTTTCCGAACTTCGGGGGTCTATGGCCCCCCAAATCTCGGAGTCATGACCCGGCCCTCCTCGGTTCCGCCACCCGTCACGGCGGTCCTCGATGCCTCCAGCCGCTGGCTGCCGGCGCGCCTCGGTGAGGTCGAGGAGCGGCTGCGGGGGGCTGTCGGCGGGCACGGCGAGACGCTCGGCGCTGACGCCAGCGCGACGCTCGACGCCGGCGGCAAGCGGTTACGGCCGATGCTGGTCCTGCTCTGCGCCGGCCCGGATGGAAACGAGGCCGCCGTCCGCGCCGCCGCGGCAATCGAGCTGATCCACATGGCGACGCTCGTCCACGACGACGTCCTCGACGACGCGCCGCTGCGCCGCGGCCTGCCCACCGTCGCCGCCACCTCCGGCCGCGAGCGCGCCGTCGCCACCGGCGATCTCCTTTTCTCCCGCGCCTTCGCCCTCCTCGCCGACGCCGGCGACGCCCGCTCCGTCGCCCTCCTCGCCGATGCCTCGGTGGCGCTCGCCCGCGGCGAGCTCGCCCAGCGCCGCGATGCCTTCGACTTCGGCGTCGACGAGGAGCGCTACCTGGAGCGCTGCCGGCTGAAGACGGCCCGCCTCTTCGAGTGCGCCTGCCTCCTCGGGCGGGAGGAGGAGCGGCTGCGCGAGTACGGGGCCGGGATCGGCCTCGCCTTCCAGCTGCTGGACGACGTCCTAGACGTCAGCGGCCCGCCGGAGTGGACCGGCAAGGCGCGCGGCACCGACCTCCTTGACGGGACCGTCACCCTGCCGCTGATCGAGGCGGCGAAGAGCGATCCGAGCATCCGCGAAGCCGACCTGCACAGCCTCGACGCCGCCACCGCCGAGACCCTCTGCGAGCGCATCGCCGCGACCGGTGCCCTGGAGCGGGTGCGCGCCCGCGCGATCGGGATGGTCGCCGAGGCCAAGGTCTCCCTCGAGCGCACCGGGTTCGAGCCCGAGCAGCGCCAGCTCCTCACCCTGGTCGCCGACGGCGTCGTCCAGCGCTACAGCTGACCTAGCCCACCTGCTGGGTCGGCCGCACGAGGATCTCGTTGACGGCCACGTGGCGCGGGCGGGTCACCACGTAGGCGATCGCGTCGGCGATGTCCTCGGACCGAAGGATGTCCATGTCTTCGAAGCGGCCGCGGATCTCCTGCTCGATCTCCGGCCGGTTGTGGCTCTGCAGCTCGGTGTCGACCGCGCCCGGCTCGACCAGGGAGACCCGGAGGTGGCGCCCGGTCACCTCCTGCCGCAGGGACTCGCTGAAGGCGCCGACTCCGTGCTTGGTCGCGTTGTAGACACCGCTGCCCCTGCGCGCCATCCGGCCCGCCACCGAGGAGATGTTGACCATGTCGGCGACCCGTCGCGGCTCCTCCCCGGCCGCCGCCAGCAGGTGGGGGAGGGCGGCGTGGGCGGTGTAGAGGAGGCCGAGCAGGTTGACGTTGACCATCTGCTCCCATTCCTCCACCGGCGCGTCGACCACCGGCCCCAGCAGCATCACCCCGGCGTTGTTGACGAGGACGTCGAGCCGCCCCAACTCCGAGGCGGCGCGGTCGACCGTCGAACGGGCCTGCTCGCGGTCGGAGATGTCGGCCTCGAGCGGCAGCGCCGTGCCGCCGGCATCGGCGATCTCCCCGGCCAGCTGCTCGAGCCGGTCCACGCGCCGCGCCACCAGCGCCACCGCGGCCCCGCGCTCCGCCAGAGAGCGGGCCGCCGCCTGGCCGATCCCACTTGATGCCCCCGTCACCAGCGCAACGGTGCGATCGAGGTCCTTGGAAGCGGCGGCCACCAGCGACCTGTACCCGGCCGCCGCCGGGCGCACTCAGCGGGCGAAGTCGTCGGCGCCGATCAGGTCCTGGTGAAGGGCGCGGATGAAGGCGTTCGCCGATTCGCTCATGTTGGCGTGCTCCAGCGAACGCAACTGGCCGGCCAGCTCCTGCGAGCCGAGGTCGAGCTGCTCGTCGAAGGCGTCGATCTCGACCTCGTTGTGGACGCTCGCGCCCGCCCAATCGCACTCGGGGCAGCGCCGCGAGACGCGCCAGCCGGCGCGGCCCTCCTCCTGCTCCCAGGCGATCGGTTGCACCAAGCCGGAGCTGCAGGCGGGGCAGACGTGGAGCATCAGGTCGAGGATCTCGTCGGGGCGGCCGTCAGCCATTGCAGCAATATCGAGGCTGAGCGCGTTGCGGTGATCCGTAATCCGCCCCATCACTGCTACAGAAACCCCGCAGAAGAGGATCGAAACGCCCAGAGGGTGATCCGGGCGCCGCGCAGCCCCGTTACCATGGGTTGGATGCCAGGAAACATCGGACTTCCAGAGATCGCGATCGTCCTCGTCATCGCCCTCCTCGTCTTCGGACCAAAACGGCTCCCGGAGCTCGGCCGCAGCCTTGGCCGCGGCATCCGCGAGTTCAAAGGCTCGGTCAGCGGCGACCACGACCACGACCACGACGAGGACGACGACAAGCCGAGCATCGGGACGGAGTCGGCGAAGGTCCACGGCGACCCGGCCGACGCGGAAATCATCCGCAACAAAACCAGCTGAGGCGCGGCGATGGCCCGCCGCGTCAGGGCGGTCTCCCACGAGGATCGCCTCACCCTCGTCGAGCACCTCGACGAGCTGCGCACCCGCCTTGTTGTCTGCCTCGTCGTCTTCGGTGTCGCCCTCGCGCTCTGCTTCTGGCAGAACCACCTGCTGCTGGAAGTTGCCCAGCACCCGCTGCCCGACGGCCGCGACCAGCTGATCACCTTCGGTGTCACCGAGCCGTTCACGACCACCCTCACCGTCTCCGCCTACGGCGCCGTCGTGCTCTCGCTGCCGATCGTCCTCTGGCAGCTCTACGCCTACGTCCTTCCCGCCTTCAGCGAGTCCGAGCGGCGGGTGATCCTGCCGATCCTGCTGCTCTTCCCGCTGCTCTTCCTCGCGGGGATCGCCTTCGCCTACTTCGTCGTGATGCCGGCCGCGCTCAACTTCCTGCTCGACTTCAACGACGGCCAGTTCAACATCCAATTGCGCGCGCGCGAGTACTACGGCTTCTTCTCGATGACGGAGATCGCCTGCGGGCTGATCTTCCAGCTGCCGCTGGCGATCATCGCCGTGACCAGACTGGGAATCGTGCGGGTCGAGCAGCTCAGCGAGAACCGCCGCTACGCCTACCTCGTGATCGCCATTCTCGCCGCAGCGCTGCCCGGCGTCGACCCGGTCACGATGCTGATCGAGATGGTTCCGCTGCTTGTTCTGTATGAGCTGAGTATCCTCCTCGCTCGGGTCCTGGGACGGCCGGGACACAGTGGAGGGGTGGCACAGCCCTCCCCGCAGGAGTAAGGGAGAGACAGAGTGGCGTCAGGCAAACAGGAGCACAAGATGCTGTTCGACCTGCGAAGCGGTCGCCGCCGCGGCCTGGTCAAAGTTGTCTACGCCGTGCTCGCGGTCCTGATGGGTGCCAGCCTCTTCCTCACCGTCGGCCCCTTCAGCATCGGCGAAATCTTCAGCGACAGCGGCAGCTCCACCGACGCCGCCCAGATCTACGAGGAACAGGCCGAGCGGGTCGAAGCCAAACTGAAGAAAGACCCGGAGAACGCGGACCTGCTGGCCACTCTGACCCGCGCCAACATCAACGCCGGTAACGCGGGAGTCACGACCGAACCCAGTGGCGAAAAAATCGTCTCCACCGAAGCGGTCGAGGCCTACCAGAAGGCCGACCAGGCCTGGACCGAATACCTGGAGGCGACGGACGAACCGAGCGCCGGGCTTGCCCAGCTGATGGCGCCGATGTACTTCCAGCTGGCCGAACTCTCGCGCAGCTATCCGGAGGCGGAAACGCGGCTGCAGGCCGCAACGGAAGCGCAGAAGATCGCCGCCGAGGCTCGGCCAAATCTGAACTCGCTCGCCGTGCTGGCCAGATACACCTACTTCACGGGTGACTTCAAAGCGGCCGAGAAAGCTCGAGCGGAAGCGACGAAACTGGCCAACAGCGCCTCCGAACGCGAATCTCTTGATGAAGTGCTCGACGAATCCAAGAAACTGGCCAGTACCTTCGTCAAAAGCGCGAAGGCCGCCGAAAAAGAACAGAAAGCCGGCGGCAAACCCTCCGAAAGCATCGAAAGCCCGCTCGGCGGCGGATTCACCGGCGGCGGCGGGCTGGGCGAATAGCGCCGGCGGGCGATCCGCCCGGCGTGGATGGGCCGTGTAGGGCTCGAACCTACGACCTTGAGATTAAGAGTCTCCTGCTCTACCAACTGAGCTAACGGCCCGGGGACGGGCAAGTATAGGAAGGTCGGCTGCTCGGGTGATGGCCGCGGGGTCTATCTGGAGCGGCAGTATTTTTCGACCAGGCCGTCGATGATCGTGCCGTCGTCGAAGGTGAAGCGGCCGTGGGTCTGGAGGATGTGGTCGCTGCAGCGGGCGGAGGCGTAGCTGCGCGCCTTGCCGCCGGCCCGGTAGCGGCGGCCGATCGCGACGTCGACGTGGGTGATCGCGCCGAAACCGGCGGCGATCGGGGGGACGTCGATGCGGGCGCGGTAGCGGAAGCCGCCGCGGCGCTGTTCGATCGGGACGACGATCGCGTAGGTCCGGGTGCCGGGGACGGTGGTGCGGGCGTGGAGTACGGCGGTCGGCAGGCCTTCCTGACGCGGCCCGTTGAAGACCGTCAGCTCCGAGCGCGCCCGAACCGGGCCGCTGTCGAGGAAGACCAGTGCCCCCACGTGCCCCGTGCCGACGATCGCGCCGCGGCAGATCCGTCGCGCCTCCTCGGTGCTCGCCTCGTCGATCGCTTCCGGCGCGCAGGTCGGCAGGCCGGCGACGCTGAGGCGGCCGTCGCGGTCGAAGTCGATCAGCGCCTGCTGCAGCTTCGGCGGCCGGGCGGCGCCGCGGCCGGAGATGTCGACGTGGCCCTCGAACTCGATCGGCGCGAAGCGGTGATGCGGCAGCACCTGCGGCTGGAAGCCGCCGTCGGCGCGCAGCACGACGTCGTCGACTTCGACCAGAGCGCCGCTGGCGCTGCCGGCGGCAATCGTCACCGCGAGCGCCGCGAGCAGGGCGACGTATCGCTTTTGTCCCCCTGTGGAAGACAAAAGCGACATCGCCTTCTCAGCGCGGGAAGTGGCAGGGCGAGGTCAGGGTCGCCGGGAAGAAGTCGCCGTTGGTGAAGCGGAGGTCACCCTCGACCTGGAGCCGGCCGCCGGAGCAGTAGGCCTCGATGAAGCCGACCTTCCCACCGCCGCGCCTACGGGTGGCGCCCACGTGCGCTTCGGCCAGGGTCGGGGCGCCGAAGCCGCCGGCTACCTCCGGCAGATTGACCTCAACCTGGTAGCCGTAGCGCCCCTTCGAGACCCGTTCGACCACGATCGGCACCAGCAGCGCCTGCGGCGAGGGCACGGTCTCATAGGCGTGGGCGATCAGGGTCGGCTTGCCGCCGGTCGGTGGCGCGTTGAAAAAGGAGATCGGCGAGGAGATCGTGAACGGGTCCCGGCCCGGCATCGTCACCACCGCCTTCCCGGTTCCCTTGCCGACCAGGGCCGAGGCGCAGCGCTTGCGCGCCTGCGAGGGCGTCGTCCCTTCGAGCTTGGCGATCCTGCAGACGGGGAAGGCCTTGCTGTTGACCCGCCCGTGCTTGTCGATCAGGAACCGGATCGAGTCCAGCGTCGGCGGCGTCGTGCCGTCCCTGGTCTTGACCCGGGTGATGCTGCTGAGGACGATCGGGGCGCCGCCGCTCTTCGGCAGCTCCCGCGGCTGCATCATGGCCGTCGAGCTGACGCAGAGGGGCCCGATGCAGCTGTCGATGCCGGAGGCGCTCGCGCCGAGGCCCAGGGCCAACAGCCCTGCCAGCCCGGCGGCTCTGCGCAACGGCCTTCTCAACCAACGCCCTCGCAGGCTTTGAAGAACGCGCCCTTCAGGATCGTCCCGTCTTTGAAGTCGACTTTGACTTTCGCCTGCAGGCGGCCGTCCGGGCAGCCGGCGTTGGCGAAGCTCAGCGTCTTCCCCTTGTACTTCCATTCCCGCCCCACGGTCAGCCGCGCGTAAAGCGGAATGCCGGAGCCCCCGGCGATCTTCGGGATTTTCGCCACGGTCTTGAACCCGTAACGGCCCTGGTTGACCCGCTGGATCTCGATCGGGACGACGAAGGTGGTCGGCCCCGGCACCGTCAGGTGGGCGTGGGCGAGGATCACCGGGTTGCCGTGTTTCGGCCTGGCGTTGAAGAGGGTGATCGGCGAGGAGGCCGGGATCGGGTCCTGTTCGGGGAAGATGACGACGGCCTTGCCGAAGCCCTTTCCGACAATCGAGCCGGGGCAGAGTTTGCGCGCCTGGGGGGTCGTCGTCGCCTTCAATTTTCCGGGCGTGCAAAAAGGCAGCCCCTTCGTCTCGACTTCGCCGTGCTTGTCGAACCAGATCGTCACCGTTTCGGTGATCGGGGGCGGCGTGCCGTCCTTGGTCGCGACTTTGCCGTAGCCGTGCAGCTTGATCGGCGCGAAGCCCTTCTTCGGCAGCGTCGTCGGCGTGAAACCCCCATCGGTGGTCACGACCAGGTTTCCCGCTTCAAGCCGGATCGCGACCGCCGAGGCCGCCGCGACGAGCAGCACAACCACTCCAAGTACATGTGCTCTTAACAGAGTCTTCCGCACCGAAATCTCCCTCCCGTAGCCGTCTACCGCCAAACTACCACCCGTGGGAGAGAGGATCGGCAGGGAGCGAGAAGAGTCTTCGTGGAAAGGGCCGCACCGGGAGCAGCCGTTTTTGCTGCGCCACCCGCGGGCGGTGCTGGCGATCGCCGTCGCCCTGCTGATCGCGCTGGCGGTGATCGGCACCGGAACCGAGGACCGCCTCGACCCGACCACGATCGACGTCGCCGGGACCGAATCCTCGCGCAGCAACGAACTGCTCCGCGAGCACTTCGGCGACTCCGCCCCCTTCGTGATCCTCCTCCGCGGCCCGGCCGACGCGCTCGACCGCCAGGGCCCGGAACTGGTCGAAGCCCTGCGCGAGGACCCGCGGGTGACGACGCTCTCGCCCTGGGACAGCGGCTCGGTCCAGCGCCTGCGCCCGACCCCGAACAAGGCGCTGATCAGCGCCGACTTCCACGTCGACAACCGGGTCGCGGTGAACGAGACCGTGCCCCACCTCAATCGGATCCTCGAGGGGGAGATCCACGCCCCGGTCGACGCCACCCAGACCGGCTACGCCACCCTCTTCCGGGCGATCCAGGACGACAACCTCGACGCCGCCGACCGCGGCGAGCTGATCGCCCTGCCGTTCCTGCTGATCATCCTCCTGCTCGTCTTCCGTTCGCCGATCGCGGCGGCGATCCCGCTCGTCTTCGGCGCGATCACCGTCGTCGCCTCGCGCGGGATCCTCTATTTCGCCACCGGCTGGTTCAGCATCGACGCCACCGCGGTGGTGGTCTGCTCGATGATGGGCCTGGCGCTCGGCGTCGACTACGCGCTGCTGATGGTCTCCCGCTTCCGCGAGGAGCTGGCCGAGGGGAACGAGCCGATCGAGGCGGCGCGGCTGACCCGCCGCCACGCCGGCCGCACGGTGATGTTCGCCGGCAGCACCCTGCTGCTCTCGATGATCGTCTCCCTCTTCATCCTCCCCGGGGCGCTGCTGGCCTCGCTGGCCGGGACCGTCTGCATGGTCGTCACCCTCAGCGTCCTGGTGGCGACGGTCGCCGGGCCGGCGATCCTCACCCTGGTCGGTCCCAACGTCGACCGCTGGCGCTTCGGCGCCACCGATCCGGCCGGCGGCCGCTCGCGACTGATGGTGTTCGTCAGCGCGGCGCTGCGCAAGCCGGCGGTGGCGGCGGCGCTGATCGGCGGGGTCCTGCTGCTCCTGGCGGCACCGGCGATCGGGCTGAAGACGGGGCCGCCGAGCCCCGAGCAGCTGCCGCAGGACTCACCCGCCCGGGACGACGCGGAACTGATAGGCAAGCAGTTCGGCCCTGGCTACGAAGCGCCGTTCCAGGTCGTCGCCGTCTCCCGTGAAGGGCCGATCACCGACGCCAAGAACCTCGCCGCGCTGGAAAACTTCCAGCGCAAGGTGGCGGCGACGGATGGCGTACGGACGGTGATCGGGCCGGGGCCGGCGGTGAAACAGGTCGAGCCGCTGCAGCGGCTGGGTAACCAGTTTCTCTCGACCGAAGGCAACATCGCCCAGGTCAAACAGCTGAACAGGCTCGGGCGCAACCTCACCGTCGCCGCCGGCGGGGTGGGGCAGCTGCGGGAGGGGATCTCGGAAGCGAGCGACGGCGCCGGGCTGCTGGCGCTCGGCTCCGACCGGGCCGGCGAGGGCGCCCAGCAGATCGCCAAGGGGCTGACCCGGGCGCTCGACGGCAGCGGCGAAGCGATCGACGCGCTCGACCGGTTCGCCGAAGGGTCGGGGCAGCTGGAGGAAGGCCTGCGGAAATCGCTCAACGGCCCCCTCCGAATCAAGCTGCTCGTGCGCGACACCCTGATCCCCGGCATTCGTCCGAACATCCAGAACCGGGCGCGGGCCCTGCGGAAATCACTGAACAGCGACGGCAACGAAAAGCTGCCACAGCTGATCGCCCCGGCGCAGGTGGCCGAAGCCGAACTGAACGCGGCGCTGGAGCGGCTGGGGGAAATGACGGTGGGGAAAACCGACCCCCGCTACCAGGAGGCTCTGGAAGCGGTGCGGAAGGCGAGTGCCGCGGTGAGCGGGAAAGACCCTGAGACGGGAGCGCCCTACGACCCGCTGCCGGAGACCCCCGAGGTCGAGCCCTACGCGGGGCTGCCCGCGGAACTGACGGCGTTGAACGAACGCCTGCTGGTCGACCTCCAGGAAGCGAAGCAGATCGAATCCTGGGCGATCAGCTTCAGGAACTACCTGAAGGGCCTCCTCAAGGGCACCGAACAACTTGAAGAAGGCCTGCGCGACCTGCACGGCGGCAGCAGCCGTCTCGCCGCCGGCGCCGACCGCCTCGCCCGCGAAGCGACGCGCCTCGGCGACGGGATCACGGCTCTGAGCGGTGGGGCGGTGCGGCTGGTCGGCGGCCTCGATCAGCTCGGCGACGGCGCCGAAGCGCTGCAGGAGGCGCTGGCCGGCGGCGTCGACGAAAGCGCGCCGCTGGAAACCGGGCTGGAACGGGCAAGCGTGCAGGTGCTGGCCGGGCGCAAGCGGATCCGCGAGCAGGCGGGCCAGATCGGGGACGCGTCCCCCGGTCTTTTCAACTCCGGCTACTTCGTGCTCTCGGCGCTGGATGGAACGCCGCCGACCGCGCGTCAGGCGATCAACGAAACCATCGACCTCGACCGCGGCGGCCAGGCCGCGTCGGTCCTGGTCATCTCCGACTACAGCTTCAACACCCCCGGCTCGATCAAGCTCAACAGGCAGCTCAACCGGGACGCCGCCGAACTCGCCGACAAAGCCGAGCTGACGACCGGCGTCGCCGGCGGGGCCGCCCAGCTGAACGACTACAGCCGCGTCACCCGTGAGCGCATCCCCTGGGTGGTGCTGGCGATCACGATTGCCACCTTCCTGGTCCTGGTCGTCGTCCTGCGGGCGCTGCTGCTGGCGGCGATCGCCGTCGCCCTCAACCTCGCCACGGTCGCCGTAGCCTTCGGCGTCCTCACCCTCCTCTTCCACGTCCCGGACGACTGGCCGCTCGGCGGCCACAACTACGTCGACGCGGTCGGGGCGACGCTGATCTTCGGCCTCGTCTTCGGGCTCTCGATCGACTATGCGGTTTTCCTCCTCAGCCGCATGCGCGAGCACTACGACGCCCACGGCGACAACGCCGCCGCGGTCGAGTTCGGCCTTTCTCGCACCGCCGGCGTCATCACCGGCGCCGCGCTGATCATGATGGCCGTCTTCGTCGCCTTCGCCGGCGCCCCGATCGCCACCGTCAGCCAGCTCGGCATTGGCCTCACCATCGCCGTCCTCCTCGACGCCACCGTCGTCCGCATCGTCCTCCTCCCCGCCCTGATGCTCCTCCTTGGCGACCGCGTCTGGTGGCTGCCGAAACCCCTGCAGCGCGCTCTTCCCAAATTGAGCGTTTAGCCTCTCCCCGCCGAGTCCGCACCAAGAAGAGCCCACCGGCCCCAGGCGCAGCCGGAACCACCGCATAATCGGGAATTAGACGTAGCCCAAGGGGGAGAGTTTGACTCTCCCCCTCCTTAGGACGATGCAAGTGTCCTCTCGCAGACGAAAGGTTGCGCTACAATCATGACCACGATGGTGGAGAACGAGAAATCGAGTGGGCAGCGCCCTGATGAACCGAAGAGAGAGACCGGTACGGGCCCTGTCGCCGCTGCCGTCCGGTTCGACAAGATCGAAGCTGACATGCGGGAAGGTTTTGCCTGCGTTTATCAAGACATCCGCGGCCTCCGCGGCGAAATGAACCAGCTCGGGGAGAGCCTCCGCGGCGAAATGAACACTCGCTTCCTGGCGCTCGAGGCGGGTACCAAAAGCCTTCAGAACACCCTGCTTGGCACCGGCGGCGGCATCATTGCCGCGCTCATCGGCGTTGTTGTCGCTCTACTCCTCCACTAGTTCCCCAGCACCTTTCCGCCGACAAAGGCTTCGCCCGAAGGGGACTATTGCTTTGCGGAACGACTCCGAACTTTGGTGCCCCCTAGGGGCCCAAATCTCGGAGCCCCGACCGCATGTGCCTATGCCTCGTCTTCCTCCAGCTTCCCCAGCACCCGCTGGCAGGCCTCCATCAGCTGCGACGTTCGTTCTTCCCGCTCGGTGAGGTCGGCCCGCTCTTCTTCCTCCACCTCCCGCCGCTCTACCGCCCGCTTCTGCATCAGCGTGAAGACCCTGCGGAGAACCTCGGGTGGGTCGTCAACTGGAACGTCTTGCCGTTGCTCTCGCCCCAGCCCAGGTCGTCGACGAGCAGGCGCAGGTAGTCGGAGAAATCGCGCTATCTGGCCGGGCCCGCTCCCAGTCCTCCGCTTCGACCGCCAGCCACACCTCATCGATTCCGTTCAGCCGGGCGTGGATCTGTTCGAAGAGCGCGTCGCGCTCGGCGGCGGTGATCCTCACACTCATTCGCGGGAGAGCGAAGGACTGACAGGTCAGGGAGCCCTTTAGGCAAATCAAATGCAATCGATGCAAACAATGCCATTGTGCCTAACGTTCAAAGCGTTGAGCTTGGGGCTTCTCTCGAAGTGGAGCCTGAAAGCTTGAAGCTAGGAATGCAGCCTTGAAGGTCTCGGGCCTTATTTCGGAACGGCCCGCTGCGTGCACCTGGAGCCGAAGCAATGCGTTTTCAAAGGTTTTCAGTGCCTTGGTGACCTGCTTCCAACCGATCTCATCAACCAGCAACGGGCTCATAGTGAGATGTCGATCAACGCGAGTAGATATCTGCCTCAGATATGTCCGGAGCAGCTGCGCGGAAGTGGTAGACGCTAGCTCCGTGGAGCGCTCCCCCGGTTTGTGTATTGATATTTACGACCCAACCGAGCTCGTTAAGCCGCTTACACCGTCTAAGAAATCCTTGGCTGGTCGTTCCCCCGAGTCTCGCCTGAAGCTGTGAGGCGTCAGACTGGCGTGGTTCAATTCCTCGACGATCGCGAGGTCAAGGCGATCCGTAAAGATCCTTCCGATCCGCTTTGGCCATGGGGCTCGCGGCAGCGCATCCTCTGGCTTCGGCAAACCCATTTCCCCATCCAACTGGGATCCGGGAGCCTCGAAGGCAGCAAGGTTGACAATCGTAAGAGCTGGTTGGTTGTTGCTGTTCTCCAACCTGATTTTCGCGTCGATCTGCTCTTGTCGAAGTGTTTGGAAGCAACACTCAACGGCCTCTTGGAAGGGGGTGAGCGCATGAAGATTGCAGCGATGGGCCCGGCCGTGCCGGTTATCTCAACCCAGAAGCACGGCTGATCTAGGCCAAAAGCGGGGCCTGCCGGCCTTAGTTGGGTTATGGAGCAGCGCCCCGCTCTGCCTCCTCGGTTTATTTGCAGCCTTGAGTGGCGGCTTCCAATCCCGGCCCTCCTGTTGAAGCTGAGCGATGCCAGGGACCTCGCACTTGTGACCTCCACTATGGCTTTTAGGGAATCGAGCATTAACGATCCTCGCCGTGGGCAGGCTGGGGCCAAACCTGCGGGCGGCTCGCCTACGGCTGGAGCTGAGCCAGGAGCAGGTATCGGAGCGGAGCGGGGTGCATGCGACCGAGGTCAGCCGGATCGAGGCAGGGAAACGGGACCCGCGGGTCTCAACGGTGGAACGGCTTGCGAGGGCGGTCGAGATGAAGCCCGGTCAGCTGCTCGAATAGCAACTGAGGCTGTAGAAGGTCTGCACGGCGCCGCGGACCGTCTCTTTGCGAACGGGCTGGAGGACGCCGAGCTCGACGAGCTTGCGCAGGTGGTAGGAGATCAGGGAGACGCCCACCCGGCCCATGAGGATGCGGTCGAGATCGGTGGCCGAGAGGGGCTCGCCGATCCAGTCCATCGCTTCGATGATCGAGACTTTGACGGGATGGATCAGCAGCGCGACAAGCGCTTCCCAGTCGAAGCTCGGGGCGGGGGATATCCGGGGAGCCGACGCCTCCATCCCCCTGACAGTCACGGCGCCTCGGGAGCGTCCGGGGGACGCTCGGCCGTGCGCGCCCGCCTGCAGCTGATGCTGGAGACCACCACGGAGAAGAGCTCCTCGCCCGATTCGGCGCATCGCGCCGCCGCCTCCCGCTCGATCTCCCGGATCCGCCGCCAGGAGCGCAGCTGCTCCTGGGCGATGTCCGCCCGTCCCCGGGCGTCGACGTTGAACCAGTTCCAGCAGAGGAAGAGCCGGGGGTCGTTGCTGAGCGAGCCGGACCAGAGCGAGCAGAGCGACTCCGCCACCAGCGCCTGCAGGGTCACCCCGATCACCGCCTGGCGTTCGTCCTCCGGCATCGCCTCCAGTTCCTCGTCGGTGACGAGCATGGGATTGATCGCGGAGTAGAACCGCTGCTCGACGCTCCGCACCTTCTCGGTCCGCTCGACCAGGATCGAGCCCGACTTCAGCAGCTCGCTGATGTGGTGGGTGACGGTGCTGAGTGGCTGGTGGACGATGCGGGCGAGTTCGACGGCGCTGGCGCTGCCGAGGTCGTGCAGCGCCGCGAGCAGTTCAACGCGGGTGCGATGCCCGATCGCGTAGCTGACGGCGTCCGGGACCTCGCGCCCGCGCTCCCGCTTCTCCAGAACAGTCATATTCATGGTCCCCCCTTTAAAAAAAAGGGGACCGCCTGCCACGGTCCCCCCTTTGGCTGTTTGAGCGACGGCTAGCTCTTCTGCTTGCAGCTCTGGGTTGAGAGTGCGGTGAGCGATTCGCCATCGTTGTAGTCGAATTTGCCGCGCGCCTTCAGCTTCCTGGAGTTCGGGCACTTGGCGGAGATGAAGCTGCGTTTGACGCCCTTGTAGCGCCATTTTTTGTCGATTTTGACGTCGAATTCCTTCAGCGCGCCGGTGCCCCCGGCGAGCAGCGGGACGTTGAGGTCCAGCCGTGGCCCGTAGCCTTCCTTGTTGTAGTTGGAGACCGGGCCTTCGAGGACCAGGCTGACCTGCAGCGGCGTCGTCCCGTAGGTGTGAAGGATGATCGTCGGCTTGCCGCCCTTGGGGACGCCGTTGAAGACGGTCACGGTCTGCGGCACTTCGTAGACTTTCCCCGCCCTGAGGTAGGCGATCGCGGTGCCGCCGCCGATTTTCGCCTTCCCGCAAACCCGTTCCGCGACTTCCGTCGACTGGTTCTGCAGCTTCCCCGAGTTGCAGGTCGCTAGCCCCTTCGTGTAGAGCCGCGCGTTGCGGTCGAAGTCGATGGTGGCGTGGACTGCGGGGACCGGCACCCCGGCCGGGTCGGTCGTCGAGGTCGTCAGCGTCGTCACTTCGAGGCTGCCCGGCGTCAGCGTCTTTTTAGAAAGCTTTTTCGGCCTTATCTGCGAATCGATCGATTGAGTGTTGCCGTTAGGCCCGCTCACGGTGGGCCCGGCCCACGCGGCCGTTGCTGCGATCGCGGCCGCCAGAACGGCGATCGTCGCGATCAGAAATGGACGTCTGCGCATTGCTTGCTCCTAGAGTCGGATTTCGCGGCGCCTCTCCCATCTCTCACAACCGCTCCCAAGCCCCAGAGTAGCGCGTTGATTTCCAGTTAAGTCCCTGCGTGGGCGGGTCTTGCCGGGGACCCCCTCGGATACGATCCTCCAGCCGTTCTACCGGGTCGGAGGGGCCGGTGAACCTGAAAGCAAGCGACGATCCGTGGCTGCCAAAGCACTAGGCGAGGAGCGAGGCCCGGCCGCCAGCCGGGGAACCAGCCCAGCCCGGATCGCGACGATCGTCGCCCTGGCGGCGGCGGTGATCGTGCTCGCGGTGATCCTCTTCACCGGCAACGGCGGCCACAAGTACACCCTGGTCTTCCACAACGCCGGCCAGCTGGTCCCCGACAACCAGGTCCTGATCGGCGGCTCGCCCGCGGGAACGGTGGAAAGCATCGGCCTCACCGACGACAACCTGGCCGAGGTCCACGTCTCGGTCGACCAGGAGCTGCACGAGGGCACCACCGCGGTGATCCGCGCCACCTCGCTCTCCGGGGTCGCCAACCACTACGTCTCGATCAGCCCCGGCCCGAACAGCGAACCGGCGCTGGACGACGGCGCCGAACTGGGGCTGGCCTCGACGACGACGCCGATCGACATCGACCAGTTCTTCAACACCTTCCCGCCGAGGGTGCGGCAGGGCCTCAGCGACTTCATCCGCGGCAACGCGGCGATCTACTCGGGCCAGGGCGAAAACGCCAACGACGCCTACAAATACTTCGGCAGCGCCCTCAACCGGGCCGGCGCCTTCGCCCGCGAACTGAATGCCGACCAGCGCCTGCTCGCCCGCTTCGTCGTCAGCTCCTCGCGGCTGACGACCGCGGTCGCGGGACGCGGCGAGCAGCTCTCGAGTGCGATCGGCAATGCCAGCACCGCCTTCAGCGCGATCGCCCGGGAAACCGCGGCCTTCGACGCCACCCTGCGGCGGCTGCCGCCGGTGCTGCGGCAGTCGAACACGACCTTTGTCAACCTGCGGGCGGCGCTGGACGACCTCGAACCGCGGGTCGACACGGCGAAGCCGGCGACCAGGGACCTGGCGCCCTTCCTCGCCGAACTGCGGCCGGTCTTCCAGAAACTGGTCCCGTTCACGCGGAACCTGAAACTGATCGTCCACCAGCCCGGCAAGGGCAACGACGCCGGCGACCTGCTCGCGGTCCTGCCCAAGGTTCAGGACCTCACCTCAAGCGCCTTCCCGCACTCCGAACAGGCGATCTCCGACTTCCAGCCGAACCTCAACTTCATCCGGGCGTATACGCCGGACTTCTTCAATGCCTTCAGCAAGCTCGGGCAGGTCGCCGGTTACTACGACGGCAACGGTCACTACGTCCGGGCCGTGACCGCCGGCCAGAACCTCTTCCGCTACAACGCCGACAGCTCCGAACTGGAACCGATCACCAAATCGGAACAGTACGCACCGTTCGGCTCGACCGACGTCAACCGCCGCTGCCCCGGCGGCGCGACCCAGCCCGCCGCCGACGACTCCAACCCGTGGGTCGGCGGTGGCAGCGTCGACCCCTCTGAATGTGACCCCGGCGACGTGCCCCCTGGCCCATGACCAAACGACTCCTATTCGCACTTGCCCTGGTGGTGGCGGTCGTTGCGGTCGTGCTGATCGCCTCCGGCGGCGGCGACTCCTCCGACGGCTACCGGGTGCGGGCGATCTTCGACAACGGCGGCTTCATGGTCAAGGGCGAGCAGGTGCGGGTCGCCGGCGCCAACGTCGGCGAAATCGAATCGGTCAACGTGACGATGCCCGGCGACCCGGTCGCCTACGAAAACGGCGAAAAGGTCGAAAAGCCCGGCAAGGCGGTGATCGTGATGAAAATCACCGACCCCGGCTTCCAGGACTTTCGCCAGGACGCCACCTGCCTGATCCGCCCGCAGTCGCTGATCGGCGAGAAGTTCGTCGACTGCCGGACGACGCTGCCGCGCGCACCCGGCAGCGAACCGCCGCCGCCGCTGAAGCAGATCCCCGACGGCGAAGCCGGCGAAGGCCAGTACCTGCTGCCGCTCGGCAGCAACGGCACCAGCGTCGACCCGGACCTGATCAACGACATCCAGTCGCTCCCCTACGCGCAGCGCTTCCGCCTCATCTTCAATGAACTCGGCGCCGGCCTCGCCGGCCGCGGCGAAGACCTCGAGGTCCTGGTCAAGCGCGCCAACCCCGTCCTCCGCGACGCCGACCGCCTCTTCGGCATCCTCTCCGCCCAGCGCAAACAGCTGGCACAGCTGGCGGCCGACTCCGACGAAATCCTTGGCCCGCTCTCGCGCGAGCGCCAGGCGCTCGCCGGCTTCTTCAACAACTCCGGTGCCGCCGCCGAAGCGAGCGCCGAAAAGGGACCGGAACTGGAAGAGGCGCTGCAGAAGTTCCCCACCTTCCTGGTCGAGTTCCGCAAGACGATGCGGAGCCTGCAGACCTTCTCCGACGCCGGCACGCCGCTCTTCGAAGACTTCGGGACGGCGGCGCCGTCGCTGACCGATGCGACCAGGACGCTGACCCCGTTCTCCGAAGCGCTGACCGTTTCGCTCAAGAGCCTGGGTGACGCGGGCGAAGCGTCAGGGCCGATCTTCGTTGAAGCGGACCCGGTGATCAAGAAGGCAGGGGATCTGGCGAAGTCGGGGGTGACGCCCACCGGGGAACTCGCGAAGCTGCTGGTGAACATCAAGCAGACGAAGGGATGGGACGGTCTCACTGAACTGATCTACAACTCCACCGCAGCACTGAATGGGTTCGATCAGCACGGCCATTTCGGTCGCACGCGAGTAACGCTTTCGAATTGCTTGGAATACGTCATCGCCCCGGTGGGAACGTCTGGGTGTAATGCAAACTTCAATGGTGGATTTGCCTCGGAGTCCGCCAATACGGATCCCACTGCACTATTCCGTCTCCTCAACAAGGGCATCAAAGAAACCAACGGTGGTGCCGCGGCCGGCCCCGCTATCGGGGTGGGCCAAAGCGGCAACACCGAAGCGCAGCCTGAAGGCAAGGCCGGCGTCGCCCAGTCATCGAAATCCGAAGGGACCGAGCCCCTTCTCGACTACCTCTTGGGTCCATGAGGAACCGCAGCGGAATCAGCGGTGTCGCCAGCAGCCCGATCCTCGTCGGAGCGGTGACCATCCTTGTCGTCATCGTCGCCGTCTTCCTCGCCTACAACGCCAACAACGGCCTCCCCTTCGTCTCCACCTACAACCTCAAGGCGCGGGTGCCGAACGCCGACGCCCTCGTCAAAGGCAACGAGGTCCGGATCGGGGGCGTCCGCGTCGGCGTCGTCAAGAAGGTGATCCCGGTCCAGCTCGAAAACGGCGAGGTCGCGGCCGAACTCACCCTCAGCCTCGACAAGAACGCCGAACCGCTGCCGGTCGATTCGACGATCACGGTCCGTCCCAAGTCCGCCCTCGGCCTCAAGTTCCTCCAGGTGACTCCCGGCGACTCGAAAAAGGGCTTCAAGGCGGGCGAAACGATCCCCGTCACCGCCTCCACGCCGGAACCGGTCGACATCGACCAGTTCTTCGACATGTTCGACAAACCCACCCGCGACGCGATCCGCCAGAACCTCGCCGGCTTCGGCAACTCGCTCGCCGGCCGCGGCCCGCAACTCAACGAAGCTATCGGCGCTCTCCGCCGCGCCGCCGTCAGCGGCCAGCCGATCCTCCGCAAGATCGTCGAACCCAGCTCCAACTTCGCCGGCTTCTGGCGAGCGCTGGAGGCGCTCTCCGCCACGGTTGCCCCAGTCGCGGAGACGCAGTCGCAGATGTTCGTCGCTCTCGACCGCACCTTCGCCGCCTTCGCCCGGGTTTCCCGCCCCTACATCCAGGAAACGATCGAAAAGAGCCCACCGACCCTCGACGAGGTCAATGCCGACCTCCCGGCGATCCGTCCCTTCCTCCGCGACACGGGACGCTTTTTCACCGCGCTTCGTCCGGGTGTGAAAGCGCTTGCCAAGACCTCGCCAATAATCGCCGAATCGCTGCACGCCGGGATCCCAGTTCTCAATGCCTCGCCAGTGCTAAACAACCAACTACAGCCGACGGCGGAAGCACTTGTCGACTTCCAAGAAGCGCCTGGCGTCTTCAACGGCCTCGAATTGCTGACGGACACTAACCGTCTCCTAAAGCCGTCGCTCTCCTACATTGTTCCGAGCCAGACTGTTTGCAACTACTGGTCACTCACCTTCAACGAGCTTGCTAGCGCGAGCAAAGAAGGGAACAGCAACGGAAACTGGCTGCAGTTCATCTCGTTTGCGCCTCCAGAAGGTCCTAATAGTGAGAGTGTGTTCGCAAGCGCGCCAGCAAATGACTCGGCTGATCGAGAAAATCATTTGCATTACAACCCTAACCCACAGACTGCAGCTCCCGGACAGGGCAAAGTCTGCGAAGCTGGTAACGAGAAATACGCACCGGGAGAAACGGTTATTGGAAGAGCGCCAAGTCTATGGGGGACTGATACGCGCGGGCAGGTGAAAAAATGAGCCGCCTCCCTGAGCGTGATCGCCGTGCAGCAGCCGCCGGTACCGGTCGTATCAAGTGGCGCCCGAGCAACGTCACGATCGCGATCATCTTCATCCTCATCTTCACGATTGGCCCCTACCTGGCCTTCACCAAACACGTTCCGTTCACCGGTCACGGCTACGAACTCAACGCGACCTTCTCCAACTCCGCAAACATCGCCCTCAACTCGCCGATCCGGATCGCCGGCGTCAACGTCGGCAAAGTGATCAAGACCGAGCGCGACGGCGACAACACCAAGGTCAGCTTCACCGTCGATTCTGCCGGCCGGCCGATCCACGACGATGCCTTCGCCGCGATCCGTCCGCGGATCTTCCTCGAGGGCAACTTCTTCGTCGAACTCGACCCCGGTAGCCCCAGCGCGCCGGAGATGGACAGCGGCGGGACGATCCCCGTCAGCCGCACCTCCACCGCCGTTCAGATCGACGAAGTCCTCACCGCCTTGCAGTCGCCGGTTCGCGCCGACCTCAGTCGTCTGCTCGAGAGCTACGGCACCGCGCTCAACAGCGAGCCCACGCCTGAGGAAGACGTGAACCAGTTGCCCGAGGTCAAAGGGAGAAGCGGCGCCGAGGCGCTCAACGGCGTCTTCCAGTACGGCGGCGATGCCGGCCGCTACAGCGCCCAGGTCACCAACGCCCTCCTCGGCACCCAGCAGAAGGACCTCTCCCGCCTGGTCTCCAGCGCCAGTCGTGCCTTCGGCGCCTTCGCCAGCCGTCAGCGCGACCTCCAAGGCCTGATCGTCAACTTCGACGTCTTCACCGGGGCCCTCGCCAATCAGGCGACCAACCTCTCCGCCACGATCCATCTGCTTGCGCCCACCCTCCGCATCACCCATGCATCTCTCGTCAGCCTCAACCGCACCTTGCCGCCGCTTCGCACCTGGGCGATCGAGTTCCGCCCTGCCGTGGCTGAGCTCCCCGGCCTGATCGGCGCCTCGAAACCCTTCCTGGCTCAGGTCAGGCCGCTCCTCTCGGGCAAGGAGGCCGGCGGTGCCGTGAAGCTGCTGCGCGAGTCCACCCCCGCCCTCGCCGGCGCGGCGCAGGCGAGCAAGCAGACGACCTTGCCGCAGCTCAACCGGCTCAGCCTCTGTACCTCGAAGGTCATGGTCCCGACCGGCAACCAGGTGATCGACGACCGCTTCAGCACCGGCGGTCCCAACTACCGCGAGTTCCTCTACAACCTCGTCAATTTCGCTGGGATGGCGCAGAACTTCGATGGCAACGGTCCCTATGCACGGGCCCAAGTCGGCGGCGGGGATGTTCTTGTCGGCGAACCAAACCCCCAAGCAAATACCGCCACCCTCAGCGACAAAATCAACTATGGCAATACCATTGAAGATCCGCTAGGCACGCAGCCGAGGCTAGGCGGAAAGCCTCCGCACAAGCCGGATGTCCGTTGCTACACGAACCCGGTTCCTGACGTGAATGGTCCGCTGGGCCAGCCTGGTCCTCCGTCCCCCTCGGTTTCGGGGGTGAACCCATGAGCCCTCCTGAACCCAAAGTCAGTCGCTGGACCCACTTCCGCGCCTGGCTCAGCCGCCAGGTCCGCGGTCGCCGTAAGGACACGATTGCGATCATCGTCCTCGCGATCGCCGGCATCGTGATGATGCTCGGGATCTTCACCCAGCAGAAAGCTTCCCTGCCCGCCTGGCTGCCCTTGGTCGGCGAAGAATTCGACCACATCACTGCAGAGTTCTCGACTGCGCAGGCTGTGACTCCTGGCCAGGGACAGGCAGTCGACATCGCCGGCATCCAGATCGGCAAGGTCGCTTCGGTCGATCTCGAAAACGGCCATGCCGTCGTCGGCATGGACATCGAGCCGAAGTACATGGAACTGATCCACCCCGACGCCAGCTTCCTGCTCCGTCCGAAAACGAACCTCAACGACATGATCGTCGAGATCGAACCGGGGACCGCCAAGGGGCACGCGGAAGACGGCGACAACTTCACCCTCGCCCAGACCGAACCGAACACCAATCTCGACGCCTTTCTCGCCACCCTCGACGCCGACACCCGCCAGTACATCCAGCTTCTTGTTGCCGGCGGCGCCCAGGGTATCGGCGGCCGCGGCAAACAGCTCTCCAACGCACTCCGCCGTTTCCAGCCCTTCGTCCACTACACGGCGAAGCTGAACAAAGCCGTGGCCGCGCGCCACGTCGCCTTGTCCCGGGTCATCCACAACTTCAATCTGGTCACCGAGGAACTTGCCCGTCACGACGCTGCGGTCAAGCGTTTCGTTACCTCCTCTAAAGACGCCCTCGGCAATTTCGCTAACCAGCAGCAGTCGGTCCAAGCGGCGTTCGAAGAGTTCCCCTCGACGCTGGTGGCTGCACGTTCGGGCCTTGCCAGCTCCAACCGCTTTTCCCAAGCGGCTTATCCCACCTTGATCAAGCTGATCCCGCAGGCCCAGGCTTTGACCCCTGCATTCAAGGCGACGGAGCACCTCTTCAAGGAAACGACGCCTCCGATCCGCGACCAGATCCGTCCCTTTACCAAGGAAATTCGTCCGGTCCTCGAGCACAGTGCCGAAGCGGCGCAGCCGTTCGAAAAGACGGTACGGAGTTTCGGTAACTCTCTGGGCGGCTTCAACTCCTTCCTCAACCAGCTCGCCTACAAGCCAAAAGGTTCAAGGCAGAGCTACCTGTTCTACCTTCCCTGGCTCAACCACGACTTCAATGCAGCATTCAACCTCGAAGATGCAGGAGGACCAATACTTCGCAGTCTCGTGGTTATCTCTTGTACGGGCGCAAGCTTGGGCTATGGCTTCGTCAATGAATTAACTAGGCAGGAAAAGTTCTTCCTCCAAACGTTGCTAGAAGTGATTGGTCTCCCCCGGAAACAGGAAATTCCAGTCTCCTTCCCGGTGCCCAATGACAGTGGGACCTGCGAATACGTGGAAAACACGAAATGAGCAAGCGCGCACCTAGTACTACCCAGCTTCTTGTTATTACGGGCTTCGCCCTGTCCTGCTTCGGAATTCTGCTCTTTCTCTGGGTGACCTTCGGCGGACCTACGCCCTTCCGTGCCAAGACTTACGAGATCAAGGTCCCGTTCAATGAGGCCACCCAGCTCGCTGAACAATCCGACGTTCGCATCTCCGGCGTCAACGTCGGCAAAGTCCAGAGGATCGAGCTGGCGCCGAACGGCAGGCAGGCGTTGGCCATCGCGGCGATCGACGATCGCTACGCACCGTTGCCGGAGTCGAGCCGAGCTATCCTCCGCACCAAGACCCTCCTCGGTGAGACCTACATCGAACTGACCCCGGGCTCCCGTGAAGGAGAAGAGCTCGAGGACGGCGGCACCTTGCCCGAGGCAAACGTCGCTGAATCCGTCCAGCTCGACGAGATCTTCCGCACCTTCAACGCCCGGACGCGCGCCGCCTTCCAGGAATGGATGCAGGAAGCTGCAGTTGCGATCAACGGTCAAGGCCAGAACCTCTCCTACGCGATCGGTGGCTTGGAGCCGACCTTCACCGAATTCGACAAGCTCTTCCGTGTCCTCGACAGCCAGCGCCTGGCGGTGGGCCAGCTGTTCCGCAACGGCGCTACGACCTTCCAATCGCTGCGAGGGCGGAATGGTGAGCTGGCTGACTTGATCCAGAACTCCAACGCCGTCTTCCAGACGACGGCCCGCCGCAACCGCGACATCGAAGCTCTCTTCCGCGCCTTCCCCACTTTCCTCGATGAGTCAAGGGTGACCACGGCTCGCCTCAAAGACTTCTCGCTCAACGCCGATCCGTTGATGCGGCAGTTGGTGCCGGCGGCGGAAGAACTCTCGCCGACGTTGATCGCCCTCTCGAAGCTGGCTCCAGAATCGAAAGCTTTCTTCGAAGGGCTGGGCCCTGTGATCAAACGCGCTCCCTCCGGCTTCTCTGCCCTGCGCAAGATCTTCCGCGATGAATTCCCGCCACTCCTACGGGCCGTAGATCCATTTATCCGGAATCTCAACCCGATCCTCGTCGGGCTGAAGCTCTACCGGAGCGAGCTGACTGCCTTTTTCGGCAACTTGGCCGCAACCTTCAACGGGGAACTGGTGAACCCCACGGGGGAAGAAGATGAAGAAGCCCCCAGATACCTCCGTGCAATAGGTGGGATGAATCCAGAAACTATTGCCAGCTATCCCAGACGCTTGGCACTCAATCGGAACAGCGCATACAGCCCCCCGAAGTGGGCAGAAGGTCTTGTTTCGGGCCTCCCAAGCTTCGACACCCGTCAATGCACTACCGGTATCGTCGCTACCCTGGATCCGAGCGGCTGGGAAGACCCCGCCTTCAAAGATCGGGCGGTCGAGAGCAGGAACGAGGAAACCGGAGAGGTCACCAGGACCCAGGACGAAAACGCCAAGCTCCTCTTCGAACGGATCCAGCAGTACGCCTTCGCTGGTCAGACCAGCACCTCAAGCATAGCCGCCCCGCCCTGCAAGCAGCAGGAGCCCTTCAACCCGATCTACGGCAGCGGCCCCGCCACGCAGTACCAGCACACGTTCGAGCAGCGTTAGGGGACTACCTGAGATTGCATGAGGTTAGGGACTGAGGTGACCTTCTATTCATTGCGGCGAATGAACCTTCTGATGAGAATCGGTCTATCGCCGAAAGCGGATTAGAGATTGTTGCGGACTTCAACTGTCCGAATTCGGTAACCAATAGGAAACCTTCACGCCTGATATTTCATCTGGCGCAAAGCCGATTAGCGAAAAATGATGAGGTTTGGGTATACGCGGTGAAGGTGGAAAACAGGTGCCAAGCAGACCTGCTTCCTGTCCACCTCCTTAAAGCCGCAGTCGATCCTCTTACTGAGGTCGCTGATGCGGGGGTCGGTCCAAGCTCTTCCAGGCGTCTCCACGGTCATGATGCAAGCGCAACCTTGCGTCTACACAACCTCTGAGAAGCCATCTGGAGTCCTCCGCGCAGCGCTCCAGTTTCGCGAGGAAAGATGCGATTCAGGCTAAGGGCTCGGGATGAGGCCGAGTAAGACAGCGATGATGATGACTGCGGCAGCCAGCAACTCCTTGCGAAGGCTGCGCATGTCACCGCGGAGCTCGCGGATGTCAGCGTCGACCTTTTCGAATCCGGCATCCATCTTCACATGCGCCGCCGCGAAACCCTGGTCCATCTTTTTATCGATCGCTGCGAACCCGGCATCCATCTTCTCATTCGCTGCCGCGAAGCCCTGATCCATCTTCTTATCGGCCGCCGCGAAGCCCTGATCCATCTTCTTATCGGCCGCTGCGAAGCCGTCGTCGACCTTTTGGCTGAGATCGTCGAGGCGCGGGTCGGTCCAGGTCTTTTTGGGGGCCTCCACGGTCATAATTCTAGCGCAACCTTTAGTCTGCACAAGCTCTTGGGCGAATCGATGCGCCCGAAGCTATGCCGGCGGGGCGCACGTGTGGTGCGCAAAAAGCAAAAAGTTAGGAACGAGAGTCGGGCGGATCCGGGAAATGGCCCAGCTCCTCCAGGGTTAACGCCGCCGAGAGGGCGTCGGCACACCTGTCCACCGGGTGACCGAGGCATTTCTCCACCGCCCGGAGCCGGTTGGCAACCGTCTGGCGGCTGACGCTCAGGGCCGATGCCGCCGAGGCGGCGTTGCCGTTCGTCGCGAAGTAGGCTCAGAGGGCTTGCCGGAATTCCCTGCCCCGGCCGCTCTTCTCATCCAACGGCGCCAGATACATCTCTCCCAGGGAGGCGAGCAGCAGCGGGTCAGCGACCGTTCCTCTGCGATCCCCCGCGGATCGCCAGCTGAAGTCGAGGTACCGATCAGTTCATCTTAGGGAATTTCACAGGCTCTATCGAGGAGATCTGTCTTAATGATGAGGGAGATTTACCGGTGCCTCTCCAGCCTCCGGCCTCAGAGTGGCCCCGCCTCCCAGTCGCTGAAGCTAAAGCTGTCTGGTTCCATCGCCTCGCGCACCTTCGCCACCGCCTCGTCCTCGGAGTCCGCCTCGACCGTGACGGTGTAGACCGGGCGGCCGGTACGGGCCATGCCGGCCCCCGGTTGGCCGGCGCCTACCGAAGACTCCCGGCCCTGCATCTGAATGCCTGCCGCGGCGAGCCGCTCGCGCTGATGCTGGGTCATAAATCCCTTGTAGCGGACGGCGAAGGTGGGCATCGCACCCACCTTATCCACCGGTTAGGAATTCCTGGCCGGTCGTCCTAATCGTTACTGCTGCGGCTCGAAACGGAGGATCACGACGCCGTCGCCGACGGTCTTCGCCTCGGTCAGCTTCAGCGGCTTTTTCGCCTCGCCGGCGGGGAAGAGGCGCTTACCCTCGCCGAGGAGGAGGGGGAAGACCATCAGGCGCAGCTCGTCGACGAGGTCGTGCTCGATCAGCGTCTGCACCAGGGTGGCGCTGCCGGCGACGAGGATGACGCCGTCGACCTCCTCGCGCAGGCGGGCGATCGCCTCGGCCGGGTCGCCGCTGAGCACCGTCGTGTTCTGCCACTCCGGCCGCTCGAGGGTGGTGGAGACGACGTACTTCGGCATCTCGTTCATCGCTTTGGCGAAGCCGGCCTCGTCTTCGCGCTCGGGCCAGGCGGCGGCGAACCCTTCGTAGGTGACGCGGCCGAGCAGCTGGGCCTCGGCCTCGAAGAGCTCGTCGAGCTTGAACTTGTCCCCCTCGGCGCCGCGGTCGAAGTCGAAGGCCCAGCCGCCGCGGCTGTAGTCCTCGGAGCCTCCCGGGTCCTGGATCACCCCGTCCAGCGAGATGAACTCGGTGACGACGATCTTCCCCATCATGTCCTCCGTCGCTCTGCGGATCCGCTCTTTGCGTGTCCTTTTACAGGGATGACGAACGAGAGGGGGAGAAATCGACAGCCCTGGGCCCTTAGGCCTGCATGACGCCGCCGAAACCGATTCGCGGCAAGATCCTCCGCATCGACGCCCCGGAATGGGAGCCGCTGCTGAACCTCGCCCCCGACCACGTCGTCGACTTCATGTGGATGGGAACGGTACAGCTCGTCGACGGAACCCGCCTGCAGATGTACAAGCACTACTGGACGAGGCAGTACCTCCACCTCTCCGACGACGGCCGCACCTTCGTCTTCGTGCCGAAAACGCGGTACGAAGAGGTCAACCCGCCGTGGCTGTCGATGCGGGTGCTGCGGAAGGAGCTGGATCCGGAGGAGGGGTATTCTGTCAGACAGAATGTATGGCCTGAGGAAGCCAAGATCACCTTCGCCCGGTCGGCGACCGAGCACCGGATCTCGCGGGAGCGCTCCCTTTACATCATCGAGCACTGCGGTCTTCAGATCGTCAGACATCAATGGCCGAACCCTGCTGTCGACCAGCGGGTTGTCTTCATCGGGGATGATCTCGAGGGAGTGGCTATCGAGGTCGTGGCAGTCGAAGAGGACGCGGAAGCGTTCGTGGTGATCCACGCGATGAACATGCGCAAACGCTTCCGGGGTATCTACGAGGAGGTGCGTCAATGGGAAAAGTGAAAAAACAAAAAAAGCTGGATCCGGAGAATGAAGTTCTCGGGGTGACCCGCTCAGGTTTGGTGATCACGGAGAAGGTCGCCGAGGAACTGGCGGAAGACTTCGAGAAGAACCCGCCGGACCTGTCCACGTGGAAGCGCCGCTATGTCGGCCGCCCCTCGCTCGGCCCCAACGGGCTCTCCCCCCGGGTCAGCTTCCGGGTTCCGCCGGACCTCCACAAAGCCGCTTGGGCCAGGGCTGACAAGGAAGGCAAGTCACTCAGCGAACTCGCTCGCGAGGCGTTCAACCGCTACATGGATTCGTAACCGAGCGGTACGGTTCCTACATGGAGCGGAACGCGGCGCTTGAAGCTGTGTTCATGCCGGTGCGGCCGGCGAGCACTTTCGAGGAAACGGTCGAGCGTTTGGGGAGCGCAATTCGGCTGGGGCTGCTGGCGCCCGGGGACAAGCTGCCGCCGGAGCGGGAACTGGCGCAGCGGCTGCGGATCAGCCGCTCGACGCTGCGGCAGGCGCTGACGGCGCTGGTGCAGAGTGGGCACCTCGTCTCGTTGCGGGGGCGGACCGGCGGCACCTTCGTCGCCGAGCGGCCGCCGCTGGCCGAAGGCTCCGAGGAGCCGCTCGACCAGGGGGCCTGGGCGGTCCTGGACTACCGGGTTGCGATCGAGGTGGGCGCCGCGATCCTGGCGGCCGAGCGCGGCGAGCAGGGCCAGTTCGACCGGCTCGAGGAGCTGGTGGCGAAGATGGCCGGCGAGCTGGAGGACTTCGAGGAGTACCGGCGGACAGACATCCGCTTCCACATCGGCATCGCCGAGGCCGCGCATTCGCCGCGCCTGCTGAGCGCGATGACCGACGTGCAGGCGCAGATGAGCGACCTGATCGCGCTGATCGCCCACCCGCCCGAGGTCCTGACGATCTCCAACGAACAGCACGCAAGGCTGCTGAAGGCGCTGAGCAAGCGGGACGGCGCGAAAGCGGCGAAGCTGATGCGCGAGCACACCGAGGGCACCGAGCACATCCTCGCCGGCCTGCTGCCGGCGCCGGTTGCGGTCTAGCGGGGCGCTTTGGCGCTTCCAGGGGTGGTTGAAGCGCCCCGCTAGGCGCGCACCCGCTCGCCCCTGGGGTCGAAGAGTGGCTCGGTCGCGACCTCGCCCTCGACCCGGCGGCCGAAGATCTCGACCTCGACCGCGGTCCCCGGCTCGACCTCCGGCGGCAGGTAGGCGTAGGCGATCGAGCGCTCGATCGTGTAGCCGTAGCCGCCGCTCGTCACCCGGCCGACGACGTCGCCGCCGACCCGGACCGGCTCGTTGCCGAGCGCGATCGAGCGGGGGTCGGCGAGGGTGAGGCAGCGCAGGCGCCTGCGCGGACCGCGTTCCTTTGCGTCGAGCAGCGCCTCTTCGCCGACGAACCCGATGTCCTTGTCGAGCTTGACGCAGAAGCCGACGCCGCCTTCGTAGGGAGTCTCGTCCGGGGTGATGTCGGCGCCCCAGACCCGGTAGCCCTTCTCCACGCGCAGGCTGTCGATCGCCCGGTAGCCGCCGGCGAGCATCCCGTGCGGTTGTCCCGCCTCCCACAGCGCCTGCCAGAGTCCGAGCCCGTACTCGGCCGGGCAGTAGATCTCCCAGCCGAGCTCGCCGACGTAGGTCACCCGCAGCATCCGCACCGGCACGTTGCCGATCGTCGTCTCCCGCAGCGACATGTAAGGGAAGGCCTCGTTGCCGAGGTCCTGTGGCGTCAGCGGCTGCAGCGCCTCGCGCGCCCGCGGACCCCAGATCCCGAAGCAGGCCCACTGCGAGGTGACGTCGTGGACCCGCACTTCGTCGCCGTCGGGGAGGTGGCGCCGCATCCACGCGCGGTCGTGGTTGCCGAAGGCGGTGCCGGTGACGATCGAGAAGCGGTCCTCGGCCAGCCTCGCCACGGTGAAGTCGCACTCGATGCCGCCGCGTCCGTTCAGCATCTGCGTGTAGGTGATCTGGCCGGCCTCGCGGGCGACCCTGTTGTCGCAGAGGATTTCCAGGAACGACTCCGCCCCCTCACCCTCGATCTCGAGCTTGGCGAAGGAGCTCTCGTCGAAGAGGGCGACCGTCTCGCGGGCGGCGCGGTGCTCGGCGCCGATCGCCGGCGACCAGTGCTGCCCGGCCCAGCCGCGCGGCCGCAGCGACGCGTCCCCAGCCGCCGCATTGCGCTCGTACCAGTTGACCCGCTCCCAGCCGGACTTCTCGCCGAAGGCGGCGCCGTGCTCGCGGTGCCAGGCGTTGGCCGGGGACACCCGCAGCGGCCGCCCCGCCCCCCGCTCGTGGTTGGGGTAGCGGATGTCGTAGTAGGTCTCGTAGGTCTCCTTGACTCGCGCGTGGGTGTAGGCGGGGGAGCGGTACTGGGCGCCGAAGCGGCGGATGTCCATCTGCCAGAGGTCGAGGCCCGGTTCACCCTTGACGATCCACTCGGCCATGACCTTGCCGATGCCGCCTGCGCCCGCCAGGCCGTGGGCGCAGAAGCCGGCGCAGACGAAAAAGCCGGCGACCTCGGTTTCGCCGAGGCAGAACTCGTTGTCGGGCGTGAAGGCCTCGGGGCCGTTGATCAGTTTGGTGACGGTGATCTGGTCCATCGCCGGCACCCGCCGCTTCGAGTTCTCGGTGATCTCCTCGAACCGCTCCCAGTCCTCTTCCAGCAGCCGCCCGTTGAAGTCCGCCGGGATCGCCTCAACCCGTCCCGGCCCCGCGGGCAGGAACGCCGGTTCGCTGCGCCGCTCGTACCCGCCCATCACCAGCCCGTCCCCGTCCTCGCGGTAGTAGACGAGCAGGTCGGGGTCGCGCAAAGTGGGCAGGTGGCGTCGCCCCTCGCCGCGCGCTTCGCGGACGGCGTTGAGGGGCTGGGTGACGAGGTACTGGTGGGACATCGGGACCACCGGGACGCGGACGCCGGCCATGCGGGCGATCTCGGCGGCGTACATGCCGCCGGCGTCGACGACGACCTCGGCCTCGACGTCGCCCTCCTCGGTCTGCACGCCCCGGACCCGCCCCTCGCTGACGTCGATCCCGGTCACCCTGGTGTTGGTGAAGATGCGGCAGCCGTCCTGACGGGCGCCGTCGGCGAGCGCGTAGGTCAGCTGCGCCGGGTCGATGTAACCGTCGGTCGGCAGCCAGGCGCCGCCGAGCACGCCCTCGGTCGAGATCAGCGGGAACATCTCCCGCGCCTCCTCGGCCGAGATCAGCTCCAGCGGCAGCCCGAAGGTCTTCGCCCAGCCGGCCTGGCGCCGCAGCTCCTCCATCCGCTCCTCGCTGGAGGCGAGGCGGATGCCGCCGCACTCGACCCAGCCGGGGTCGAACTCGGACTCCTCGCCGAGCCGCCGGTAGAGCTCGACCGAGTGCATCATCATCTTCGTCAGCGAGACCGAGCCGCGCAGCTGCCCGACCAGCCCGGCCGAGTGGAAGGTCGACCCCGAGGTCAGCTGCGAGCGCTCCAGCAGGACGACGTCCTCCCAGCCCAGCTTCGCCAGGTGGTAGGCGAGCGAGGTGCCGCCGACGCCGCCGCCGACGATCACGCAGCGCGCCCGGTCCGGCAGCTCAGCTTGGGGCACCCGCGGCCTCTTCCAGCAGCGCTTCCAGCCGGCCCTCGGCGGCGGACTCGCGCATCCGTTCGAAGTGCTTCGCGCAGTAGTCGTGGAAGTCGAAATCGAGGTCGGAGATCGTGCCCTGCACCGCCCCCCACATCGCCTCGCGGAAGTCGGACATGAAGCGCATCAGCCGCAGCGAGGCGAGCCGCCGCCCGCTCGCCGGCGCCTCGAAGTAGGCGGCGAGCAGCTCCGCCTCCTGCTCCTCGTCGAGCTCGTTGTTGACGGCGAAGTTGCCGAGGTCGAAGTAGCGGTCGTTCATCCCCGCGTACTCCCAGTCGACGATCCGCACCCCGCCTGGCGAGCGGATGAAGTTGGCGGCGAGGAGGTCGTTGTGGCAGGGGACGGGGTCGTGCTCGGGGCCGACCAGGACGGCTTCGACCCGGTGCGCCGCCGCCAGCGCCCACTCGTACGAGCTCGGGACCTCGGCGCCGCGGCCGGCCATCCGCGCCGCGTAGGTCTCGACGATGCGGAAGCTCGAGAACTCGACCGGCAGCAGCTCCTCCCGGGCGTGCAGGGTCCGCAGCGCCGCCGCCACCTCGGCCAGTGCCGCCGGCTCGCGCAGCCCCTCGGCCCCCATCGGCTCGCCGACCACGAACTCCGTCACCAGGCAGGGCGGCTCCTCGAGCATCGCCACCACGTCCGGCCCGATCCCCGCCCGCGCCGCCAGCTCCCCCGCCGCCTTCTCGGCGCCGCGGTCGATCTCCAGCAGCTCGGTGTCCTTGCCCGGCAGCCGCACGACCACGTCCTCACCGGCGAACCGCACCCGGTAGTTGCGGTTGGTGATCCCGCCCTCCAGCGGCACCGGGTCGCCTTCGAGCTCGCCCAGGCGCGCCGAGATTGGTCCGAGAGTGTCCGCTAGAGAAGCCATGGAGGCGGGTAGGAGAAGCCGTGGAGACGGGTAGAAGATTCTCCACCGGCCCATTGACACGGGTCAAGTGCAGGATCTAGGCTCGCACCGAACATAGGTTGGTTCGACACACCTTTTATCCCATAGCTTGGGTGGCTACGGAAGGAGAGGTTGATGGAGAGCAGTGTTTCGTCCCCGAGTCGCGACGAACAGCGACTGGCCGAACTCGGTTACAAACAGTCGCTGAACCGAGCCTGGAGCGGTTTCTCCAACTTCGCGATCAGCTTCACGATCATCTCGATCCTCGCCGGCTGCTTCACGACCTACGGCCAGGCCTGGAACAACGGCGGCCCGGTCGCGATCTCCTGGGGCTGGCCGCTGATCTCGATCCCGATCCTGATCATCGGCTTCTGCCTCTCCGAGCTGGTCTCCGCCTACCCGACGGCGGGGGGGATCTACTGGTGGGCCGGCAAGCTCGGCGGACCGGTCTGGGCCTGGTTCACCGGCTGGTTCAACCTGATTGGCCTCGCCGCCGTGGTCGCCTCGGTCGACTACGCCTGCGCGACCTTCCTCGACATCATCCTCAGCCTCTACGAAGTCAACATCTTCGGGATCAACTTCGGCGACGAAGTGCACACCCTCGTGGAGATCTTCCTCCTCTTCTTCCTGATCCTCACCATGCACACCATCGTCAACATCCGGCGAACGCACCTGCTCTCGCTGGTCAACAGCGTTTCGGTCTGGTGGCACGTGATCGGCGTCGCGGTGATCGTCGCCGTGCTCGCCTTCGTCCCCGACACCCACCAGAGCTTCGACTTCGTCTTCACCGAGCGGATCAACAACAGCGGCTTCGGCGACGGGATGTACTGGTTCTACATCCTCCCGCTCGGGTTCCTGCTGACCCAGTACACGATCACCGGTTTCGACGCCTCCGCCCACATCTCCGAGGAGACCCACGAAGCCGAGATGGCGGCGGCGAAGGGCGTCTGGCGCTCGATCTTCTACTCGGCGGTGATCGGCTGGATCGTGCTGCTGGCGATCACCTTCGCCGCCACCGACGTGAACGCGATCAACGAAGGGGCCGGCGCCTCGCCGTCGGTCTTCGAAAGCGCTCTCAGCACCGGCTGGATGAAGCTGGTGATGATCATCTCCACGGTCGGGCAGCTGTTCTGCGGCGCCGCCTGCCTGACCAGCGCCTCGCGCATGTGTTACGCGTTCTCGCGCGACAAAGGGTTCGGTCACCGGGTCTCCGGGGTGCTCTCCCGCGTCGACGAGAAACGGGTCCCGCGCTACGCGGTGATCGCGATGGCGCTGGCGGCGCTGGTGATCACCCTGCCGGCTCTGGTCGGCAACGGCGAAGACTTCCCCTGGGCGTTCTTCGCGGTGGTTTCGGTCTGCGTGATCGGCCTCTACATCGCCTACGTGATCCCGATCTTCCTGCGCTGGCGCAAAGGCGACGACTTCCAGACCGGGCCGTGGACGAACGGCAACAAGTACAAGTGGATGAACCCGTTCGCGACGATCTGGGTCGCCTTCATCACGATCATCTTCTGCCTGCCCTTCGTGCCGGCGGCGGTGCCCTGGAACGACGAATTCGAATGGGAGGCGTTCAACTACGCACCGGTCACGGTCGGGACGGTGATCCTGCTGGCGGCGATCGCCTGGGCGGTGAGCGCCCGCAAGCACTTCACCGGGCAGGTGCGCGAGGTCGACATCGAGAAAGAGATCGGCGAGGAACCGGCGGTCGGGCCGTCCCGTCCGTGAGCGCCGCCGCGTAACGTTCCGCGGGTGACCGTCGAGGAGCTGAAGAAGGCGGTCGCGGACGGCACGGTCGACACCGTGCTGCTCGCGATCGCCGACATGGAGGGGCGCCTGCAGGGCAAGCGGCTGACCGCGAGCCACTTCCTCGGCGACGTGCTCGAGCACGGGGCGGAGGGCTGCAACTACCTGCTCGCGGTCGACGTCGACATGGAAACGGTCGGCGGTTACGCGATGTCCTCCTGGGACACCGGCTACGGCGACTTCGAGATGGTCCCAGACCTGGAGACGCTGCGGATGGTGCCGTGGCTGCCGGGGACGGCGATGGTGATGGCCGACGTGCAGTGGGGGGACGGGCGCGAAGTCGCCGCCTCGCCGCGGCAGATCCTGCGGCGGCAGCTGCGACGGCTGGAAGAGCGCGGCTTCTCCGCCAAGGCCGCGACCGAGCTCGAGTTCATCGTCTTCCGCAACACCTACGAGGAGGCCTGGCGCAAGGGGTTCCACGAGCTCGAGCCGGCCAACCTCTACAACATCGATTATTCGCTGCTGGGGACCTCGCGGGTGGAGCCGCTGATCCGGCGGATCCGCAACGAGATGGCCGGGGCGGGGATGGAAGTCGAGAACTCGAAGGGCGAGTGCAACCTCGGCCAGCACGAGATCAACTTCCGCTACGACACGGCGCTGCGGAGCGCCGACAACCACGCGATCTACAAGAACGGCGCCAAGGAGATCGCCGCCCAGGAGGGGCACGCGATCACCTTCATGGCCAAGTTCAACCAGCGCGAGGGCAACTCGTGCCACATCCACTGCTCGCTGGCGGGGGAGGCCGGTGCGAACGCATTCGCCGCCGACCAGCAGTTGTTCGAGCAGTTCGTGGCGGGCCAGCTGGCGTGCATGGAGGAGCTGACGCTGCTCTACGCGCCACACGTCAACAGCTACAAGCGCTTCGCCAAGGGCTCCTTCGCGCCGACCGCGATCGCCTGGGGGCGGGACAACCGCACCTGCTCGCTGCGGGTGGTCGGCCACGGCGAGGGGCTGCGGGTCGAGAACCGGCTGCCGGGCGCCGACGTCAACCCCTACCTGGCGCTGAGCGCGATGATCGCCGCCGGTCTGCACGGGATCGACGAAGAGCTGCCGCTGGAGGAGGTCTTCGAGGGGAACGCGTACGAGTCCGAGAAGCCGCGGGTGCCGTCGAACATCTACGCGGCGCGGGACGCCTTCGCGGCGAGCGAGGTGGCGAAGGAGGCCTTCGGCGGCGAGGTCGTCGACCACTACCTGAACCGCGCCGGGGTGGAGATCGAGGCCTTCGAGGCGGCCGTCACCGACTGGGAGCGCTACCGGGGCTTCGAGCGGCTATGAGCGGCGCGGCGGGCAGCGGCGCGCCGGCGATCGGCATCTGCGCGGCGGTCGAGCGGGTGTCATGGGGGGTCTGGGACGGCTACGAGGTGACGCTGGCGCCGCGCGGCTACGTGAACGCCGTGCAGCGGGCGGGGGGAATCGCGATCGTGCTGCCGCCCGACGAGGCGGCGGTCGAGGAGCCCGACATCCTGCTCGACCGGGTCGACGCGCTGATGCTGGCCGGTGGCGCCGACATCGACCCGGCGAGCTACGGCGCCGAGCCGCACCCGGAGACGCGCGGCACCTGGCCCGACCGCGACGCCTTCGAGCTGGCCCTGGCGCGGCGGGCGCTGGAGCGCGACCTGCCGGTGCTGGGGATCTGCCGCGGGATGCAGCTGCTGAACGTGGCGCTGGGCGGGACCCTCGTTCAGCACCTGCCGGAGGCGACCGGGAGCGAGGAACACCGGACGGTCGCCGGCACCTTCAGCAAGCACCACATCCGGCTGGAGCCGGAGTCGCTGGCCTGTACCGCCGCCCGGGTCGAGGGCTTCGTCGTCTGGTCCCACCACCACCAGGGCGTCGACCGGCTCGGCGAGGGGTTGCGGGTGACGGGATGGTCGGCCGAGGACGACCTCCCCGAGGCGATCGAGCTCCCAGGCAGGCGCTTCGCCCTCGGCGTCATCTGGCACCCCGAGGAGGACGAGGACTCCCAGCTAATCGCGGCGCTCGTGGACGCCGCCCGCGCCGGCACCCCCAACCCCAACCGCCGACGGGACGAAAGTACCCCTATATGGAGGGAAATCGGCCCGTCGGCATCGAGGGAGGGGACGGCGTGAGTGCGATCGAGGTGGTCGAGCCGGCGACCGAGCAGGTGATGGCCGAGGTGCCGCGGGCCGGGGCCGAGGAGGTCGACGCGGCGGTGGCGGGGGCGAAAACAGCGTTCCCGGCTTGGCGCGCGGTGGCACCGGCGGACCGGGCGAAGCTTCTGCGCGGCCTGGCCGACGCGATCGAGGCGCGGCGCGAGGACCTGACGACCCTGGAGGCGCGGAACGCGGGGAAGCCGATCGGCGACGCGCGCGGCGAGATCGGGATGGTGGTCGAGACCTTCCGCTACTACGCGGGAGCGCCGGAGCGGATGCTGGGACAGACGATCCCGGTCGCCGGTGGCGTCGACATGACCTTCCGCGAGCCGCTCGGGGTGGTCGGCCTGATCGTCCCCTGGAACTTCCCCCTGACGATCGCCTCCTGGAAGGTGGCGCCGGCGCTGGCGGCCGGCAACTGCGTCGTCCTGAAGCCGGCGGAGCTGACGCCGCTGACCGCCCTGGAGCTGGAGAAGATCGCGCTGGAGGCGGGGGTGCCGGAGGGCGTACTCAACGTCGTCGCCGGTCCCGGCAGCGTCTGCGGCCAGCGCCTGGTCGAGCATCCCGACGTCGCCAAGATCGCCTTCACCGGCTCGACCGAGGTCGGCCGCGGGATCGCCGCCGGCGCCGCGCGGACGATCAAGCGGGTGACGCTGGAGCTGGGGGGCAAGTCGGCCAACGTCGTCTTCGCCGACGCTGACCTCGAAGCGGCCGCCGCGGCAGCGCCGATGGCGGTCTTCGGCAACGCCGGCCAGGACTGCTGCGCCCGCTCGCGGATCCTCGTCGAGCGCGGCGCGGTCGACGACTTCCTCGCGGCGCTGCGGCCAGCGGTCGAGGGGATCGCGGTCGGTGACCCGCTGGACGAGGCGACCCAGATGGGGCCGCTGATCTCCGCCGGCCAGCGCGAGACCGTTGCCTCCTACGTTCCCGACGACGCGCCGGTGGCGATCCGCGGCAGCGCCCCCGACGGTCCCGGCTACTGGTTCCCACCGACCGTGCTGGCGCCGGTCGCCAACGACCACCGCGTCGCCGCCGAGGAGATCTTCGGCCCGGTCGCCTGCATCATCCCCTTCGATTCCGAGGAGGACGCGGTCCGCCTCGCCAACGAGACGATCTACGGCCTCTCCGGCTCGATCTGGACGCGCGACGGGGCGCGGGCGCTGCGGGTGGCGCGGGCGATCGAGACCGGGGTGATCTCGATCAACTCCAACACCTCGGTCCGCGTCTCCACTCCCTTCGGCGGCTTCAAGCAGTCCGGCGTCGGCCGCGAGCTCGGCCCCGACGCGCTCGAGCACTACACCGAGGTCAAGAACGTCTACTACGCGACGGAAGGAGGCTGACGATGGCGAGGTTGACCGGCAAGGTCTGCGTGATCACGGGGACGGCGAGCGGGATCGGCGCCGAGTCGGCGCGCCTTTTCGCCGAGGAGGGCGCGACCGTCGTCGGCATCGATCTCGACGCCGAGCAGGCGGCCGGGGCGCTGACGATCGCCGCCGACGTCGCCGACGAGGAGCAGGTGCGCTCGGCGCTCGCCGAGGCCGCCGACCAGTTCGGCCGCATCGACGTGCTGATGAACAACGCCGGCATCAACCCGACCGATGACGGCTCGGTCCTGGAGACCTCGCTGGAGTCCTGGCAGCGGGTACAGGACGTCAACCTGCGTAGCGTCTTCCTCTGCTGCAAGCACGGGATCCCTCACCTGCTCGAGGCCGGCGGCGGCTCGGTCGTCAACGTCGCCTCCTTCGTCGCGACGGTGGGCGCCGCCGTCTCGCAGATCTCCTACACCGCCTCCAAGGGCGGCGTCCTCGCCCTCTCCCGCGAGCTCGGCGTCGAGTTCGCCGATCGCGGCATCCGCGTCAACGCCCTCTGCCCGGGCCCGGTCAACACCCCTCTCCTCAAGGAGCTCTTCGCCAAGGACCCCGACCGCGCCGCGAAGCGCCTGGTCCACATCCCGATGGGCCGCTTCGGCGAGCCCGAGGAGATCGCCAGAGCCGCCCTCTTCCTCGCCAGCGACGACTCCACCTTCGTCACCGCCAGCACCTTCCTGGTCGACGGCGGCCTCTCCGCCGCCTACCTGACCCCGATTCAGGTCGATTAGATACCTGTGGTTGATTAAGCAAGCCAAAACTTTCTTCAAAGTATCAGTGGATTCACAAACGCAACAGTGTTGTGGGAAGGCTTCTCGATGACAGTGCCCTCGCCACTCGGCAAACTCAACTGTTCGAGTGGACTTGGGAACGATATTGTCACCTGACAGGGGGGTCGTGTTGTAGCAGCCAGCGCAGGCAAAGCTCCCGTCCCAGAGTGTTGAACGCTCCGATCTTTGCCTCGGTCTCCGGCGCGAGAACAGCGGGGTCGATGCCGATGCGGACGGCGTCGGGGTCGGCCTCGTAGTCATCGACCCAGTGGAAGGCATCGGCGCGGCTGACCTCGGGGTGGAACTGGACGGCCCAGGCGCGGTCGCCGAGACGGGCGGCCTGGAGGCAGACCTCACTTCGGGCAAGGGGGGCGGCGCCGGGCGGGAGGGGGAACTCGTAGCTGTGCCACTGGAAGGCCTCGAAGGCGGGGGCGAGGGGGCCGAGGAGGGGGTCATCCGCTCCCTCTGGCGTGACTTCGACCGGGTGCCAGCCGATCTCCGGACGCACCGCTCGGTGCGGTTTCGCACCAGCCGCCGCGGCCAGCAGTTGACCGCCGAGGCAGAGGCCGAGCAGCAACATCTCGCGCTCGAGCAGCTCCCGCAGCAGCGCCTCCTCTTCGGCGATCCAGTCGTGACGCTCGCCTTCGTCGACGTTCATCGCTCCGCCGAGGACGAAGACGGCGTCGTAGCCGAGCGGGTCGGAGGGCGGATCCGGCCGCTCGGCCAGCGTCCACTCGTCGAGCTCGCCGCCGGCATCCCCGATCGCCTCGGCGAAGACGCCCGGTCCGGCGTCACGCTGGTGGACGATCGCGAGCACCCGCACCGACCCAGTCTCCCACGGACTGAACAAGGAACCCCGGTGTTGTTGACACCCGGCGAATCGTGCATAGGGTGCTCCGCGGGAGGTAGTCAATGAAGAAACTGTGGGGAAAACCAGTTGGGCTGACCGCTGCGCTGGTCGCGGTGGTCCTGGCGGTTGCCGGCGTGGCGTCGGCCGCGCCGTGGGAGAAAGTCGTCGGTGACGAACTCGAAGTCGAATACAACGGCGGCTTCTCACCGAAGGTGCTGTCGAAGAAGAAACCGACCCCGATCACCTTCAACGTCGCGGCGAAAATCCGCTCGACGAGCACGGAGAACGAAGGGCACCCGCCGGCCCTGAACGAATTTCTCATCGAAGGCGATAAGCACGGGCAGATCGACGTCGCGGGACTTCCCAGGTGCAAAGCGGGCCAGATCCAGTCGGTCACCAGTGCGACGGCTCGCAAAGTCTGCGGTCCGGCCTTGATCGGCAGCGGCAAGACCGACGTCGAGGTCAGGTTCCCCGAACAGAAAAAATTCATCGCTAAAAGCGAACTGCTCGCTTTCAACGGTGGTTTCAAGGGCGGCGTCACGACCCTCTTCGTCCACGCCTTCCTCACCGCGCCGGTGACGGCGGCGGTTGTCACCACGGTGAAAGTGAAGAAGATCCACAAGGGTCGCTACGGGCTGCTCTCGACCGCGAAAATCCCGAAGATCGCCGGCGGCGCCGGCTCGGTCATCTTCTTCACGCTGACCCTGAAAAAGGGAATCATCAAGGCGACCTGCACCGACGGGAAGCTGCAGGCCCGCGGCACCGCGGTCTTCGCCAACAGCGCCAGGCTGACGGGCACGGTTACCCGCCCCTGCACGCCTAAAGGCTGACCGGGGTCGGCGGCTTCACGCGCTCGGTCGCCTCGGCGGCGGGCGCGGGGGCCGAACCGTGCCCGAAGCTGACATGCGGCAGTAGGCGGTCGAGCCAGCCCGGCAGCCACCAGGCGGCCTCGCCGGTCAGGCGCAGCAGCACCGGCAGCAGCAGGAGGCGGATGAGGAAGGCGTCGAGGAGGACGGCGATGCCGAGGATCGCGCCCATTTCCTTCGGCGGCAGCGGCCCGGAGAGGGCGAAGGTGAAGAAGACCGCGACCATGACGCCGCCGGCGGCGAGGATGACGCGGCCGGAGTGGGCGAGGCCGCCGACCATCGCCGCGCGGGCGCTGCCGGTCTGCTCCCAGTGCTCGCGGGCGGAGGAGAGCAGGAAGACGGTGTAGTCCATCGCGATCGCGAAGACCATCGCGAAGAAGAAGACCGGGGCCCAGGCGTCGAGGAAGCCCTGCGATTCGAAGCCGAGCAGGCCGCTGAGGTTGCCGTCCTGGAAGATCAGCTTGGCGACGCCGAAGGCGGCGGCGGTCGAGAGCAGGTTGGTGAGGACGCCGAGGGCGGCGATCAGCGGCGCCTGGAAGGCGAGGAGCAGGAGCAGGAAGCCGAGGCCGAGGACGACGCCGATCACCAGCGGCGTTTTTGCCGCCAGCGCCGCCTCGAGGTCGCGGTTCTCGGCGGCGGGGCCGCCGACCCGGGCGGCCGCGGGCAGCTCGGCGCGGAGGCGGTCGACGGTGTCGTTGAAGGCGACGGTCGCGGGCGGGGCGCTCGGCATCGCTTCGATCATGGCGATGCCGTCACCCCCGGGCTGCGGCGGCAGGGACATCGCGATCCCGGGGTCTCCCTGCAGCTGCGCAGCGATGCTGCTGGCCTCTCGCTGCGGCGCCGTCACCTGCAGCACTCCGGGAGCGCCGCGGCCGAAGGCATCGCTCAGCTGTTCGTAGCCGACCCGCGAATGGTCGCCCTGGGGCACCACCTTGATCGAGGGCATCCCGGTGCGGGCGCCGAGGACCGGCAGGGCGAGGAGGACGAGGATCGCCAGCCCGGCGCCGCCGAAGAGCAGCGGCCGCCGCCAGAGCAGCTCCCCCCAGCGGGCGAAGCGCGGCGAGCGATGCTCACCGGAGTGCGCCCATGAGAAGGAGAGCTTGTCGACCCGTCGCCCGAGCTTGGCCAGCACCGCCGGCAGCAGCGTCAGGGTCGCGGCGAGGACGAAGAGGACCGAGATCATGATCCCGAGCGAGACCGAGCGGAAGGCGGGGCTGGGGACGAGCATCACCGCCGCCAGCGAGACGATCACGGTGAGGCCGGAGAAGAGGACCGCCTTGCCGGCGGTGTCCATCGTCTCCGCCACCGCGCGCTCCGGCGGCAGCCCCTGGCCGAAGAGGGCGTTGCGGAAGCGCATGACGACGAAGAGCGCGTAGTCGATGCCGAGTGCGAGCGCAAACATCAGCGCGAAGTTCATCGCCCAGATCGAGATCGGCGAGAGCAGGGTGCCGAGGTAGAGGACGCCGGCGGAGAGGACGAGGCCGGCGATCGTCAGCATCAGCGGCAGGCCGGCGGCGACCAACGAGCCGAAGGCGAGGACGAGGATCGCCAGCGTCACCGGCCAGGAGAAGAGCTCGGACTTCAGCATCGCGTCTTTGTTGGCTTCGTTGAAGTCGGACCACATGCCGGCGGCCCCGGTGAGGTTGGCTTCGACCCCGGGGGCGGTCGCGGCGGCCAGCGGTCCCTTGAGGTCGGTCGCAGCGGCGACCATCCCGTTCGGGTCCGCGGCGGCGGTGGCGCGGACGACGACGGTGTGGCCGTCGCGGGAGATCGAGATGCCGGGTCGCGGTGGAACGACCCTGCCGATCGCGGAGTCGGCGGCGAGGACGCGCTCGACCTCGCGCAGCGAACGCTGGAAGGCCGGGCCGGCGACGGAGAGACGCTGCGAGTGGACCACGACCTGGAGGCCGTAGGCGCCGCCCCCGCCGAAGGCCGCGTCGACCTGCTTGCGTACCGCGACCGACTCCGAGCCGAGTGCTTCCCAGCCGGCGCCGGAGAGGGCGGTCTCGACCCGGGGGGCGAGGAAGCCGAGGCCGACGGCGAGCACCGCCCAGACGACGAAGACGGCGCGGCGGTTGCTGGCGGCGAGCCGTCCCAGCCGCCCGATCGGTCCGAGTGAGGTGGTCGCTACGGTGTCGGCACTCACAACTCTCTCCTTCAACTTGTTTACAGGTGTACTGTTTAACAACTTAACAGTTGTACAAGGTACAATAACAGAGAGCAGATGGCAAGCCGATCTCCCAAAAAGCCCCAAAGCCCCCTCAACCCTGAGGCGGCGGAGCTGATCGCCCGCCGCTTCCGCGCCCTCGCCGACCCGACGCGGCTGCGGATCCTCGACCTCCTGCGCAACCAGGACGAGGCCTCGGTGGGGGAGATCGCCGACACCTTGGGCACCTCCCAGCAGAACGTCTCCAAGCACCTCTCGGCCCTCCACGCCGAGGGCTTCGTCGCCCGCCGCAAGCGCGGCACCAGCTCCCTCTACCGCATCGCCGACCCCGGCGTCCACGAACTCTGCGACGGCGTCTGCGCCGGCATCGAGTCGCAACTAGCGGAGTTGGAGGCAGTCCTCAGCGCCTAAGGGGGGAGAACCAAGGGGGCGGGGCGCCTTTACGTCCTTATGGGACGGAAAAGCGCCCCGATCGATTTAGAGCTGGCGCGGGTAGCGCGAGGGCAGCATGGGATCGTGACGACCAGGCAGCTCGAAGAAGCGGGTCTGGCGACGTCGGCGATTTCGAAGCGCCTGCGAGCCGGGCGGCTCCATCGCCTTCATCAAGGCGTCTACGCCGTGGGGCATGTGGGGCTGAGCGAAGAGGCAAGTTGGATGGCGGCCGTCCTCGCCTGCGGTCCCGGCGCCGTGCTGAGCCACGGCGCCGCCGCTGTTCACTGGCGGCTGCTGCGGCCGCTGGATGGCCCCATCGACATCACGATTCCAACCCACAGCGGCCGGAAACGCCGACGCGGCATTCGGATCCATCGATGCGCAACGCTCGGGGCGCCTTTACGTCCTCATAGGACGGAAAAGCGCCCCGCACGCTTGGTGACCCTGCGCGATCGCATACCGGTGACGACTGTCCCGCGGACGCTTGGAGATATTCGCGCGACGCTTGCGCCTTATCTCGTGCGGCGGGCAATCCGCCAAGCCGAGTTCCTCGGCTTGGCGTTGGGTGAGATCAAGACCGACCGCACACGGAGCGACCTCGAGCGGGACTTCCTGCGGCTCTGCCGCCGCTACGGGCTGCCGTTGCCCGAGGTCAACGTCCTCATCGACGGGATGACCGTCGACTTCCTTTGGCGGCTCCAGTCGCTTGGTCGTTGAAACCGACAGCTATGCAACTCACGGCGGCACCATCGCCTTCGAGGACGATCACGAACGGGACCTGCGGCTGCGGCGGCTTGGCTACTCGGTCCATCGCTTCAGCGAACAGCAGGTGGAACTCGAACCGGCGGCGGTTGCCGAGGACGTCGCGGCGGCGCTCCGGGTGGCAGGGGTCGCGTAATCTTCTCGTGAGCGTGGAGACGGCGGCGATCCGGGGCCTGGCTCTTCGAGCGCCGCGACCTCGCGGGCTGAACTAGTCGCCGTCGCGGTTCGCGGAGGGCGATTCGAATCCCATCAACCCGAAAGTGGCCCGCATCGTCGGCTCGCTCTCCCGCGCCCCGCACTCCTCGCCGATCCGCATCAGGTCTTTCAGGCAGGAGTGGAGCAGGTCGACAGCTTCGCGCCAGCCCTGCTCGTCGAGGTCGAGGCTGACGTTGCTGAGGTGGCGGTCGGTGCGGGCGTCGAAACTGCCGGCTTCGAAGGCCTCGCGGATCGCTGTGTTGAGGACGTCGAGGCCGGCGATGCTGATGCCGTTGCGGGCGTCGGCGGGGAGGCGGGCCCAGAAGTCGTCGCTGAGGAAGGGCTTGACGGTACCGCGGTAGAAGTGCTCGGTGGCGCCGCGGACCTGGCGCGTTTGCACCAGCTCAATCAGGTCGAGTTCGTGCAGCACCCGCACGTGGTAGGCGACGTACCCGACCACCTCGTCCTGTTCGGCCGCCAGTTCGCTGGGGCTGGCGACCCGCTGGTTGAGGACCGTCAGCGCACGGGCCCGCACCGGGTGGGCGAGCGCCTTCAGGAGCTTGGAGTCATCGCCCGTCAGCGAAGGTTCGCGGACACCCGCGCGCTTCCCCTTCGTCTCCCGTTTCTTCCCCAAGCTCCCTCCCCGTCAACCAATTAGCGCCGCGGAATTGATCAAGCATATTGAGGACAAAGAACCTGTACCCAAATTTGGGCCTTTTCGAGAAATCGTTCCATTGCTAGAAAAAGCTCCACTATTGTGGCCGCGGCCAACAGCGGCGGCAGGGGAGCCACCGCGCGGCCCGAAAGGGGGTGGAGGTTCGTGGCGATCAACAAAGCCGAGAGCGTTGCGCCGCTTCTCCAGGTGACGAAGATCGGCTAGCGCTTCGGCGCCAGGTCGCGACCCGCCCGCCGCATCTCCTCCCGAGATTCAGCCCGGGTGATGGAGGAGATCGCGGCAGGTGGCTCCATCGCCGGGGCGGTACCGCCGACGACCAGGTGCAGTGGCTTGCCGGCGGCGCCGCAGCGCTCGGCGATCTCGCCGACGATCTTTCCCGCCAGGCTCTGCGGGTCGAAGCGCCCCTCGCCGCTGACCACGGCGTCGGCCCGCGCCAGCCGCGCGTCGAAGTCGATCGCGTCGAGCACGAAGGCGGCGCCGGGACGGAGCTGCGCCCCGTAGGCCCAGAGCCCGCCCGAGAGCCCGCCGGCGCAGCCGCCCATCGGCACCGCGCGAGGGTCGCGCGGCAGCTCCGCCGCCAGGGCATCGAGCAGCGCCGTCAGTCGCTCGACCGCCGCCGCGTCCGCCCCCTTCTGGGGAGCGAACAGCCGCGCCGCGTCCTCGTAGGCGGCGGTGACGTCGCAGAGCACCTCGATCTCGACCCGGCCCAGCAGTCCCGCCCCCTGCAGCGCCTCGATCGCGCCGGCTCCGCCGTCGGTGCTGGCGCTGCCGCCGACCGCGAGCAGGACCCGCCGCGCTCCCGCCTCGACCGCCGCCGCGATCAGCTCGCCGGTGCCGAAGGTGTCGGCGAGCTCGGCGTCGCGCTCCTCCGGGGCGACCAGCGGCAGCCCGGAAGCCTGCGCCGTCTCGACGATCGCCGTCGCATCGTCGCCGAGGAGCCCGAAGCTCGCCTCCAGTGGTCGCCGCAGCGGGTCGTGGACCATCGCCCGCCGCCGCTCCCCGCCGAGCGCCGCCAGCAGCACCTCCATCGTCCCCTCGCCGCCGTCGGCGACGGGGCAGCCCTCGGCTTCGGCGCCGCCTTCCTCCAGCCCACCAGCGATCTCCTCCGTCACGGCGCTGGCGCCGAAGGTCCCCTTGAACGAGTCCGGCGCGACGAGGAACCGCACTCGCGGGCTCAGCCCGCCGGCGGCGGGACGCGCAAGGCCATCTGCTGGTAGCCGGCGGCGCTGGAGTGGATGCCGGTGTCGTTGTTGATCACCCAGTTCGGGCCGCCGCAGAACGAGGGGAAGTGGAGCCCCTTCAGCTCGAACTGGGTCGTCTTCGACTGCACACTCTGCCCGTCGACCTCGTACCCGAAGCCGGAGCGGCTGTAGTTGGAGGGAACGACCGGTTCGATGTTGATGCCGACGTTGAAGTGGCGGGGAGTGACCAGTTTCAGGCGGCTGTTGGCGAATTCAGCGACCACCGATTCGATTTCCCGGTTCAGCAGCGTGTCCGCCAGGGCGATCTCACGGGAGCTGTCGAGGAGCGCGCTCCAGGGAACCGAGAGGTGGTACTTCATGACATAGATGGTCGCCGTCGCGTTGCGATCAGCGCGACCCGCAGCTCCGCCACCCTCCCGGCCAGCTCAATCGGGTAGCGAACCGGCACGAGGATCGAGGCGAGGCCGTTGCCGGACTCGCCGATCACCGGCTGGCCGACGCCGACCCGCTCAGCCTGGGGCTTGCCTTTCGCGGCCGAGGCACCGGCAGGCGGAGCCAGCACGGCGAGGAGCGGGATCAGCGGCAGGGAGATCGCGAGGCTGAGGCGGGTAGAGCGCAAGAATCAATCCTATGGCGAAGGCGAGGAGCAAACAGGCGAAAACCGAGCCCGGCGAGTACGAGCGCAAGCGGGACTTCGGGAAGACCTCGGAGCCGGCGCCGAAGAAGCGGCGTAGGAAGAAGGGGGCGCTGCGGTTTGTCGTCCAGGAACACAGCGCCCGGCGGCTGCACTGGGACCTACGGCTGGAGCACGAGGGGGTCGCCGCCTCCTGGGCGATCCCGAACGGGATTCCGGAGACCCCCGAGGAGAACCGCAAGGCCGTCCACACCGAGGACCATCCGCTCGAGTACCTCGACTGGGAGGGGGAGATCCCGAAGGGCGAGTACGGCGCCGGGACGATGAAGATCTGGGACGCCGGCACCTACGAGCTGGAGAAGTGGGAGCCGGGGAAAGTGATGGTCGAGTTCCACGGCGAGCGGCTGCAGGGGCGCTACGCGCTTTTCCGCGCCGGCAAGGCCGAGAAGGACTGGATGATCCACCGGATCGACCCGCCGGGGCGCGAGCGCGACCCGTTCCCGGAGAACGTGGTGCCGATGCTGGCCAAGCTCTCGACCCTGCCGCGCGACGATGGCAGGTGGGCGGTCGAGGTGAAGTGGGACGGTGTGCGGGCGCTCGCCTACTGCCAGCCGGGCCGGGTGGCGCTGCAGACCCGCAACCTCAACGACGTCAGCGTCCAGTACCCGGAGGTGCGGCGGATCAGCCGGGCGCTCGGTTCCCACGCCACCGTCCTCGACGGCGAGATCGTCGCCTTCGACGAGAACGGCAAACCGAGCTTCGAGCGGCTGCAGCAGCGGATCCACAACACCGACCCCAACGTGGTCAGACGGCGAATGAAATCCCACCCGGTCGTCTACGTCGTCTTCGACCTCCTTTACCTGGACGGGGAAGACATCACCTGCGAGCCGTACACGCGCCGACGCGAGCTGCTCGAAGGCCTGGAGCTCTCCGGCGAGAGCTGGCAGACCCCCGGGTACTCGGTCGGCCACGCCAGGGAGCTGCTGGCGGCGAGCAAGGAGCAGGGGCTGGAGGGCGTGATGCTGAAGCGCCTCGACTCCGTCTACTGCCCGGGCAAACGCACCGGGACCTGGCTGAAGGTGAAAAACACGAGCCGGCAGGAGATGGTGGTTGGGGGCTGGACCCCCGGGGAAGGGCGCCGACGCAACCAGCTCGGCGCTCTCCTGGTCGGCTATTTCGACCAGGACGGCGGCAGGCCGGTGCTCCGCTACGGCGGCAAAGTCGGGACCGGCTTCAAAGAGCAGGACCTCGTCAACCTGATGGCGCGGCTCGCCCCGTTGGAGCGGAAGACCAGCCCCTTCGGTGCCGGCGGCAAACCGCCGAAAGGCGCGAACTTCGTCGAGCCGCAGCTTGTCGCCGAGATCGAGTTCCGCCAGATGACCAAGGAGGGAATGGTCCGCCACGGCGCCTTCAAAGGCCTGCGCGAGGACAAGCCCGCCGACGAGGTCGTGCTCGAGCTCCCACGCGACGAGGACATCGACCACCCTACGGGGATGGTCTTCGGCCTCGACCCCGCCCCGCCGGCGAACGTCCTCGATTGCGCCCAGGTGGCCCTCTGGTTGCGCGGGATGTTCGAGCAGCTCGGGCTCGCCTGTTACCCGACGGCCTCCGGCGAGGGGATGCAGGTGTTCGTGCCGCTCAACTCCGACGCCACCGACGAGCAGGTGAGGTCGTTCGCCAAAGCGGTCGCCGAGACTCTCGAGCAGCGCTTCGGCGACCGGGTCGTCGCGCAGGCGTCGAAGGCGAAACGGGCCGGCAAGGTGCTGATCCACTGGAGCCAGGAAACGCAGCCGATCGTTTCTGCTCCGCTCGAGTGGGAGGAGGTGGAGGCGGGCCTTGTGTCGGGGAATCCCGGGTCCCTCGTCTTCGACCACGCCGCCGCCAGAGACGCCCCCTTCGCCCCCACCCTCAGCGAAGTGCAGGAGCTGCCCGCCATCTGAGCGCCCTTCCGACATTTGGGGGCCTGTAACCCCCCAAACTTCGGAGACCACCGAGGGATTAGGAGGTGGAGGGAACGGGCAAGTAGCCGGTATGGAGGGAAACGGCGTTCGCCGCGACTACAGGCCCGAGGGCGAGGCGCCCAAATCGGGCGTGCCGTCGACCTTCAAGCGCACCCTGACCGAGTTCCAGGAGGACAACCTCGGCGACTGGGCCGCGGCGCTCACCTACTACGGGCTGCTCTCGCTGTTCCCGGCCCTGATCGCGATGGTCTCGCTGATCGGGATCTTCGGCGACCCCCAGACCACCACCTCGAAGCTGACCGAAATCATCACCGAAATCGGCCCCGAATCCGGGGCGGAAACCTTCGAAGGGCCGATCAAATCGATCACCGAAAACCAGAGCGCGGCCGGCTTCGCCTTCGTCTTCGGTCTCGCCGCCGCCCTCTGGTCGGCCTCCGGCTACGTCGGGGCCTTCACCCGCGCTTCGAACATCATCTACGAGACCCCCGAGGGCCGCCCCTTCTGGAAGCTGCGGCCGCTGCAGATCGGGGTCACCCTGGCGATGATCATCATGATGGCGCTGCTCGCCGTCGGCCTCGTCCTCACCGGCCCGGTGGTCGAAGCGGTCGCCAACCCGATCGGCCTCAGCAGCACCGCGGTCGACATATGGAACATCGCCAAGTGGCCGGTGATGGCGGCGATCTTCATCCTCATGGTCGACGTCCTCTACTACACGACGCCGAACGTGAAGCTGCGCGGCTTCAAATGGGTGACCCCCGGGGCGCTGCTCGCGATCGTCGTCTGGGCGATCGCCTCGGCCCTCTTCGCCCTCTACGTCTCCAACTTCAGCTCCTACGACAAGACCTACGGCACCCTCGCCGGCCTCGTCGTGCTGCTGCTCTGGTTCTGGATCACCAACCTGGCGATCCTCTTCGGCCACCAGATGAACGCCGAGCGCGAGCGCAGCGCCGAGATCGAGGAAGGGCGGCCGCGGGCGGAGAAGGAGATCCAGCTGGAGCCGCGGGACGAGCCCAAGGACCAGAAGACCACCTGACCCCCGAGGGAGGGATCGCAACCGATGAAGCTCATCTTCACCCCGATCAGCATCGTCCTCGGTCTGATCGCCGGCCTGCTCGGCAAGAAGATCTTCGAACAGGTCTGGGGGCTGGTCGACGAAGAGGAGCCGCCGAAGCCCGAGCACCGCGAATTCTCCTGGCCGAAACTGGTCACGGCGCTGCTCGTCGAGGGGGCGATCTTCCGCCTCGTCAAAGGCCTGGTCGACCACGGCACCCGCACCTCGTTCGCGAAAGTGACCGGCAAATGGCCGGGCGAGGAGGCCCCGGAACCGGAGTGAGAAACCGTCCGGCGGGGTAGCAGGGGGATTGCACCAGTCGTCCTTTGCAAACGGCGAAACGGAGGAGCAGATGAACACCAGGGCAGACAGAGGAGCCGGCATCGGCGGGATCTCGTTGGGGGGCATCCTCGTGATCATCGGGATCGTGCTGATGATCGTCTGGAGCTTCTGGATCGGGTTGATCATCGCCCTGATCGGGCTGATCGCATTCGGCGGCTTCGCCCGCGGGAAGTGGTACTAGCCCCGACCGTCTGATCCTTCTCACCGAGGCTGGCCCTGCTGTAGGGTCAGCCTCGAGTGCAGGGAGCCGTCTCGCGCAACGCTCGCATCGCCTGGATCGTCTTCGCGGTCCTCGTCGTCTTCTTCGCTTGGCTCTCGGTCGCCAGCGCCTCCTCCGGGCTCGCCTTCTTCTACTCGGTCCCGATCGGCCTCGCCGCCTGGTGGTTCGGCTCCCGCGCCGCCTTCCTCACCGCGGCCGCCAGCGTCGCCTTCTACCTCGTCGGCCACCTCGTCCACAACGTCCCGCACTTCGCGCTGGCGCTGCTGATCCGGGCCGCCTTCTTCTTCGGCGTCGCCGCGCTCACCTCCTGGGTCAGCCAGCGGCTGCGCGCGCTCGAGCACTCCGCGGAGGAACTGGAGGCGATCCGGGCGGCGCTCACTCCGACCGAGCTCCCGGACCTCTCCGGGGTCGAGGCGGGCGCCGCCTTCGTCCCCTCCGAACTCGGCGTCTCCGGCGACTTCTACCTGCTGACCAACGGACCCGACGGCTCGGCGATCGCGATCGTCGGCGACGTCGTCGGCCACGGCCCCGAGGCGGCCCGGCTCGCCACCTTCATCCGCGCCCGCTTCGCCGCCTTCGCCGCCAACACCAGCGATCCGGCGGAACTGCTGACGCTTGCGAACGCGGCGCTCGCCGACCGGCCCGGCCGTCGCCACGAGCTGGTCAGCGCAGTCTGCGTGCGGCTGCAGCCAGGCGAGGAGAACGTCTGCTGGGCGCGGGCCGGGCACGCCCCGCCGCTGCGGCTGCCGCAGTTGGACGAGCTCCCCGCCGACGGCTCGACCTTCCTGCTCGGCACCGAGCAGCGGCTGGAGCTTGAGAACACCGAGAGCTCAATTGCCGGCAGCGAGGGCCTGGTCGTCTACACCGACGGCGCCACCGACGTGCGGCGCGGCAGGGAGATGCTCGGCCTCGAAGGGCTGACGGGGGTCCTCACGCCCCTCACCGGCCTGGCCTCGCGGGTGATCGCGCGTGAGGCCGAACGGGCGATCCTTGCCTGGGCCGACCGGCCGATCCGCGACGATCTCTGCCTGGTGGTACTGAAGCCGCGGCACGGGTGACACCCCTGTCAGGTGCCAATTGGCACCTCGAGAAGAGGACACCCGTACTCCATTGATTCCCCAAGAGAACTGTGACAAAAAGGCTCCGGGTATTGGTTGTTTCTCCTTGGTCCCCGGGGCACCCGTTTCCCAAATGCTTGCCCCGGGGGTCGAATCCTGAGCGAGCTGTATTCGCTGCGCCCCCGCGTCTTCTGCCGCGGGGGCGTTAGCGTCTGGCGATGGCCCCGATGGAGCGTCCGAGATTCGCCGTCACCAACCGCCTGCCGGAGAGCGCCGTGGCGCTGCTGCGAGAGGCGGGAGAGGTGCGGGGCGACGAGCGCGAGGTCGCGATCCCGCGCGCGGACCTGCTCGAGCTGGTCGCCGGCGCCGATGCGATCCTGACCCTGCTCGGCGACCGCGTCGACACGGAGCTGCTGGAGGCGGCCGGGCCGCAGCTGCGCTGCGTCGCCAACGTCGCCGTCGGCTACGACAACGTCGACGTCGAGGCGGCACGGGAGCGGGGGGTCGTCGTCACCAACACCCCCGGCGTCCTCGACGACGCCACCGCCGACCTGACGCTGGCGCTGATCCTGACGGCGACGCGGCGGGTGGTCGAGGGCGACCGGCTGGTCCGCTCCGGCCGCGCCTGGAACTGGGGGATGCACTTCATGCTCGGCAGCGGCCTGCAGGGGAGGCTGCTCGGAATCGTCGGCCTCGGTGGGATCGGCCGGCGGGTGGCGCAGCGGGCGCGCGCCTTCGGGATGCGGATCGCCTACCACTCGCGGCACCCCGCGCCGGCCGAGGTTGAGGCCGAGGTGGAAGCGGAGCGGATGCCGCTGGAGCAGCTCCTCGCCGAGGCCGACGTACTCAGCCTGCACTGCCCGCTGACGCCGGAGACCCATCATTTGATCGGGCCGGCGGAGCTGGCGGCGATGAAGCCGGGCGCCGTCCTCGTCAACACCGCCCGCGGCCCGATCGTCGATGAGGGAGCGCTGGCGGCGGCGCTGGCAGAGGGGCGGATCGCCGCCGCCGGGCTCGACGTCTACGAGCGCGAGCCGCACGTCGAGCGGCGGCTGCCCGAGCTCGACAACGTCGTCCTCAGCCCACACCTCGGCTCCGCCACCGTCGAGACCCGCACCGCGATGGCCGAGCTGGCCGCCCGCAATGCGCTTTACGTGCTGCGGAGCGACGGCCCCTTGACCCCGGTCGGCTAGCCATTCCGTAAGGGGGTGTGGTTGAGCT
>JBIOVP010000103.1:0-22891 GCA_044867815.1 Solirubrobacterales bacterium | reverse complement strand
GTGGTCATCAACTACTCGACGGGTGCGATCGGCATACCGATCGAGAAGAGGATCGAGTACCTGCACGAGCTGAAGCCCGACGTGGCGGCGCTGAACATGAGTTCGATGAACTACGCCAAGTACAGCTCCCGGCGCAAGGACTTCGTCTTCAAGACCGTCTTCGAGAACAGCTTCGACACGATCGTCGAGTTCCTGACGGCGATGCGCGAGCTGGGGATCAAGCCCGAGCACGAGTGCTTCGACTCCGGCCACGTCGCCAACCTCGACCCGCTGATCGACATGGGCCTGGTCGAGGAGCCGCTGCAGATCTCGCTGGTGATGGGGGTGACCGGCGGCATCCGGCCGACGCCGCGCAACGTGACTCTGATGTCGGACCAGATCCCGGGCGGCCCCGAGGGCCCGAACCAGTGGCAGGTGATCGGCATCTCCCGCGACCAGTGGAAGCTTCTCGCCGCCTCGCTGATCCTCGGCGGCAACGTCCGCGCCGGGGTCGAGGACAACCTCTACCTGCCGAACGGCGAGATGGCGAAGTCCAACGGCGAGCTGATCGCGAAGGCGCGACAGATGGCCGAAGACATCGGGCGCCGGCCGGCCAGCGTCGCCGAGGCGCGGGAGTTGCTGGGGTTGAAGGCGAGGGCTTCGGCGTAAGCCATGACCGCCGGCAGCGGACGCGAAGCGGAGCAGCCGGCGCTTGATGGTGCGCTTAGCGACGTCAAGGTCCTCGACCTGACCCGGCTGCTGCCGGGCGGCTTCTGCTCGCTGCTGCTCGCCGACCTCGGCGCCGACGTCCTGAAGGTCGAGGACACCGGGATGGGCGACTACATCCGCTGGGCGCCCCCCTACTACGGCTCCGAGGAGCAGCAGGAGCTGGGAACGCGCTCCTCGCTCTACCTCTCGCTCAACCGCGGCAAGCGCTCGGTCCGCCTCGACCTCAAGAGCGAGGCCGGGAGGGAGGCCCTGCTGCGGCTGGTCGCCGCCCACGACGTCGTCCTCGACGGCTTCCGCCCCGGCGTCCTCGACAAGCTCGGGGTCGGCTACGAGCGGATGCGCAAGGCGAATTCGCGGGTCGTCTACTGCGCGATCACCGGCTACGGCCAGGACGGCCCCTACGCGCAGCGCGCCGGCCACGACATGAACTACCTCGGCCTCGTCGGCCTCCTCGGTCTGACCGGCGCCAAGGACGGGCCGCCGGTGCAGGCGGCCGGGCAGATTGCCGACCTCGGCGGCGGCGCCCTGATGGCCGCCTTCGGGGTGATGACGGCGCTGCACGAGCGCGAGCGCTCCGGCGAGGGGCAGATGGTCGACGTCTCGATGGCAGACGGCGCCCTCTCCTGGCTGGCGATGGTCGCCGGCCGGTATTTCTGCGACAGCGAGGTGCCCCGGCGCGGCGAGCAGCAGCTCGCGGGCGGCTTGATCTGTTACCTGCCCTACGAGGCCGCCGACGGTTGGATCACCTGCGGCGCCCTTGAGCCGAAGTTCTGGGCCGCCTTCTGCGAGGGCGTCGACCGCCCCGACCTGATCGAGAAGCAGTTCGAGGCGCCCGGTTCGGAGGCCTGGGCCGAGGTCGCCGCCGTCTTCCGCGCCCGCACCCGCGCCGAGTGGAAAGCCTTCAACGACGAGCGCGACTGCTGCATCGAGCCCGTCCTCGACCTCGACGAAGCGCTCGGCTCCGAGCTGGTCCGCGCGCGGGGGATGGTGGTGGAGATGGAGCAGCCGGAGCTGGGGACGGTCCGCCAGCTGGGCAATCCGCTGAAGCTCTCCCGCACCCCCGCCGACCCCACCCGTCCGGCACCCGCCTTCGGCGAGCACACCGAGGAGGTCCTGCGCGAGGCCGGTTACTCGGACGCGGAGGTCACGTCGATGCTCGAATCCGGCGCCGCCGCCGGCCCCGCCGCCACGCCGCAGGGAGAGTTCCGCGCGTGAGCGCCAACGGCGCCAACCGCCGACGGGCCGAAAATACCCCTATAGGGAGGGAAATCGTCCCGTCGGCAGGGAATGGCCTGCTGCGGATGCGCGAGCTGGCGGAGGCCTCCGGCGTGCCGGCGCCGACGATCAAGCACTACCTGCGCGAGGGACTGCTGCCGGAGCCGGTCAAGACCAGCCGCAACATGGCCTACTACCCGCCCGAGTTCGTCGACCGGATCAAGCTGATCAAGCGCCTGCAGGAGGAGCGCTACCTGCCGCTGAAGGCGATCAAGAACGTCCTTGACGAGAACCCCGACCGGGCCGAAGCGATGCTGGAGCTGGGGGACCAGATCCTCGACCGCGCCCTCGCCGGCGAGCGCTCCCGCACCAGCGCCGCCGAGGTCCGCAAGCTCTACGGCGTTCCCAAGGAGGTGCTCGACCGCCTCGCCGAGCTCGAGGTCCTCACCCCCAACAGCCGCGGATACTCGCCCTCCGACGTGACGATCATCGAGGCGATCAGCCGTTTCCGCGCCGGCGGCTACGACGAGCAGATCGGCTTCACCGTCTACGACACCCTCCGTTACAAAGACGCGCTGGAAGAGCTGGTCCGGCTCGAGGTCGACGTGGTGATGGAACGCCTCGCCGGCGAGGTGCCGCCGGGGCGCGTGGTCGAGATGCTCGAGGCCGGCGCCCAGCCGCTGAAGGACCTGATTGCGGCCCTGCACACGAAGCTGATGGTCGCCGAGCTCGAGCGCCGCCGTTAAAAACGCGGCTTCGCCGCAACACCGCGGGCGCCCGGCCCGATCTGCGCCTTCTCCTCCTCGATGTCCATCAGCAGCGTCGTCGCGCCGGTCTCGCGGGCGACGCGCTCGGCCTCCTCGAAGGCCTCGTCAACGCCGTCGGCGCCAGTGGCCGCCCGCGCCCGCGCCAGGGTCAGCATCGCCACCGGGTAGCTCCAAAGCATCCCGCGCTCGCGGCAGACGCGCGCGGCCTTCTCGGCCACCTCCAGCGCCTCCTCCTCGCGCCCGACCAGGACCAGCGCCCGGGCGCGCAGCTGGCCGCGCCAGCCCTCCATCTCGCCGCCGTTGTCCATCGCCTCCCGGTAGAGCCCCTCGGAGGCTTCGATCGATTCCAGCGCCGCCTCGTATTCCTCGGCGATCAGTTGCGTCCAGGCGAGGTTCGAGAGCGCGAGGCTGCGGGAGAAGACGTCGCCGAGGCGATCGGTCAGCATCGTGTTGCGGCGGGCCAGCGCCAGCGCCCCCTCCGGGTCGCGGCGGATGATCAGGCTCGCCTGGTTGCTGCGGATCCAGCTCGCGGTCTCCGGGTCGTCCTCCTCGAGGGCGGCCTTCAGGGCCTGGTCGAAGAGCTCCTCGGCCTCCTCGAATTCGAGCTTCTCGCGGCGCACCATCCCCTTGCCCATCAGGCCCCAGGCGATCGGACTGCCGAGGACGATGTTGGCGCCGACGCTGCCGTCGTCGCCGACGATCTCCAGCATCTCGTCGAGGATCCGCTCGAAGCCCTCGAAGTCGGCGCAGCAGAGGTAGGCGTAGGCGCCGGCGCCGCGCACCGCCGCCCGCAGATGGCGATCGCCGGAGCGGTCGGCCAGCTCCACCGTCTCGCGCACCGCCTCCAACCAGTCCGGGCCGTGGTGCTCGAGGCCGGGACGCACCGCCGTCGCCACCTTCAGCAGCGCCAGCGAGTGGAGGTCGTCGTTGCGGGTCGCGATCTCCTCGGCCTCGGCGGCCAGCCGCTCCTGCTCCTCGCGGCTCATCCCGATCCGCCATGCGTACTGCAGCTGCAACAGCCGCGAGTGGACCGCCAGGTTCGCCGTCTCCTCGTCCTCGGGCAGCTCGGCGGCCAGTTCCATCACCTGGTGCCAGAGCCGCAGCGCGTCGCGGGGTCGGGCGTGACCGGCCCAGTAGGCGGCGCGGGCCGACCAGCGCGCGGCCTCGAGCGTCTCCCCGCCCTGGCGCAGGTGGTCGGCGATCAGGGCCGAGAGCTCGTCATAGCGCTCCGGCGCCTCCAGCTCGATCAGCGCCCGCGCCGCCGCGGCGTGGGTGGCCGCCCGCTGCTCCGCCAGCTGGGTGCCGTAGGCCACCTCGCGGGTGAGCGGGTGGCGGAAGGCGAGCAGCCGCTCCGGGTACAGCTGCGCTTCGTAGAGGAAGCCGCCCTCGACCAGCGCCCGCAGCGCCGTCTCCATCGCCTCGGCGTCGAGGCCGGCGGCCATCGCCAGCGCCTCCTCGCCCACCTCCTTGCCGAGTACCGAGGCGACCTGCAGCAGCTGCTTGGCGTCGGCGTCGAGGCGGTCGATCCGCGCAGCCAGCACCGCCTGTACGGTCACCGGGACGCCGGCGTCCTCGATCGGACGGGCGAGGCGGTAGGCGCCGCGCTCCCCCTCCAGGTAGCCGGCCTCGGCCAGCTCGCGGACGATCTCCTCGATGAAGAACGGGTTGCCACCGGTGCGCTCGTGGATCGGCTCGTCGAGACCGTCGAGCGAGGGGTCCTCGCCGGCGAGGTCGCGCAGCAGCTCGCGCGTGTCCTCGTGCCGTAGCGGCGCCAGCTCCAGCGCCTCGAAGCAGTCCGCCTCGGCCCAGGGGGGCGAGTACTCGGGGCGGTAGTTGAAGAGAACCAGCGTCTTCGTCCCGCCGAACCCCTCGACCAGGCCGTTCAGCATCGCCTGGCTGCCCTCGTCGATCCAGTGCAGGTCCTCGAACACCAGCAGCAGAGTTCTCTGCCGCGAGGGCTTGCTGACCAGGCGGCAGAGGACTTCGGCGAGCGCGCGCTGGCGCGCCTCCGGGCTCATCTGCGCCACCGGCCGCTCGGGATCGGGGACGCCGAGGAAGTCGAACATCAGCGGCAGGTCCTCGGCGAAGGCGGGGTCGAGCAGCAGCGCCCGGCCGGCGGTCTTCTCGCGCGCCAGCTGCTCGGGCTCGTTGTCGGCGATCCCGAAGAAGGAGCGCAGCATCTGCAGGATCGGCATGAAGGGGATCGCCATCCCGTGCGCCTGGCCCTGTGCCTGGAAGATCTCGACCCCCTCGCTGCGGCAGCGCTCGACGAACTCGAGGTAGAGCCGGCTCTTGCCGATTCCCGGTTCGGCGACGACGCCGACGGCGGCGGCCTCACCCGCGCTCGCACGCCCCAGCGCCTCCTCCAATTTCGCCAGCTCGCGCTCGCGGCCGACGAAGCGGGAAAAGCCACGCTCGCGGGCGAGGTCGAGGCGGGAGCGCGCCTCGCCGACCCCGGCCAGCTCGAAGACCTGGACCGGTCGGCTGGCGCCCTTGATCTCGAACTCGCCGAGGTCGCGCAGATCGAGGTAGCCGCGCGCCAGCTTGGCGGTGTGCTCGGTCAGGTAGGCCCTGCCGGGCTCGGCCAGCGACTCCATTCGCTGTGCCAGTCCGACGGTGTGGCCGATCGCGGTGTAGGAGCCGCCGCCCTCGCCGATCGCCCCGGCGACGACCTCGCCGGAGTTGATCCCGATCCGGGTCGAGAAGTTGAGCCCGCGCTCGCGGCGCAGCTCGGCCGCGTACTCGGCGACGTCGTCGAGCATCCGCAGGGCGGCGTAACAGGCGCGGCGGGCGTGGTCCTCGTGGGCGACCGGTGCCCCGAAGATCGCCATGATCCCGTCGCCGGTGAACTTGTCAACGGTCCCCTCGAAGCGGGTGACGGTGTCGGCGAGGATCGAGAAGAAGCGCTGCATGATCTTGCGCCACTCCTCAGGGTCCTCCTGCTCGGCGAGGTCCATCGAGCCGCTGACGTCGGCGAACAGGACAGTGACCTGCTTGCGCTCGGCGTCGTCCTTGCTGGTCTCGTGCACGACAGCACAAGGTTACGCCGTTGCCTCTGTGGTCACGCCTCGCATCGGATTCCTGCCCCAGCGGGCTGGGGTCAGAACCGGTTGCGCCTCTGGAGCATCGCGATCGTCTTGACTAGCGCCACCCTGACGCGGCCGGGTTCGTAGCGGACCTCGTAATGCGTAAAGCGCAGCGGCGTCATCCCCGCCATAACATGCGCCCGTTCGCGGCGGGCGTCCCGAACTTGGGCCGAGGGGGTGCGGTGATAGCGGAGGCCGTCCGTCTCGACGACGAGCCCGAGATCGGGCCAGAAGAAGTCGACCTCGAACTTGTTCACGCGTTGTTTGGTGCGGGGCATCGGGAGCTTCGCCGCGCTGACGATGCGGCGGAAGTAGATCTCCAGGTCCGAGTCCGAAAGCCGGGAGAAAAGCCTGTCGAGCAGGTGGCGCAGGGGACGGATGCCGGGCTCGCCGCGAAAGCGAATGAGCTCTGCTCGCAAGGCTTCCGGATCGATCAGGTCGCGCTTGTCGGCGTCGTTCACCGCTCGCTCCAATGGAATGGGGTCGAGTTCGGTCGCGAGATCGACCAGCGTCTGCGCCGGCGAAGTGGTTGGGACGCCGCCGATCGAGCGCTGGCCAGCCCACCGCATAGACGCCGAGGCTGACCGGGAAGAGGCGCCCCCGTGCCACCCGATGTTCGATCGACCTTCGCCCGAAGCCCAGCGCCAGCAACTGCTGCCGGGTGACGATGCCGTGCTGCCTCGCCGCCAGCTCCCAGGCTCGCCTGCTTCGCGTATCCGATTCTTGCTCCACCCTGTTGTGTCAAGAATCGGGAGCGTTGTTCTCTCCCCTTCCGGAGCCCGAGAAGCCCGCGTTTTCCGGAACGTCATCTGCCCATGACCGCTCCTCTATAGCCTCGGGGGATGCGATCCGTACTTGTGACCGGAGCGTCAACGGGCATCGGCCGCGCCACGGCGCTGAGGCTCGACGGCTCGGGCTGGCGGGTCTTCGCCGGCGTGCGGAAGGCCGAGGACGCGGAGAGTTTGCAGGGAGAGGCGACGGACCGGCTGACGCCGGTCTTCCTCGACGTCACCGACCCCGAGCAGATCGTCGCCGCGGCCGCGCAGATTGAGCGCGAGAGCCCGGACGGGCTCGACGGCCTCGTCAACAACGCCGGCGTCGCCGTGCCGGGGCCGCTGGAGACGATTCCACTCGAGGACCTGCGCCGCCAGCTCGAGGTCAACCTCGTCGCCTACGTGGCGGTTACGCAGGCGCTGCTGCCGCAGATCCGCCGGGCCGAAGGCCGGGTGGTCTTCCTCAGCTCGATCGGCGGCCGCATCGCCTTTCCCTTCGGCGGGCCCTACCACGCCTCCAAGTTCGCGACGGAGGCGATCGGCGACGTCTTCCGCCGGGAGCTGCGGCCGTGGGGGATCGAGGTCGCGATCATCGAGCCGGGCTCGATCGACACCCCGATCTGGGAGCGCGGCCAGCGCAAGGCGGAGGACATCGAAGCCAGGTCTCCGCAGACCAACATCCTCTACGGCGCCGCCATCGAGAAGTTCCGCAAGGTGATCGAGGACACCGCCGAGCGCGGGATCCCGCCGGAGAAGGTGGCGAAGGCGATCGCCCATGCGCTGGAATCGAGCCGGCCGAGGACGCGCTACCTGGTCGGCCTCGACGCGAAGCTGCAGGCGAAACTGAAGCCGTTCATCCCGACGCGACTCTTCGACCGGATCGTCGCTCGCCAGTTGAACCTCTAGAGCCTCAAGACGCCCCGGGCGTTCATATACTGGGCCTAGTCGATTGACTGGTCAATCAACGAAGGGCAAGCGTGCGCGCAGCGGCGGTACAGCTCAACTCAAAAGGGGACAAGGACAGGAACCTGGCCACGGCCGAGCGCCTGGTGCGCGCCGCCGCCGACGACGGGGCCGAATTCGTCGCCCTGCCGGAGAAGTGGAACCTGCTGGGCGGGGGAGAGGAACTGGTCGCGGGCGCCGAGCCGCTCGACGGTCCCAGCCTCGGCGCCGCCCGTGGCTGGGCGCGTGAGCTCGGCATCCACCTGCTCGCCGGCAGCATCTCCGAGCGCGGCGGTGAGGGGGAGAAAGCCTCCAACACCTCGGTTCTGATCGATCCGCGGGGCGAGGACCTCGCCGTCTACCGCAAGATCCACATGTTCGACGTCGACGCCGGCGGCGTCACCTATCGCGAGTCCGGGTTCGAGCGGGCCGGCACCGAACCGGTCGTCGCCTCGATCGGAGAGCTCACCGCCGGTCTCACCGTCTGTTACGACCTCCGCTTTCCCGAGCTCTTCCGCATCCTCGCCCTCCGCGGCGCCCGCCTGATCGCGGTCCCCTCGGCCTTCACCCTCGCCACCGGCCGCGACCACTGGGAAGTGCTGCTGCGGGCGCGGGCGATCGAGAACCAGCTCTTCGTCGTCGCCCCGAACCAGGTCGGCGAGGCGCCGCCGCACCACAGCTCCTTCGGTCGCTCGCTGATCGCCGACCCCTGGGGGGTCGTCCTCGCCACCGCGCCCGACGAGGAGTGCTTCGTCGCCGCCGAGCTCGACTTCGCGTACCTGGAGCGGGTGCGCGAGCAACTGCCCTCGCTCGCCAACCGCCAACCGGACGCCTACGCCTGGCCGCAGCCGACGGAGGACCGCAGCTGATGGCGCAGGCACCCCCCGCCGACAAACGGCGCCTCATCCTCGACGCCGCGATCCGCGTCTTCGCCCGCCAGGGCTTCCACGCCACCCGCGTCTCCGACATCGCCGACGAGGCAGGGGTCGCCTACGGCCTCGTCTACCACTACTTCAAATCCAAGGACGAGGTCCTGAACGAACTCTTCATCGAGCGCTGGTCGCTGCTGCTGGCGGCGATCGAGGAGGCCGACAGGACCGCGGCCAGCCCGCGCCGGAAGCTGGGGGCGGTGGCGACCTTCATCTTCGACTCCTACCGCCACGACCCGGAGCTGATGAAGGTGATCATCGTCGAGGTGACGCGGGCGGCGAACTCGTTCGGCAAGACCCACCTCGAGCAGATCCAGCGCGCGTACGAGTCGATCGCGAAGATCGTCGCCGACGGTCAGGCCAGCGGCGACTTCCGCGGCGACGTGGCGCCGATGTTCGCCTCGATGTCCTTCTACGGGGCGATCGAGCAGTTGCTCTCGGGCTGGATCTTCGGGACGATCCCGGCCTCCGACACCGACTTCGACCAGGCGCGGGATCTTCTTGTCACGACCATCTGCGACGGCCTCGAGCCGCGCGGATAGGGTTTACTGCCCAACTCCCATGGGGAAGGACTTGAGCTAGTGGACAACGAGCTGGTCAAACGCCTCGTCTGGAGCGGCCTCCTGGCCGCGACCGGCGCGCTCGCGAGCATCGTCGCCGCCCGGGCCGCGGGGTTGCTCTACCGCCGCATCTACGACGAGGACCCACCGGAGTAGGAGGGCGCGATGCAGGAGCCACCCGTCAACCCGCCGCCGATTCCCCCCCCGGGACCGCCGCCCCCTCCGGAGCAGCGCTCTATCGCCGACCTCGTCGTCGACGTCTCCGAAAACGCTTCGACCCTGGTTCGCGAGGAGATCGAGCTCGCCAAGGCCGAGGTCTCCGAGAAAGTCGGTAAGCTCGCGCGCGGCGCGGGGGTCGGCATCGCCGCCGGCGCTTTCGCCTTCCTGGCGCTGATCATGATCCTGCACGGGATCGCCTGGGTGCTGGGCGAAGAACTGTTCAGCGGCAACATCTGGGCCGGATACTTCGTCACCGCGGCGATCTTCCTCCTGCTTGCCGCGCTGGCCGGCTGGATCGCCTCGAAAGCGCTCAAGTCCGGTTCGCCGCCGGTGCCCGAGCAGGCAATCGAGGAGGCCAGGCTGACCAAGGAGATGCTGGAAAGGGAGGCCTCGTGACCACCGGTGCCCCTGGCCGTTCCCCGGCCGAGATCCGCCGCGATATCGACCTCAAGCGCCGCCAGCTCGGCACCTCGGTCGAGTCCCTGCGCGGACGGGTCAACGAACTGACCGACTGGCGCCGCCAGGTTGAGGATCACAAACAGCAGCTGATCGTCGGTGCCGCCGCTGTCGGCTTTTTCATTGGTGCGCGCGCAATGTTGCGCCGCCGTAAGAACCGTTGAGCGCGACTAGTAGGCAATCAGCTCGGTATGGACCGAGCCAACGCCGAGCAGGCCCGGCCCGACGTGGGCGCCGAGGACGGGGCCGACCTCGGAGATGAAGGCGGGCTCGCAGCCGAAGATCTCGTAGCAGTCTTCGATCATCACGTCGGCCGTCTCTTTGTCCTGGATGTACTGGACGACCCAGCCGTCGGCGCCGGATTCGTGCCGCTGGCGCATGTAGTCGCGCAGCCGCTCGAGTGAGCGGGCGCGCGTTCGGACCCGCTCGATCGGGGTGATCTCCTCCTCGAGGGTGAGGATCGGCTTGATCTTCAGGGCGCCGCCGATCCAGGCGCGGGCGCCGCCGATGCGGCCGCCGCGGCGCAGGTACTCGAGGGTGTCGATCGCAAACCACATCTTCAGGTCGTTGCGGGCCTCCTCGGCACGGGCGATCGCCCCCGCCGCGTCGGCGCCGGCTCTCGCGGCGGAGGCGGCTCCGAGCGCGCAGAGGCCCATCCCGCCGGCAGCCGAGCGCGAGTCCATCAGGTGCAGCCGCTCGCCGCCCTTGCCTTCCTCGATCAGCCGCTCGCGCGCTTGGCCGGCGGCCTCGAAGGTGCCGGAGATGCCGGCCGAGATGTGGATCGAGACCACTTCCCGGCCTTCGGCGAGCAGCGGCTCGTAGACCTCGAGGAAGTCCCCGATCGAGGGCTGCGACGTGGTGGCGCCGCTTTCGGACGCACGCAGCCGCTCGTAGAATTCGTCGAAGTCGGAGATCTCCGACTCCCGTTCCTGCTGACCGTCGACGGCGACGTAGAGGCTGATCTCCTTGATCCCCCGCTCGGCCAGAAGCTCGGTCGGCAGGTAGCAGGTCGTGTCGCAGACGACTGCGGTCTCGGCAGGCGAGCTCACGGTTCGATTCTAGACGCGGAGACCAACCTGACCACTGTCCAGGGTCGGAAAAGGCGTTCGCTCTCCCTACCCGCCAGCCCCGCGATGGTATTCCTTGGCGGGTGACGAACGCGGAGATCGCCGCCGCCCTCGAAGAGCTGGGCATCCTCTACGAGCTCGACGGGGCGGTGAAATACCGGGTGCTCGCCTACAGCACCGCCGCCAAGGCGATCCGTGAAAGCCCGGTCTCGGTCGCCGAGCTGGCGGGGCGGGGGGAGGCGACGAAGGTCCCCGGCGTCGGCAAGACCCTGGCGGAAAAGATCGACGCGCTGATCGGGACGGGCGAGATCCCGGCCGCGGTGAAGCTGAAGGCGAAGTTTCCGCCGACCCTGATCGAGGTGACGCGGGTCCCGGGGGTCGGCCCGAAGACCGCCCGCCGCCTCTTCGAGGAGCTGGAAATCTCCTCGATGGAGGATCTGAAAGCCGCGGGGGAGGCGGAAAAGATCCGCCACGTCAAGGGCCTCGGCCCGAAGGCGGAGGAGAACATCCTCGCCGCCCTGGAGCGCCTCGGCGAGCCCGGCGAGGGACCCGGCCGCCTCCTGCTCTCGAAGGTGAAGCCGATCGCCGAGGAGCTGGCCGAGGCGCTGCGCGAGCACCCGGCCGCCAACCGGGTCGAGGTCGCCGGCTCGGTCCGGCGCTGGGGCGAGACCTGCAAGGACATCGATCTGATAGCCACCGCCGAGGAGCCCGAGGCGCTGGCCGAGCACCTCGCCTCGCACCCGCTGATCGCCGCCGCCGGAACCCCCGGCCCCAACGGCGTCCGCGCCCAGACCCACAACGGCGTCTCGGTCGACCTGCGGATCGTCCCGCCGGCCGCCTTCGGCAACCTGCTCCAGCACTTCACCGGCTCCCAGGCCCACAACGTGCAGCTGCGCGAAGAGGCGGTCGCCCGCGGCCTCTCGGTCTCCGAGCACGGGATCAGCGAGACCGATAGCGGCGACGTCCAGACCTGTGCCACCGAGGCCGAGGTCTACGAGCGCCTCGGCTACTCCTACGTCGAGCCGGAGCTGCGCGAGGGTCGCGGTGAGCTGAAGGCGGCGCGCGAAGGGAAGCTGCCGGACCTGGTCAAGCTCGGCGACGTCAAGGGCGACCTCCACTCCCACACCACCCTTTCCGACGGCCGCAACAGCCTGGAGGAGATGGCCGAGGCGGCCCGCGACCGGGGATACGCCTACCTGGCGATCACCGACCACTCCGCCAGCCACGGCTTCGGCGACCACGTCACCGCCGAGCGCCTCCGGGAGCGGATCGAGGAGGTGCGCGCCTGGAACGCGTCCAACGGCGATGGCGACTTCCGCCTCCTCGCCGGCTCGGAGATCAACATCGGCCTCGACGGCTCCCTCGACTACCCCGACGACCTCGTCGCCGCCCTCGACTGGGTCGTCGCCTCCGTCCACACCTCCTTCAACGTCTCCGAAAAGCAGATGACCGAGCGCGTCGTCACCGCGATCGAGAACCCGGACGTCAACTGCATCGGCCATCTCACCGGCCGCCTGATCGGCCGCCGCGAGCCCTACGGGATCGACGTCGAGGCCGTCGCCGAGGCGGCCGCCCGCACCAGGACGATGATCGAGATCAACGGCAACCCCAACCGCCGCGACCTCTCCGACCTCCACGCCCGCCTCGCCGTTGAGGCCGGCGTCAAGATCATCCTCAACACCGACGCCCACGGCGTCGACACCCTCGACAACATGGCCTACGCCGTCGCCACCGCCCGTCGCGCCTGGCTCACCGCCGACGACGTGGCCAACACCCGCAGTTGGGCTCAGTTCAAGAAGCTGCTGAAGGGCTAGACCGCACCGAGGCCGTCGCTGCGCAGCCCCGGCGCCCGCACCAGCTCAATGGGCCGCAGCGCCGGCGTCGGGACGACGTAGAACTTGACGCCGTCGCGCTGCTCGATCGCCAGGACCGCTGCCTCGCGGGTGTGCCAGGCGAGGGAGACGATCAGGGCGTAGCCGGCGCCGACGGCGGCGACGCCGGGGAAGAAGATGCCGAGGACGCCGGCGGCGAGGGCGGTGAAGGCGATCGGCCAGAGGCGGGTGAAGGCGATCCGGGCGGGGCTCTGCTCGGGCAGCGAGGTCGCCGTCCTTGCGCGGGCGAGGGCGTCGCGGACGTCCTCGGCGGCGCGGTGGGGCCGGCCCAGGTAGACGCCGATCGCCAGCGCCACCAGCCACCAGCCGGCGGCGACCAGGGCGATCATGGTTTCGCCGTCGCGGTTGGCGGCAAGCGCCGTGATCGCCCCGAGCGCGGTCGCCTCGGCGGCGGTGATGAAAACGCTGGCGCGGAGCAGGTCGGTGTAGGTCATCGCCTCAGGCGGTCGATTCCCCGGGCTCCGCCAGCCACCGCAGGATCGCCAGCCAGCCGTCGAGGTCGCCGACGGTGACGTCGGACTCCTCCGCCAGCTCGGCCGGCGCCTCGGCCGAGAGGACACCGACACAGACGGCCGCGTTCAGCCGTCCCTCCTCCTGCAACTGGCGCAGGCGCCGGAAGGCGTCGAGGTCGGTGCGGTCGTCGCCGGCGTAGGCGGCGCGGTCGAGCCGCTCGTCAGCGAGCAGCGAGGCAACCGCCCCGTCCTTGCCGCCGCCCCCGGCCGGCCGCAGCTCCAGAACCTTGCGCCCCCAGCGCGGTTCCAGCCCCGCCCGGCCCGCCTCGTTGGCGATCTCGCGGGCGCGGCTTTCCGCCGTCCCCTCGTCCTCGGTGCCGCGCCAGTGCAGGGCCTGGATCGGACCCTTGTCCTCCCGGCGCAGCCCGGCCGCCTCGAGCCGGCCGTCCGCCTCGGCGAGGAACTCGGCCGCTTCGGTCTCGCGCCCGGCGATCGAGGGGTCGGGCCGCGGCGCCTCCTCGCCCGGCAGCAGCAGCTCCAGCCCGTGGTTGCCGGCGTAGGCGAGCGAGTCGAGCCCGATCAGTCGCCGCGCCTCCTCCGCCCGCCGGCCGGAGATGCAGCCGACCAGCGCGTAGCGCTCGGCCAGCGCCGCCAGCGCCTCGCGCGCCGCCGCCGGCACCGCGGCTTCGTCGGCCCGCTCGACGATCGGCGCCAGGGTACCGTCGACGTCGGTGAGGACGGCGGCTCGACCGGGCTGGCGGCGCAGCGGCTCCAGGCGCGCCGCCCAGTCGCCGCTCCCGCTCTCCAGGTCGCTTGGCACGGCCTTAGTATCGCGGGATGCCCCCAGGCGACGCGATATCCCGACGTGTCTGAGCTGATGGGGTCTATAGGACCCACGAGCTCAGACACCCCCGACCACGCGATCTGGAAGCTGGCGGCAATCGGCACCCTGGCCGGCATCTTCAGCGGCCTCTTCGGGGTCGGGGGCGGGACGATCATCGTGCCGCTGCTGATCTTCTGGTTTGCCTACGGCGAGCGCCTCGCCACCGGCACCAGCCTCGCGGCGATCGTCCTCATCGGCCTGCTCGGCGCAATCGCCCAGGGCGGGATCTACGGCAACGTCCACGTCGCCACCGGCCTGGTGCTGGCGATCCCGGCGATCGCCGGCGTCCTCCTCGGCACCGCGATCCAGCAGCGGATCCCCCAGCGCGCCGTCTCCTACCTCTTTGCCCTGCTGCTGGTGGCGATCGCCGTGGAGCTGATCCTCTCGTGACGGGCGCGCGGAAATGAGCGAGGCGGCAGCGATCCTCATCTGCCTATTCGGCGGCCTCACCGGCGGCCTCGTCGGGGTCGGCGGCGGCGTCCTCTTCGTTCCGGCGCTGACGATCTTCATCGGCCTCAGCCAGGTCGAGGCGGAGTCGACCTCGCTGCTGATGATCGTCCTCGTCGCCCTCGTCGGCGCCTACCGCCAGAACGGCTACGGCAACGTTCGCGTCCGTGAGGCGCTGATCATCGGCGCCCTCTCGCCGCTCGGCGTCTGGATCGGCGTCACCGTCGCCAACCACGTCTCCGAGCGCACCCTGCAGCTCACCTTCGCCGCCCTGGCGCTGTTCATGGCGGCACAGCTGTTCCGCCGCGCCCGCGCCGCCTGAGCCAGGGCGCTCAACTGGATGGTCTACGCTCGAAAGCGTGGATTCATTGACCTGGGAAGGGGACCTGCCCCACCTGCGCTCGCCGGTGATGGTCTGCGCCTTCCGCGGCTGGAACGACGCCGCCGCGGCCGCCTCGACCGCGCTCGGCGCGGTCGCCAACTCACTCGACGCCGAGCTGATCGCCCAGGTCGATCCCGAGGACTACTTCGACTTCCAGTCGACCCGCCCGACGATCACCATGGACGAAGGTCAGACGCGCCGGATCGACTGGCCGGAGAACAACGTCTTCGCCGTCCGCGTCCCCAGCGCCGACCGTGACCTGGTCCTGCTCGACGGGACCGAGCCGAACCTGCGCTGGCGCACCTTCTCGGAGACGATCGCGACCGTCGCCGACGCCCTCGGGGTGGAGATGATCATCACCCTCGGCGCCCTGATCGCCGAGGTCTCCCACACCCTGCCGGTGCCGATCACCGGCCTCGCCTCCAGCGCCGAGCTGGTCGAGGAGCTGGAACTCGAGCGCTCCAACTACGAGGGGCCGACCGGGATCGTCGGCGTAGTCCACGACCTCTGCCGCCGCAACGGGATCGACTCCGCCTCGCTCTGGGCGGCGGTGCCCCACTACGTCGCCGCCGTCCCCAACCCGAAGGCGGCGCTGGCGCTGCTGCGCCGGCTCGAGGGCCTGACCGGGATCGCCGTCGAGGCCTCCGAGCTGGAGGAGGAAACCGCCGACTACGAGGAGCAGATCGGGCGCGCCGTCGCCGCCAACCCGGAGATCGAAGAGCTGGTCTCCCGGATCGAGGCCGAACAGGTCGACCTCCTCGATGAGGAAGGCGACCTCCCCAACGCCGACACTCTCGCCCGCGAGTTCCAGCGCTTCCTCCGCCAGCGCGGCGACGAGACGAACTAGATCTTCGGTCCAAGACCCCTCTGAAAGGGCGGCGACTACGAGATTTGGTCCCCCCTGGGGGACCAAAGCGCGGATTGGCGACCTCGTCGCATAAGTTGGAGTCCTATTTGGGTATTCTCACGATCTTCAATCGGAAAGGGGAGGCCATGAAGTTGAAGATCGCCCTGCTTGCCATCGCGCGGCTCTTGTTATTCGTCGGTGTCGCCGAGGCAAGTGGCTGGTACGTCAGCTACGGCAAGGCTAGGAACACCGCCAAGGCCTATGCAAAGCAGGAATGTGAACGCGACTCGGAATGCATCGCTTGGGGCACGGGACGGTGTACCCGCCGAAGTTCCTCGCGCTTTGATTGTCTCGTCGCGAACTTCTACCCCGGCGTGGCGGCGGGCGAAGAAATCGAATGCCAATGGATCGCCCATGTCGGTGTCAGCAGCGGAGGGTTCATCCAGGTGAAGAGCGCGGGTCGACCGAGCTGCTACACCCTCTGAGCGGGAGAGGCCCCGTCTCAAACGAGGTGAGGCCTTGCGGTTGCTGAGAGTCCAGTGCGTGACTCAGGCTTCGGCCGCCGGACAGATCAGCCGGTAGTCGCACCAGCTGCAGACGCTGGGGGAGGGGCGGGGCTCGAAGTCCTGGGAGAGGATGCCCTCGCCGACCTGGAGGACCGTGCGCTCGACCCGCTCGGCGTCGTCGGGGCGGGTCGGTGCCGGCACCTTCTCGGCGTCGAGGACGTAGTAGTAGCTGCCGGTGCTCGCCTCAATGCCCCAGGCCTCGCGCGCCGCCATCCGGTACAGCGCCAGCTGCAGGTCGTCGTCGAGGTCCGCTTCGCTCTTGCGCTCCCCGGTCTTGTAGTCGATCAGCTCGTAGTCGCCGTCCGGTAGGCGGTCGACGCGGTCGACGCGGCCGCGGACGTGGTGGTCGCCGACCTTGAAGTCGAACTTCTTCTCCAGCCAGACCGGTTCGCCCTCGGCCTCGCGCTCGCGCTCCCAGTAGAGCCGCAGCGCCTCCCGCGCCCGGTCGCGGAACTGCAGCTCGTCGTCGCTGGAGCCGAACCCGGTCCGCCGCCAGCCCGCCTCGAAGAGCCGGTTCAGCACCGCCAGCCCTTCCGCGGGATCCTCCGGCGGCTCCTTGTGGAAGCGCTCGAGGACGTTGTGGAAGAGGATTCCGAAGCGCTGGTTGATCGTCGGCTCCTGGGGGATCCCGAAGACGCGGGCGAACTTGTACTTGAGCGGGCAGGTGAGGTAGAGCGAGAGGTCGGAGGCCGAGAGGCTGAGCATCCCGTCGCCGCGCTTTGGCAGGAAGGCCGCCAGGGAGGGCTCCTCGCGCGCCGCGACCAGGTCCAGGCGGCGACCGCGCTCGTGCTCGGAGTCGAGCAGGTAGGCGTCCAGCGCCGAGGCGTCGAGCTCGGCCTGCTGCTCGGGCGTCGCCACCTGCCGCAGCAGCCCGTTGACCGCCTCGATCGCCTCCGCCGTCGTCTCCTCGCCCGGCCGCTGCGCCAGCGCCGCCAGCTTCAGCAGCTCCAGGTAGCGGGCGATCGCCCGGTTGACGTCGATCGCGGTGTCGAGGCGCGGCTCCGATAGCTCCCGCCCCGCCCGCCAGGAGGCCTCCAGCACCTGCTCGCGCAGGGCGCGGTAGGTCGCGTGCAGCCCCTCCGCCGGCCCGAACAGCTCCTCCTCGTGCACCTCCTCGGCAGCGCCTTCGGCGGAGGCCGCCTCCAGCGCCCGCTCGTAGTATCGGCTCGGCCCCGCCGCCTCGCCGCCGGTGGTGCGCTCCAGCCGCGAGAGCACGAGGCCGCTCCGCGCCGGCCAGCCGATCTGCTCCCAGTCGGCCTCCTCCTCGAGGCCGAGGACGAAGACGTGGTCGAAGCCGAGCCCCTTCACCGCCGAGGTCGCCATCGCGTTGACCGCGCCCGGCGAGTGCTGGTGCTCGGTCTCCTCCGGCTCGGTCCCCGCCTCGGCGACGGCGCTGAGGTAGGCGACGAAGTCCCGGGTCGAGCCCTGCGGTTCGCGCCGGGCCCAGGCGGTCGCCAGCTCGGCCAGGTGGGAGAGACCGAGCAGCCGCTCGGCGACCTCGGGCTGGGCGGCGAAGAGGCGCTGGCGCCGCAGGCCCACCTGCTCGATCAGCCGCCGCACGAAGACGTCGGCCCGCCGTTCCTCCATCACCGTCGCCGCTCCCTCGTAGAGCTTGAGGAAGGTCTGGATCCGCTCCCGCGCCTCGGGCTGGAACCGGGGGCTGTCAAGAGCGGCCTCGCAGGCGGCGACCATGTCCTGCTTGCGCCGCCGCGCGATCGTCGTCAGCCGCGCCAGGTCGCCCGAGCGCAGCTCCACCGGCGGCCGGGTCAACGCCCGTGCCGCCGCCGCCGAATCGTCGGGGTCGGCCAGCACCCGCAGCCAGGCGATCGCGTCGCGCACCTCCGGCCGCTGGAACAGCGCCGTCGGCCCCGAGAGGTGGAAGGGAATACCGCGCTCTTCCATCGCCGCGGCGACGGCGCCGGCCTGCTTGACCGGATCGGCGACGAGGACGCAGATCTCGTCGGCGGCGGCGCCCGCCGCGACCAGGTGCTCGACCGCCCGCGCCACCGCCTGCGCCTGGGCGCGCTCGTTGGCGCAGCGCCAGAAGCCGAGCTGGGGATCGCGGAAGCGATCGGCGAGGAGGACACGGTCGCCGCCCGGGTGGACCGAGTCGAACCACTCCTCCGCCGGCGTCACCTCCGCGGCCGGGCCGATCTCCAGGGCGAGGAGCTGATTCGGGGTCTCGGCGGCGAGCGTCTCCAGGACCGCCCGCTGGGCCGCCGTCGCCTCCTCCAGTTCGTCGACCATCACCTGGTCGAAGCGCTCGGCGCACCGACGCCGCACGTCGGGCCGCTCGACCAGTAGGCAGTCGAGGGCGAGGAAGACGTCGCCGCGGTCGAGGCTGCCGGACTCGGCGACGATGCGGTCGTGGGTCGCGTAGAGCTCGGCGAACTCGAGCTCGCGGCGGACCGCCTCGCGCCCGGCCTCGTCGCCGGCCGCGGCCTCCTGTGCCCGCGCCCGCTCCGACAGCGTCATCGGGCCGATCCGTTCGGCCTTCAGTGTGTCGATCCGGGCCAGCAGCCGCGCCACCAGGCCGGTCGGGTTGCCGCGGATCTCGTGCCGGCGCAGCGGCAGGCGGTCGAGGCGGTCGAGCAGCAGCGCCAGCCGCTCGGCCCGGCTGAGGACATCGAAGAAGGGGTCGAGGCCCGCCTCCTCGGAGTACTCGCGCAGCAGGCGCTCGCCGATCGCGTCCCAGCTGCCGATCCAGAGCTCTTCGTAGGAGCCGGGCAGCAGCGCCTCGCAGCGTTCGCGCAGGCGCGCCGCGGTCGCCTGGCGGGAGGCGATCATCAGCGACGTCTCCGGCCGGCCGCCGGCGGCGACCAGGTGGGCGAGCCGGCGGGCCAGCAGCTCGGTCTTGCCGGTGCCGGGGGCGCCGACGATCAGCAGCGGCCCGGCCTCGTGCGCGACCGCGCGCTCGCGCTCGGAAGCGGCAGCATCCGTCGCTGGGTGGTCCTCGCGCACCACCCAAAGCTAGCGCGCCGGTTGATCCATCTAGCATGCGCCCGATGGACGTTCTCTCCGCTGACTGGCCGGCGATCTGCCGCCGCATCGTCGGCGCCCAGCGTCCGATCTTCGAGCGGGCCCGGACGAGCGAGGAGCGCACGGTCTACGAGGGGGTCGGCGAGGGCGGCGACCGCACCCTCGTGATCGACCGCGAATGCGAGGACGCCGTCTTCGCCGAGCTTGACCAACTCGCCGCCGCCGGCGCCTCCTTCGTCGCCGTCTCCGAGGAGCGCGGCGAAGTCTCCTTCGGCGAGGGCGGCGAGGCGCGGGTGGTGATCGACCCGATCGACGGCTCGCTCAACGCCCGCCGTACGATCCCCTCCTTCGCGGTCTCGATCGCCGTCGCCTCCGGCCCCTCGATGGCTGACGTCGACTTCGGCTTCGTCCACGACTTCGGCGCCGACGAGGAGTTCCTCGCCAAGCGTGGCGAGGGCGCGCAGCTGAACCAGAGGCCGGCGCGCGTCACCGCCGAGGTCGAGCGGCTGGAGGTGGTCGGGGTCGAGTCGGCGGAGCCGGAGTGGTCGCTGGCGCCCCTCGAGGCCCTCGCCGGCAAGGTCTTCCGCCTGCGAGTGGTCGGCGCGATCGCGATCTCCGCCGCCTATGTCGGCGCCGGCCGCTTCGACGCGATGCTGAGCCTGCGCTCCTGCCGTTCGGTCGACGCCGCCGCCGCCCAGCTGATCGTCCGCGCGGCCGGCGGCGCCGTCGCCTTCGGCGGAGGCGAGCTCTCCGAGGCGATGCTCGACCTCGAGTCGCGCTACCCGATGGCCGCCGGGAACGGCGAGGGGGCCCTGGCCACGGTGCGCGCCGCTCAGCTCGCCAAAGCCGCGTAACCCTTCTTCCCAAGCGGTTTACAAACACCTGTTCCCACGAACCTACGTTCGCTACACTCGGGCACTTCCCCAAGCCCCCAAATCAAGACTGAAGAGGTGTTTTCTTCGCATGGCTGAGAGCAAAAGCAACGGCAGCAAATCGAAAACGCAGGCCAAACGGGCCACCACCGAAGCGAAAAAGTCCGCGGCCAAAACCGCCAAAGCTTCGAAACGCGCCGCCACCAGGACCGCAGCGGCCGAGAAGAACCAGGTCCAGACCGTGGTGCAGACCGCTGTCGACTTCCCCGTCGGCGCCGTCCTCACCGTCGGCGACCGCGTCGGCGAGCTGGTCGAGCCCTGGACCGACCGCAGCAAGGCCGAGCGGCAGATCAAGAACTACCGCAGCAACCTGCGTAAATCGCTGAAACGGACCGAGCGCCGCGGCAGCACTGCCCGACGCAAGGCGATCACCGAGGCCCGCAAGACCCGCAACCAGGTCGAGCGCGAGGCCCGCAACCGTCGCAACGAGGTCGAGCAGCGCGTCCGCAAGGCGATCGAGGAGCAGACCTCCCGCGCCACGGGCGTCGTCGACACCGCCCAGGGCGTCGTCGGCACGGTCAGCAGCCAGCTGGCCTCGATCCGTTAAATCGTCAGCGACCGGTAACTGAGAGAGGCCGCGAGGCGCTCGGTCCGAAGGGCCAGCCCTCGCGGCCTTTTGTGTAGGCGCGGAACTGGAAGCGGACGCCGCGGCTGTCGCCGTCGCTGAAGCGGTAGGCGTAGCGGAAACGGCCGCGGGCGTCGGTCTCGACGGTGCGGAACTCCGACCAGGGAGCGCCGCGGTAGCGGAACTGCAGCTCGACCGGGAGCTTCGCGCCGGCGCCGGGCGCAGTTCCCCTCGTCGCGACCTTGCCGGTGAAGACGACCGGCCGGCCGCCGACCGTGGCGGTCCGGGCTGAGGCGCGCAGGCGGACCTGGGCCTTCACCGCGAGATCGGCCGCCACCGTCGCGGCGCGGCTGAGCAGGCGGGTGCCGGCGAAGCTGGCGGTGACCTCCCGGCTCGGGCCTTTCTCCAGGCGCAGCGCGAAGGCGCCGTCTGCCCGGGTATGAACGAGGGTGGTCCGGCGGGCGCCGGCGGCGCCGGCGGCGAACGCCTCCGTGACCGCGATCTCCTGTCCGACCAGGGCGCCGCCGCCCACTCGCCGCAGGCGCCCTTCGAAGCGGAGCCCGGAGAGCTCGGCCGTCAGCGCCACCGGCGCCTTCACCGGGTTGACCAGGACCATCCTGCCGCCGCGGGCGCGATCGGTCCCGCTGGCCGCGTTGCCGGCGAGGTCGAAGCCGGTGGCGAGGAACTCGTACTTGCCCTCCGGGTAGTCGTCGGAGTTCCAGCGGGCGACCAACCGGCTGCCTTCGACCCGGGTGGGCAGCGGCTCGAAGCGGGCGCGGGTCCCGGCCGGGCGGAGGGCGATCGCGCCCTGGGTCGGACTCGGCCCCGAGAGCGAGTCGCTGACGGTCGCTTCGATCCGCTCGGGGTCGGAGGGATCCTGGGCGGCGGCGAACTCGACCCTGGGAGGCGTTTCGTCGATCCGCACCAGCGCGATTTGCGGGGCTGGTGCGCCGACGGATCCGTCGGCGACGTTGCCGGCGGCGTCGCGGGCGTAGAAGGCGACGCTGTGGACGCCGCTGCCGCCGACCCAGGCGATCGCCTCGTCGCCCGCGGCGACGGTTGGGGCTCCGCCGTCGACCGCGACCGCCGTGAAGGGCCCGGTCGGCCCCGCCGCCGCCATCCCCGAGAGGGAGTCGGAGGCGTGGACGGTCAGCCTCACCGGCCCCGCGCTCCAGCCGCTCGGGAGGCCGAGAAGCGAGAGGTGGGGGAGGCTGGCGTCGACCTTGAAGACAACCGTCGCCTGCGGCGAGGGCACGCCGGCGCCGGAGACCGCGACCACCCGGGCGTAGTTCAGGCCCTCGGGCAGGGTTCCGAGCGCGATCGTGTCGTCGCCGACTCCTCCGTCGAGGTCGGTCTCGGCGGCGGTGCAGACGTCGGGGCTCGCGCAGGGCCTGCTGACCTCGCCGCGATCGACCGAGAGGGCGTAGCCGCGGATTCCCGAAAGCGGGAAGGGCTCGAGCGGAGGGCCGATCCGGAGCAGGGCGGGATCGGTCCCCAGCAGCCACCGTTGCGGTGCTTCCGGCAGCGGCGGCGAGGGCGAGACGTCGTCGAAGTGGAGAGACGCCGTCTCGCGCCGCAACTGCTGACCCTCGGCGTCCTCGAGCCAGGCTTCGACTTCGTAGACACCGGGGATCGGCGGCACCTCCACCACCGGGGTCAGTTCGACCCAGGGCCATTCCCCCTGCGTCCCCAGCTGGTTTCCCTCTTCGTCGCGGAGGCGGAAGTACGACTTGGCCGCGCCGGGCGCGGTGGGCGATTGCCAGGCGAGGTGAAAGTTGGCGCTCGCCTGCCAGTTGTCGGCTGCCGCCGCGCCGGGGAGCGCCGACGCGCCGATCAGCACCAGCGCCGAAGTCATCGCCAGCGACAGTACGGCGAGGCTGGACCTTCCGCACGCCCCCTTCATGGCCCGAACTCCCCGGCGGGGCTATCGCCGGCCGAGCTCGCGACCGGAGCGGGCGCGGGCTCAGGTTCCGGGGCGGGTGGCGGTTCGTATTCCACCGGGTCGCCGGTACCGACCGGGGCGGCTTCAGGTGCGGGTTCGCTTTCGGCCGGCGGTTGCTGGGTGGAGGGGGTCGGCTCGGGCTCGCGCTTGGGCTCGGGAGCCGGCGCCGGTTCGGTCGGCCCGTAAATGACCTTCGCGGTCTCGCGCCGCGGCTTCGGCGCCGCGGTGAGCTGCCGCTCCAACCGGGCCGGCTGCTCGTGCTCGGCCGCGAGCGGCGAGGGC
>JBIOVP010000102.1:0-13276 GCA_044867815.1 Solirubrobacterales bacterium | reverse complement strand
CCCGCTGTTGTCCGGTGACCCCCACCCAACTCCTCTAGGCTCAAAGCATGTCTAGCTTCGATTCGATCGCGGGCCTGCCGCTTCTTATCGAGAGTTGTGAGTTCGAAGGGTTGAGTCTTGACGCCGGCGCCTTTGAACGGTTGACGACGATCGTCAGGTTGCGGGGTGGTGGTCAGGAGGGGATCGGGGAGGACGTCGTCTACGACGCGGTGGACCACATCGGGCAGCAGGACCACGGGCCGCCCGATGGGTTGAGTGGCAGCTTCACCTTTGCCGAGTTCTCCGACCGGCTGGACGAGATCGACCTCTTCCCGGCCGGGGCGCCGGTGCGGGAGGACGTGTCGCGGGACTACCGGCGCTGGGCTTTCGAGTCAGCGGCGCTGGACCTGGCGTTGCGGCAGGCGGGGATCAACCTCGCCGAGGCGCTTGGTCGGGAGCCCAAGCCGGTGAACTTCGTCAACTCGATGCGGCTGGCCGGCTGGGAGGAGGGCGCGCGCTCGTCGATCGAGCCGTTGCGCGAACGCCTTGCCGTCTACCCGACCCTGCGCTTCTAGCTCGATCCCGCCAACGATTGGGACGACGGGCTGATCGCGGCGCTGGCCGAGACCGGGGCGGTCGACTCGCTCGACCTCAAGGGCTTCTACAAAGGCACCCCCGTCGACGTCGAGACCGACCCCGAGCTCTACGCGAAGCTGATCGAGACCTTCCCCGAGGCCTGGCTCGAGGACCCCGACGTGACCGCGGAGACGAAGCCGCTGCTCGATCCCGTCTCCGAGCGGGTGACCTGGGACGCGCCGATCCACTCGATCGCCGACATCGAGGCGATGCCGTGGTCACCGCCGCAGACGGTCAACGTCAAGCCCTCGCGCCTCGGCCCGATCCGCAACCTCTTCGGCGCCTACGACTACTGCGAGCAGCGCGGGATCGGCGCCTACGGTGGCGGCCAGACCGAGCTCGGCCAGGGGCGCGGACAGATCCAGTACCTCGCCTCGATCTTCCACCCGGATACCCCCAACGACGTCGCGCCGGGCGGCTACAACGACCCCCGGCAGGCGACGCGGCCGGGGCTTCCGAGCAGCCCACTCGGGCCGGCAATCGAGGAGATCGGCTTCCGCTGGAAGCTGCTCTGAAAAAGAAAGGCGCCCACAGGGTGGACGCCTTTCTCCAAGGAGAAAAGGTGGTCTCTCGGGCCACCGTTTCTTGTACCCGAAGGGGAGAATCACCCTCAGGCCCGCCTCACTCAACAAAACTCCATGTACGCCTACTGAAAATGGGTACACAGGGTTGCTTGAGCTACTTTTCCCCTGCAAATACCTTTGACAATTTGTCGCGTGCGCACTTTCGCAGGTGCGCGTAACTAAGCCAGGAGGCCTGGGGTACTGCTCAGGTCCTGGTCAGCGCGCTCTTGCGGATGGCGTCGATGATCTCCCGCACGAGCTCGGCGTCGCCGCCGACTTCGAGATCGGCATCCTGGCCGCTCATCCGCCGCATCCAGCTCGAAGCGGTGCCTGACGCCCAACCCTCCGCCTCGCCCTCAAGACGGGAGGAACAGGAGATGACCTTGCCCTCCTCGACACAGATCAGCACCCCGGCGAAGACGGGGGAGGAGCCTCCCTGGATTTCCACAGAGAGACGGCACTTGCCGTTCAGGTTCTCCGGCAGTTCGATCAGCGGTATCGCCAGCAGGAACGCCGCCTCGACGTCGAGGCGGCCGATCTGCGGCGGGTCGGCGAGGTAACGGCGCTCCCACCAGGCGCCCGCCGTCAGCGGGACGATCGCCCGCCGCAGCCAGGGGGTGGCGCGATAGGGCGTGCCGCGGCCCTCACCTGGATACGGTTCGACCAGGTCGGCGAGACGCAGGGCGCCCAGCCGCCGCTCCAGCGAGGGATAGCTGATCCGCGGGATCAGCCGGTTCAGGTCCGTCAGTGAAAGCGGTTTTGCCGCCAGCGCCCGGATGATGTTCGTCGACCAACCCTCGACCAGCGCCTTGGTCGCGCTCTTGCTGGCGGTGGTGCCGAGGGAGATCGGCCCGGCCGGGGCTTCCTGCAGCCAGCGCTCGAGGATCTGGCCGATCTCCAGCAGCGACCGCCCCGCCTCCGTGCTCGCGTATTCGACGGTGCCCGGGAAGGAGGCCTGCCGCTGCCGTTCCAGCGTCCCAATCTCCACCAGTGTCCGCGAGTAGACCCGCATCGTGCTCTGGGGCGGAGAGCCGACGGCGCGGCGCAGATCGATCAGAGGAAGGGGGGAAGCCTCCAGCGCCTGCAGGAGATGGACGTTTAGCGGCGCCGCCAATAGGGAAAGCGCAGTTGCCCCCGCGCGTTTCACGGGCTTACCAACCGCTGTGGGGCGAGTGGATAAATGGAGTCGGACACGGACAAAATTGCACGGGCATCATTCGCCGCATCGCTTAATCCTTCAAGGAGCACCTTCAGGGCCCACATATCCACAGCCTTACTCGACTTCTAAAATTTATAAAAGTCCCGCAATTCGCAGCTTGCCAGGTTTTCGCGCGGATAAGAAGTCACCCGCGCTTCAATGCCTACCTTAGCGCTTGGAGTACGTTCTGGGTACGAAAATATTCTCAGGCCAGCCAACCGGCCCGTTTTCGCAACGATTTGATGCGGCGGAACTCGGCGATGTCCGCACGCAGGGCAGCCGGGGCCGGGGCCGGAAGAAACCGGGTCGGTAGGGGAGACTCGGCCACTTCTCCCGCGCGGCTGCTGACCCGGTAGGCGCGGGCGCCGCGGCGCGCGGTCAGGGCGGAGGGAGTCCCTTCGCCCTCCCAGAGGAGGCCGGCGTAGTCGTCAAGGCCGTAGCCGCTCGGCATCCCGTCGCCGACGGCGCCGAGGTAGGCGGCGCGGCGCTCGGGTTCGTTGTTGTAGTGGACGCAGAGGCTGCCGTGGAGGAGGCCGAGGCCGGCGGCTGCCAACGGCTTCCCGGAGGACTTGGTGATACCGGCCTCGAACCAGCACATCGCCCCCGCGCTCTGGCCGGCGAGGACGACGCCCCGCCGCCAGGCGAGACTGAGGATCGAGGCGACGTCGTGCGCCTCCCAGACCGCGAGCAGGTTGACCATGCTGCCACCGCCTACGTAGATCAGGTCCTGGGAGAGGAGGTGGTCGCGCAATGCCATCGGCCGGCGGCTGAGGCGGAAGAGCGAGACGTCGGAGGGCTCGCACGACCGCTCGCCGAAGGCCGAGTAGAAGCTGGCGATCTGCTCGGAGGTGTCGCCGCTGGCGGTCGGGAGGATGCAGATCCGCGGCCGCCCACCGCCGCGTTCGCCGGCCAGCCGCAGCAGCAGCTCGCAGACCGCCCGGTCCGCCGGTCGCGAGCTGAACTCGTGTCCGCCGAGGGCGAGGATCCGCCGCACCGGCGTCGCCCGCGTCGCTTCCCGTCCTACAGCCATCAGGCCGCGGGCGCGGTCGAGAGCGCCTCCGGCAGTGGCGCCTGCGGCGGCGCATCGCGATCCCCCAGGTAGGTGGTCGCGATCCGCATCTCCACCACCCGGCTGCCGGCGACGTCGAGCCGGTAGCCGCGCGCCTGCGGCCGCGAAGCGACGACCCGGCTCAACTCCTCACCGCGGAAGTGCAGCGCCGCCCCATCCTCGGCGGCATAGCCGCCGCGCATCCCTTCGCGCAGGAAGCGGTGGTAGGCCTCGCCGCGCCCCGAGCCACGCTCGTAGTGGACGCAGTTGCTGAACGGCAGCAGCCCGAGGCCGCGCAACCGCTTCGGTTCACCGTGGAAGCCGCTGACCGCCTCGGAAAACCAGCAGAGTGAGCCGGCGGAGAGACCGCAGAGGATCACTCCCGATTCCCAGGCCTCGCGCAGGATCGAGTCGATCCCGTGGGCGCGCCAAACGCCGAGCAGGCTGACGACGCTGCCGCCGCCGACGTAGATCAGGTCCTGGGAGAGCAGGTGGCGCCGGAGGTCGCCCGGACCCTGCTCGCGGCGGAAGAGGGAGATGTGGGTGGGCTCGCAACGGTGGGCGGAGAAGGCCCGGTAGAAGCGGACGATGTAGTGGTCGGCGTCGCCGCTGGCGGAGGGGAGGAAGCAGACCCGCGGCCGCTCCGCCCCGGTCAGCCCCAGCACGTAGTTGTCGAGCAGCGGGTTGCCGGACTCCATCGAGAAGCCTCCACCGCCGAAGGCGACGATCTGCCGCGCTGCCATCTCCATGGAGAAATCTTCGCCAGCAGACTTCCCGCCGGCGTTGTACAGCGGTCCGAACTTCAGCCCGGCGCGCTCGCCCCCGCGTACAGCAGGCGCAGCTTGTTGCGGGCGCGGTGCAACCGCACCTTCACGGTTCCTTCCGGGATGCCGAGGCGGGTGGCGATCATCGCCTGGGTCAGGTCCTCCTCGTATTTCATCTCCAGCAACCGGCGATCGCGTTCGCTCAGGCACTCGAGCGCGGCGTGAAGATCGGCGAGCTCGACCGCCGCCAGCACCGCCTCGTCCTCGGCTCCCTCGTGGAACTCGATCGTCGCCCTCGGATCCGGGCGCACACGGGCGTGCTGGCGGAAGGCCTCGTTGCGGACGATCGTCGCCAGCCAGTAGTTACGCCGGTCGGGATCGCGCAGGGTCGAGCGCCGACGCCAGGCCCGGAGCAGGGCATCCTGAGCTATGTCCTCGGCCTCGCCCGGATCGCTCGCATAGCGATAGGCCATTCGAAGACAGACCCTCTGTGCCTCACCCCACTCCCAGCCATCGTCGTTCCCGCGGCGATGCCCTATCGGAGTGTTGATTGAACGAACCTACATAAGCAGTGCGTGAAATTGCCAGCCTGGCGACCGAAACTGTTCTGAACTTGCGCAGGTTTGGCACTGGCCAGACCTCGTCGGGTCGTTTCAGTTCGATCACCGCCCGACTGCTCTCGTCACTCCGGCGAGGCTTGAACTGAAGGTGAAGGGGGAAACAACGGATATGACCGTTGCCGGGATCTGCGAGCTGGTCCTCGAGACCGATGACGTCGAGCGGCTCGCCTCCTTCTACCGCGAGCTCGGGCTGGAACTCGTCCTGGAGGAAGGCGACCGGGTCTGGCTGGCGGTGGGGAAGCGCTGCCGGCTCGGGATCTGGCCGCCCGGCGAGAAGGAGTACTCCGACCGCGGCGGGCGCCACGTCCACTTCGCCCTCTCGGTCGACCACGACCGCCTCGACGCTCTTACCGACGACCTGGGGGAACGCGGGGTCGAGGTCGAGGGGCCGGTTGAGCACGACGGCGGCGATCGCTCCGTCTACTTCTCCGACCCGGAGGGCAACAGGGTTGAGCTCTGGGACTTCTTCCGCGACGGCGACGGCGCCGAGGGCGGAGTGATGGCACTGGCGGAGGATGGCGATGGCTCGTAACCGGGTCCACATCCACGCCTCGCCGGAGGAGGTCTTCGCCGTCCTCGCCGACCCGAACTGCTACCCGCGGTGGGTGGTCGGCGCCGCCGGGATCCGCGACTGCGACGAGGAGTTCCCCGCCGTCGGCTCCCGCTTCCACCACAAGGTCGGCTCGTGGACGGTCGGGGTCAAGGACTACACCGAGGTGATCGAGGTCGACCCACCGAGCCGGATCGTCCTGAAGGCGAAGGCGCGGCCGCTGGGAACGGCGACGATCGGGCTTGACCTGCGCGAGAGCGCCGGCGGCACCGAGGTGAGGATGGAGGAGGTGCCGGGCGACCGCGTGACCTCGCTCCTGGTCGGGAACCCCGTCGCCGACGCCGCCCTCCGCGTCCGCAATGCCGAGGCGCTGATGCGGCTGAAGCGATTGGTCGAGGGCGTGCCGGAGGAAGAACCGATCCGCGAGCGCGAGCCCTCCGGGCAGCGGGTGCTGGTCACCGGCGGCAGCAGCGGCATCGGGCCTCGCCGTCGCCGAGGGGATGGTGCGCGAGGGGGCACGGGTGGCGATCCTCGCCCGCAATGAGCTGGGCCTGGCGGCGGCGAAGCGGAAGCTGGACGGTGAGGCGGTGACCGGCCGCTCTGGGGCAACCTTGAAAGCTCGACCGGGCTGCTGCCGCGAGGCGGGCGATGCAGGCGCTGGCGCGGCTCGAGCACACCGCCGGCGACCGTCCCGCCGGGGAGGGGGCGCTGCGTGACGGCAAAGGTGCCGGCGAGACCGAGGGCGGCTTCGGCGGCCGCCCGAGCATGGCCGTCAAAGCGCTCGCCGCTTGGGACGGGATGCTGCGGGTAGTCGGACGAGGGTGAACCACGCAGACGCCGTCGTCATCGGCGCCGGCCCCAACGGCCTGATCGCCGCCAACCACCTCGCCGACCGCGGCTGGAAGGTGGTCGTCTGCGAGGAGCAGCCGGAACCCGGCGGCGCGGTCCGCAGCGGCGAAGTGACCGAGCCCGGCTTCGTTCACGACCTATACAGCGCCTTCTACCCGCTCACCCTCGCCTCCCGCCACATCGCCCCGCTGGAGCTGGAGCGCTACGGGGTCAAATGGCTCAGCGCCACGGGGGTCGTCGCCCACCCCCACCCCGACGGCCGCTGCGCCCTGCTCTCGATGGACCTTGAGGAGACCTGCGCCTCGCTCGACGCCTTCGCCCCCGGTGACGGCGACGCCTGGCGGCGGCTCTTCGATCTCTGGCGCCGCGCCGGTCCGCACCTGGTCGGGGCGCTGCTGACCCCGCTGCCGCCGCTCCGTCCCGCAGCCGGGATGCTGGCCGCGCTCGGCCCCCGCGGGCTCGCCGACTTCGCCCGCTTCTCGCTGCTGCCGGCGCGGCGGATGGCGGAGGAGAGCTTCGAAGGCGAGGGCGGGGGCTGGCTGATCGCCGGCAACGCCCTGCACGCCGACCTGACGCCGGAGAGCTCCGGCGGCGGCATGTTCGGCTGGGTCCTCTGCGGGCTCGGGCAGCAGCACGGCTACCCGGTGCCGGAGGGCGGCGCCGGCGAAATCACCCGGGCGCTGGTCGCGCGGCTGTGCGATCGCGGCGGCGAGGTGATCTGCGAGACCCCGATCGAGCGAATAGAGGTACGGGGCCGGCGCGCCCACGCCGCCGTCGCCGCCGACGGGCGACGGTTCAAGGCGCGGCGCGCCATCCTCGCCGACTGCGGCGCGCCGGCCCTGTTCCTGAAGATGCTGCCGAGCGAGGTGGTGCCGGAGCGGGTGCGCGAGGACCTGCGCAACCACCAGTACGACAACTCGACCTTCAAGGTCAACTGGGCGCTGCGCGAGCCGATCCCCTGGAACGCCCCCGACGCCCGCCGCGCCAGCACCGTCCACGTCGCTGAAGGGATGAACGGGCTGACGCAGGCGACCACCCGGCTGGCGGCGAGCGAGATCCCCGACCGCCCCTTCCTCGTCCTCGGCCAGTACTCGATGGTCGATCCCTCCCGCTCACCGGAGGGGACCGAGACCGCCTGGGCCTACACCCACGTCCCCCAGAGCCCGCGCTCGGACGCCGCCGGGGAGCTGAGCGGCGACTGGAGCCGCGAGGAGGAGGGCGAGCGCTTCGCCGACCGGATGGAGGAGGAGGTCGAGCGGCTGGCCCCCGGCTTCCGTCAGCTGATCCTCAAGCGCCACGTCCAGACCCCGCTCTACCTGGAGCGCCACAACCGCAACCTGGTCGGCGGCGCGATCAACGGCGGCACCGCCCAGCTCTACCAGCAGGCGATCTTCCGCCCCTTCCCCGGCCTCGGCCGGCCGACGACGCCGGTGCGCGGCCTCTACCTCGCCTCCTCCTCGGCCCACCCCGGCGGCGGCCTCCACGGCGGCCCGGGCGGCAACGCCGCGCGGACGGCGCTGCGGACCGAGCGGCTGCGCTCGCTACTGCGGCGTTAGCCGGGCGAAGTAGCCGAACCAGTTGCCGGAGCGCTCGGCCAGGCTCAGGTCGGCCTCGGCGCCCATGCGCTCGAGGCTGGTGCGGGTGGTGAAGTGCGGGTCGCCGAAGAGCTCGCCGACGACAAGGCGTCCACTCGGTTTGAGGACACGGCGGATCTCGCGCAGAGCGGCAGGAGCGTCGGGGATCTCTCCGAGGACGGCGGTGAGGACCACCGCGTCGACGGAGGCGTCCTCGAAGGGAAGCCGGGTCGCGTCGCCCTGCGTCGGCACCAGGTTGGTCAGCCCGCGCTCTCCGGCCGCCCGCATCACGTGGTCGAGGAACTCCTGCTGCAGGTCGAACAGCTCCAGCTTCCCCTCCGGCGCCACCCATTCGGCGAGGTTGAGGCTGTAATAGCCGGTGCCGACGCCGATCTCCAGCAGGCGCTCACCCGGCTGCGGCCGCAGCACCGAGCGCAGCCGCTCGCGGGTGATGATCGGGTGCGGCGCTTCGACCCAGAAGCGCTGGCCGTAGGGACAGGCCGAAGGGTTCTTCCGCCACCAGAGCGCCGCCGCCAGCGTTGCCGCGGCAGCTGCTCCCAGCAGGCGCCGCGCTCTCATCGGCTTCCCTAGCCGCCGAAGCCGACGCGGTGCTCGCCGGACTCGACGCGGAGGAACTGGACCTTGCCGAGCTGGAGGGCGATCGTCCCCTCCTCGGTGTGGAGGTCGTGCCAGCCGCCCTGCTCCAAGCGGGCGCGAAGATCCTTCAGGTCGGCGTCGCCGAGCCGGGTGGAGATCACCTGGCCGCCCTCAAAGCCGATCTCGACTCGTTGTTGCTCAGCCATCAGTGCTCTCCCGCGGGTTCGACGATCTCGGTCAGGACCCCGCCGGTCGAGCGGGGGTGGAGGAAGGCGACGCGGCTGTCGCGGATGCCGACCCGCGGCTCGGAGTCGATCAGCTGGACCCCGGCGGTGGCGATCTTCTCGAGCGCGGCGTCGATGTCGTCGACCGCGTAGGCGACGTGGTGCAGGCCAGGGCCGTTCTTGGCCATGTACTTGCCGACAGGGGTGTCGGGGCCGAGCGGCGCCAGCAGCTCGACGTGGCCGTCGCCGACGTCAAGCAGGACCGCCTCGACCCCCTGCGACTCGACCGTCTCGCGGTGCGCCAGCTCCATCTCGAAGCTGTCCCGGTAGAGGGCGATCGCGGCGTCGACGTCCTCGACGGCGACTCCGATGTGGTCGATCCTTCCGAACAAGAGCGCAAGTCTATGCAGCCTCGGCCCTGAGGATCTCCTCCAGGGCGGCGATCCCGACCTCGAGCTGCTCGGCGGTCGGCTCCCTGGTCGCGACCAGGCGCTGGATCTCGCGGCCGGGGGTGTGGAATGCCTCAGCCAGCGGCTCGCCGTGGTGGCGGTCGCTCCAGGCGAACATCTCGACCGCCAGCGAGGCGCCGCCGAGGCCGACGCCGGCGCGGGCCGCAGCGCTCGGCTGCTCGACCATCCGCTCGAGCAGGAGGGTGCCGCCGGCCGACAGCAGCATCATCGGCACGATCAGGTTGGAGCCGCAGCGGTCGTGCTCCTTCGGTACCGACGCCACCTCCTCCGCGGCGGGCGCCCCCACGCCGCGCTCGTAGGCGGCGATCGCCTTGTGCTCGACCCCGTGATAGGCGGCGAGGTCACGGTCGCCGAGGGCGACCATCGCCGGCACCGTGCCGATCGCCTGGACGATGCCCTCACGCAGGCCGCCCGCCGGCGCCCGCCGGCGCAGCAGCGAGGTGGTCGCCAGCGTCACCGCGACCGCGGCCAGGACCCGCGGGTCCTCGAACGGCAGCCGCGCCGCCGGCATCCGCCGCCGCACCAGCGGCAGCACCAGCATCGCCTCGGCGAGTTTGAGCGGACCGCGCAGGCCCGGCAGCTTCGCCACCAGCCCCGGCGCCAGCTCGGGCTTGCGCTCGGAGGCGACTTCGATCCCGCCGTCGCCGTCGCGGACCGCTGCGGCCCAGTGGGTCGGCCCGTGGATCAGCAGCCCGTTGCGGAGGGCCATCCCCCCGAGGCGGAGCTTCTCGCGCTGGGTCTCAGCCATCGATCCAAGATAGCCAAGGAGGACGCCGAGCCCAGTCCACTCGACGCCCTCGTCCCCCTTGTTGAACTGTCCCGGCCGGGGCCCCCAGTCCTGGCCACCGGCCGGGTGTCGGCTCTCCCTGGCTGTAACTTGGTGAGCCGCTTTTAAGAACCCCGCGGGGACCGAAAGTTGCGTCGGCGTTTTACGCCTTGTCTAATTTTTCCCTTAAGGCCGCGAGGCGCTTGCCGAGCTCGATCTCGAAGCCGCGATCGGTCGGCTCGTAGAAGCGGCGGCCGCGCAGCTCCGCCGGCAGCAGCGGCTGGTCGCTGACCGCGCCGGGCTCGTCGTGGGCGTAGCGGTAACCCTCGCCGCGGCCGAGCTTCTCCGCTCCCGGGTAGTGGGCGTCGCGCAGGTGGTCGGGCGGGGTCTTGGCCCCGTTGGCGCGGACCTCGGCGCGGGCGGCCGAGAGGGCTTTGTAGGAGGCGTTGGACTTCGGCGCCAGCGCCAGGTAGACGGCGGCCTGGGCGAGGTTGAGGGCGCACTCGGGGAGGCCGACGCGGTCGACCGCGCGGGCGGCGGCATCGGCGACCAGCAGCGCCTGCGGGTCGGCGTTGCCGACGTCCTCGGAGGCGAGGATGACCATCCGACGGGCGATGAAGCGCGGGTCCTCGCCTCCCTTCAGCATCACCGCCAGGTAGTAGAGCGAGGCGTCGACGTCGGAGCCGCGGGTCGCCTTGATCCAGGCGGAGACGAAGTCGTAGTGGCGGTCGCCCGCTCGGTCGTAGTCGATCGCCTTGCGCTGCAGCGCGTCCTCGACCGCGGCGACGTCGACCGTACCCGACTTTGACCCCACCCCGCTGTGGTCAAAGTCGGACACGCGTTCGACCGCCCGCTCGAGGGCCGAGAGCGCGACCCGGGCATCGCCGCCGCTGCGCAGGGCCAGCATCTCCAGGGCCTCATCGGTCACCTCGGGTGGATCGGCGATCCCGCGCTCGGGGTCGGCCAGGGCCCGCCGCAGCAGCTCTTCCACCTGGGCGGGCTCCAGCGGCCGCAGCTCGTAGACCTGGGCCCGCGAGAGCAGGGCCGAGTTGACCTCGAAGTAGGGGTTCTCGGTCGTCGCCCCGATCAGGGTCAGCGTCCCGTCCTCTACCGCCGGCAGCAGCGCGTCCTGCTGGGCCTTGTTGAAGCGGTGGATCTCGTCGAGGAAGAGGATCGTCGGCCGCCCGGCCGCGCGCCGCCGCTCCCGCGCCCGCTCGATCACCCCGCGGATCTCCGCTTTGCCCGCGTTCACCGCCGACTCCTCCTCGAAGGCCCCGTCGGCCCCAGCCGCCGCGATCCGCGCCAGCGTCGTCTTCCCCGCCCCCGGCGGCCCGTAGAGGATCGCGCTGTGTGGCTTCCCGGATTCGATCGCGCTCTGCAGCGCCGACCCCTCTCCCAGCACGTGCTCCTGCCCGATTATCTCGTCGAGCGAGCGCGGGCGCATGCGGACTGCGAGTGGCGCGTCGGCGGGAATGCCCGCGGCTGGACCCTGTCGCTCAGAAGTCGGCGTATCGCCCGTATCGAATAGCTGGTCGGCCACCTTGGCCGTCAAGGCTAGGCCGCCGCCGGCTGGCTCGGCGGGTGGCGCGTCTCGACCCGGGCGCCCCCGTTCGGCTCAGGCTGGATCAGCAGCTCGCGACCATCGCTATAGACGATCAGCACCGACTCTCCATTGAGCAATGCCCTGGTCGCCATCTCGTCGTGCCGAGGATTGTCAGCGGCGACCAAGTGCATCGGACTGGGATAGGTATCGAGTTCCGGCGAGGTCCAGAGGACGTCGAATCTCCGGGATGCTGCGTCACCTTCATACGTGCCACTCATGATTCCCGCCATTGTCTCACGATCTCAGCCGCCCTCAACTGGGCTTCTTCTTTGGCGGCAGCCATTGCCTCATTGATCGAGCTGAACTTGAGGATCATCGGCTCTTCCTTTCCCCCTCGCCGGCTGTATTGATGCACGTGATGCTCATGCACATCGTCGGCGTTGTCCCATAGTCGCACCGTTTGCCAGACACCAATCTCGTCGGCCTCAACAGTGACTGCATAGGTATACGGAGGCGGCGGCTCGCTTCGCCGGTAGCGAACGCGGACACCAGGTTCGATCTTCTGCAGCACCTCTCGCGGGGTAGCAACCACTCCCTCCCAAGGGCTGAGAGCCGCGAACTCTCCCCCCGCAGAGCCGTACAATCGCCCAATATGGAGATCGCAACGGCAGCACCCACGTCCCAGTCCACCTCGACCCTGGAGTCGTTCAACGCGGCCACCGGGGAGCTGATCGGGGCGGTGCCGACGATCGTGCCCGAGGAAGTGCAGGGCGTGGTCGACGACGTGGCGCGGATCCAGCCGACCTGGGCGGAGCTGCCGGCGAAGACGCGGGCCAGCTACATGAAGCGGGCCGCCGACGCGCTGCTTGACGACATCGACGAGATCGCCAAGCTGCTCTCCGAAGAGCAGGGCAAGCCGCTGACCGAGGCCTACACGATGGAGCTGCTGCCGACCGTCGATGCGCTGCACTGGTGCGCGAAGGCGGGGCCGAAGATCCTCGCTGACGAGAAGGTGCCGATGACCCAGGCCTTCACGCTCTCCAAGAAAGGCCGCTTCTCGTATGAGCCGATCGGCGTCGTCGGCGTCATTGCGCCCTGGAACTACCCCTGGTCGATCCCCTTCGGCGAGGTCGCGATCGCGCTGATGGCCGGCAACGGCGTCGTCCTCAAGCCGGCGAGCCTGACGCCGCTGCTCGGCGAGCGGATCGCCCGCGTCTTCGAGAAGGGCGGGCTTCCGGAGGGCCTGGTCCGGGTCGTCCACGGCGGCGGCCGCATCGGCGACGCCCTCTGCCGCTCCAGCGTCGGCAAGGTCTTCTTCACCGGCTCGGTTGACGTCGGCCGGATGGTGGGCGAGGTCTGCGCCAAGGAACTCAAGGGCTCGGTGCTTGAGCTCGGCGGCAAGGACCCGATGATCGTCTGCGCCGACGCCGACCTCGACAACGCGATCTCCGGCGCCGTCTGGGGCGGCTTCGCCAACGCCGGTCAGACCTGCTCGGGAATCGAGCGCGTCTACGTGATGCGCGACGTCGCCGACCGCTTCGTCGAGGGCGTCGTCCGCGAGGCCGAAAAGCTGCGGCTCGGCAACCCGCTCGACTGGGACACCGCGATCGGCCCGATGACCTCGGAGGATCAGTACGGGATCGTCGTCGACCTGATCGAGGACGCCGTCGCCTCCGGCTCGACCAGGCGCTGCGGCGGCCCGGTCGATCCGCCCGGCCTCACCGCCGACCGCTACATCGCCCCGACCGTCCTCACCGGCGTCACCCACGAGATGCGGATCATGCGCGAGGAGATCTTCGGCCCGGTGCTGCCGGTCGTCGTCGTCGACTCCGAGCAGGAGGCGATCGACCTCGCCAACGACTCCGAGTTCGGCCTCGGCGCCTCGGTCTGGACCA
>JBIOVP010000101.1:0-4243 GCA_044867815.1 Solirubrobacterales bacterium | reverse complement strand
CAACATCGAGCCATAGCGAGATGTGTCCGGAGGGGGACCCCCCGACCCTCCCCTACTAGGCAGCCGGAGTCACTCGATAAGCGTCGAACACGGAATCGACATTACGAAGCCGGCTGATGCAGTGCTTCAACTGCTCGGTATCGCCGACCTCGACCACAAACTTGTTTTTCACCATCGGGTGGTTGGTCGTGCAGGAGGCGCCGATGATGTTGATCCCCGCCTCCGAGAAGGTCCGCGAGAGGTCCTCGAGCAGGCGGGTGCGGTCGTAGGCGTCAATCTGCAGCTCGACCCGGTAGGAGGCCTCGTTTTCCCCCTGCCATCGCACCTCGACGAAGCGCTCGGGAGCACGTTTCAGCGCCTTGACGTTCTTGCAGTCGGTGCGGTGGATGGTGATCCCGCGGCCGAGCGAGACGTAGCCGGCGATCTGGTCGCCGGGCACCGGGCGGCAGCACTTGGCCAGCCGCACGGCGACGTTCTCAACGCCCTTGACGATGATCCCGTAGTTGGAGGCGTCCTTGGTGCGGCGGGCACGATCCTCGCGCCCGACCGGAGCCCCGGCCGCGGGCTCCTCGACCCCCTCCCCCGCTTTCAGCCGCTGCATCAGCTTGTTGGCGGCGGTCTTGGCCGAGATTTTGCCCTGGCCGAGGGCGATGTAGAAGTCGGTGGCCTTGCGGAAGCCCATCTCGCGGATCACGTCCGCCAGCAGGGCCGAGCCGGAGACTTTCTGCATCGGGATGCCGCGCGTGCGCAGCGCTTCCTCGAGTTTCTCGCGGCCGTCGCGCTCGGCGTCCTCGCGCCGCTCCTCTTTGAACCAGGAGCGGATCTTGTTGCGGGCGCGGTTGGTCCGCACCAGTTTCAGCCAGTCGAGCGAGGGGCCGCGCTTCTGCTTCGCGGTCAGCACCTCGACGATGTCGCCGGAGCGCAGCTGGTAGTGCAACGGCACGATCGAGCCGTTGACCTTGGCGCCGACGCAGCTGTGGCCGACGTCGGTGTGGACGGCGTAGGCGAAGTCGAGCGGGGTCGAGCCGGCCGAGAGGTTCTTCACCTCCCCCTTCGGGGTGAAGACGAAGACCTCGTCCTCGAAGAGGTCTACCTTGAGTGATTCGAGGAACTCGGTCGGGTCCTGTTCGCCCTCGGCCTCGACCAGCTGTCGCAGCCAGGTCATCTTCTCCCGCTCCGGGTCCCCCCTGCTGCCCTCTTTGTAGGCGACGTGGGCGGCGATCCCGTACTCGGCGAGCTTGTGCATCTCCTCGGTCCGGATCTGGATCTCCAGCGGTTTGCCCTCCGGCCCGATCACGGTCGTGTGCAGTGCCTGGTACATGTTCGCTTTCGGCATCGCCACCCAGTCCTTGAAGCGGCCGGGCAGGGGCTTCCAGAGAGAGTGGATGACGCCGATCGCGCCATAGCAGTCTTTGACCGAGTGGACGATCACCCGCATCGCCGTCAGGTCGAAGATCTCGTTGAACTCGCGGCCCTTCTTCGCCATCTTCGTGTAGATCGAGTAGAAGTGCTTGGCGCGGCCGGAGATCTCTGCCTCGATCCCGACCTGCTCCAGCTCCCCGCCGAGGAACTCGCCCGCCTCGGAGACGAAGTTTTCGCGCTCCTCGCGCTGCTGGGCGACCAGCTGCTTGATTTCTTTGTACTTGCGCGGGTGCAGGGTCGCGAAGGCGAGGTCCTCGAGCTCCCATTTGATCGCGTGGATCCCCAGCCGGTGGGCCAGCGGCGCGTAGATCTCCAGGGTCTCATGCGACTTCAGCGTCTGTTTCTGCTTCGGCAGGGCGCCGAGCGTGCGCATGTTGTGGAGGCGGTCGGCCAGCTTGATCAGGATCACCCTGACGTCGGTGGCCATCGCCACCATCATCTTCCGGTAGTTCTCGGCCTGGCGCTCGTCGCGGCTCTCGAAGGTGATCCCGGTCAGCTTGGTGACGCCGTCGACCAGCTGGGCGATCTCATCGCCGAACTCGGCCCGGATTTCCTCCAGGCTGGCGGTGGTGTCCTCGACCGTGTCGTGGAGGAGCGCGGCGCACAGGGTCTCGGTGTCGAGCCGCATCCCGGCGCAGATCTGGGCCACTCCGACGGGGTGGGTGATGAACTCGTCGCCCGAGTAGCGGCGCTGGTCGGCGTGGCGCTCGCAGGCGAAATTGAAGGCCCGCTCGATCCTGGCGCGGTCGATCGTCGCCACCGCCACCGCGGTACCGCCGCCCAGCGCGTCGTTGCTCCCGTTACCGGACCCGCTCGCAGCCGAGTCGAACTCCTCGATCACCGCGAAGAGATCGGCAAGGAGCTCCTTGTGCTCTACGGCAGTTTGGGTCTTGCGAGAAATCGCCGGGCCTCCGAAAGCTGGTCGCTGTAGGCACGGAAAGCAGCCGAACGCTGCAGATCCGTCCTCACGGAGGATACGACCCGGACCACGCCTGCGCCGCCGTCCGGCGATCCCTGCAGCAGCCCGAGCTCGCGGAGGACCCGGAAGCGTCGGGCGCAGGCCTCCGGGCAGAGCGGGTGGACTCCGGACCCTGCGAGCGCCTCCCGCAGGCGTTTTCCGCGCGCGTCGCCGGTCTGCCGCAGCGCCCGGTAGGTGGCCGCGACCCCCTCCCGCGTCGCCCACTGCTCGGCCAGGACCTGCCGGGCGAACTCCAGCTCGGCCTCGGTCCAGGGTGCGTGGAGAAAGCCGCCCACGTCGCATGGGACCTCGGCCCGCCGCTCGTCCCCCTCACTTCGAGGCGGATCGACGAGGACCACGTGCTCGAAGGCCTCGACCAGCTCCGGCCGCCGCTCCAGCGCCGCGTAGTCGGTCAGAGCCAGGCCTGAAGGGGCCCGGCTCATGAGCCGCCCGATCTCCTCGTTACCGCAGCGATGACAGGCGGTCAGCGCCGCGCCGCCGTTGAAGCGAGCGAGCCCGGTTGCCCCATTCGCCAAGGCAGCCCGTCGCGAAGCGTCCGCACAAACCGCCAATACCCCCGCCCCACTGGAAACCAGCTCCGCCACCACCACCGTAGCCGGCGCGTTCCCCTCCACCACCTGCCGCCCAGCTTCACGAGTCCGCATCAACCCTTCTTCAGGACGGGTTGACGCGGACTCGGCGGTTGGGTCGACCGAGAGCTCGGCTTCGAAGCGGGTCCACCAAGCGGCTTCGTCGCAGGTGCACGCATGCGGGAGCACCGGCTCCTCGGCATCCGGCTCCTCCAGCGGATGGAGCTCGCGCAGGATCAGCCGCGGCTCGACCGAGCCGTTCCAGTGGTTGAGCTCGAGGCGGACGCTGGCGTCGAGCACGTCCTCGTCCTCGACCCCGAGGCTGGAGCGACCGAAGGCGACACCGAGGGCCCGGTGGGTGCCGCTGTGGAGGCTGAAGCGGGCGTGCTTGCCTTCACCCATAGTCCGTACGTCGCTGACTCGCGCCGACGGAACCAGCAACCGCACCCCGGGGTTACCCATCCCGAAAGGAGCCAGCTGCTTCAGCTCTTCCGCCAGCTCCAGCCCGAGTCCGACCCCGCCGACGATCGCATCAACTTTTTCGGTCCGCTGCAGATCCTCCGGGCTGAGTACCGCGTTGGCATGAGCGGCGAAAGCCGCCTGGAACACCTCCAGATTCTCAGCCCTGATCTGCAGTCCAGCCGCGGCCCGGTGACCACCGAACCCCTCCAAATGCTCCGAGCAAGCCTGCAGCGCCGCAAGCAGATCGAACCCCGGAATGCTGCGCCCCGACCCGCGCCCGTTCCCCTCTTCATCAAAGGAAACAACCACCACCGGCCGGCGGTGCCGCTCGACCATCCGCGAGGCGACGATCCCGACCACGCCCGGGTGCCAGTCCTCGCCGGCAACCACGAACCCACGCGCGTCCCGCAGCTCCTCCGGTAGCTCCCGCCGCGCCGTCTCCGCCGCCGCGTCGACCTCGCGCTCGGTCGCCCGCCGCTCCGAATTCGCCTTGCTCAACTCGACTGCAATCGCCTCAGCCCGGCTCTCGTCCTCGGTTAGGAACAACTCGACCCCGGCGTCCGCCCTGTACAGGCGCCCCGCCGCATTGATCCGCGGCGCCAGCCGGAACCCAAGATCCCCCTCGTCCAACCGCTCCGGCTCGCATTTAGCGGCCGCCATAAGGGCTCGCATTCCAGGCCTCTGGCCCCGCCGAATCTCCGCCAGCCCCCGCTTCACCAGCGACCGGTTCTCCCCCACCAACGGCACCACATCCGCCACAGTCGCCAGAGCAACCAGATCCAAGTCGCGCTCAGGGGCGGATTCCCCAGGA
>JBIOVP010000100.1:0-58292 GCA_044867815.1 Solirubrobacterales bacterium | reverse complement strand
CTGGTCCGGGCGCGGCGATCTTCACGACCCGGTCGCGGCGGCCGAGGCGACCGGGTCGATGGTCCGGGCGCTGGAGGCGCTCGGCGCCGCGGTCGAGTCGGAGCGCCCGGGGGAGGCGTTCTTCGCCGTCGACGGCCTGCGCGGTCTCTACGGAGGTTCCGCGGCGGGTGTCGCGACGGCGGTCCGGCGGACGCTGGGGGAGGAGCGGTTGCTCGGTACCGGGTCAACCCGCTTCGCCGCCTTCATCGCCGCGACCGGTTCGCCGCGACCGGTTCCCCTGGTGGCGCTGCGGACCCGACTCGGCGTTTCCGAGCGCGAGGCGGAGGAGCTGATCGAGGCACTCGCCCGCCTCGGGATCGAGACCGCGGCGGCGTTCGTCCGCCTCGGCACCGACCAGGTCGCCGATCGCTTCGGACCGCTCGGCCTGCGGGCGCTGCGGCTCTGCCGCGGTGAAGAGGAGCCGCTGCGGCCGCGGACTCCGCACGAGGAGCTGAGCGAGGAGATCGAGCTGCCGGAGGGAACCGCGGGTCGGCAGCTGGACCGGGCGCTGGAGCTGCTGGTCGACCGCCTCCTGGCGGCGCCCCGGCGGCAGGGCAGGACCCTGCTCGGTCTCCGCCTCGGCGCCCGCCTGGCCGCCGGCGGCAGCTGGAGCGTCGAGCAGGGGCTCGGCCGCCCCAGCGCCGCGCCCCGGGTCCTGCGCAACGTCCTCGGCCCGCGGCTCGAGGAGCTGCCCGGTCCGGCGACGGCGTTGGGACTGCGGGCGGTGGGGCTGGGCCCCCCCGCCCGCGACCAGCTCGCGGTCGCGGTCGGCGGCGTCGAGCCACGCCGGCGCCGGCTCGGGGCGGCGGTGCGCGAGGTGCGGGCGGTGCAGGGCGCCGAGGCGCTGCTGAAGATTCTCCCGGTGGACGCCGCTTCGCGGGTACCGGAGCGCTGGGCGATGCTGACCCCCTACCCCGAGCTCTGATGCCGGGCCTCCGTCGTCTCTACGCCCCCCAGCGGGTGGCGGTGCGAACCGACCCCCGCGGTGCCCCGACAACGATCGAGGGGATCACGGTCGAGGCCGTCCGCGAGGAGTGGCTGGTCGAGGACCGCTGGTGGACGCCGCAACCGCTGCAGCGCCATTACTTCGAGGTGGCGCTGGGGGACGGCCGCGCCCTCACCGTCTTCCGCGCCGCCCGCGCCCAACGCTGGTACCGGCAGCGAGCGTAGGCGGGCGATGTACGTCGAGCTGCACGCCCACTCCGCCTTCTCCTTCCTCGACGGGGCCTCGAGCCCGCTGGAGCTCGCCGCGGCCGCGGCCGCCCAGGGCTACCCGGCCCTCGCCCTCACCGACCACGACGGTCTCTGGGGATCGATGGAGTTCGCCCACGCCTGCAAGGGCTTCGGCGTCCACCCGATCACGGGAGCTGAGCTGACCATCGCCCTCTCGGATCCGGCCGCCGACGGGACGAAAACACCACTATCTGGAGGGAAATCGTCCAGTCGGCACCTGACCTTGCTGGTCGAAGACGAGTCGGGATACCGGAACCTCTGCCGGCTGCTGACCGCCGCCCACTCCCACACCCGCGACAACACGCCGCGGACGCGGACGCAGCCCTGGGCGACGCTGGAGCAGGTGGAGGAACACACGACGGGGCTCCTCTGCCTCTCCGGCTGCGCCCGCGACGGGGCCGCCGCCGGCGCTTTCGAACGGGGCGACACCGCCGCCGGCGAGCAGTTGTCCCGCCGGCTCCTCGCCGCCTTCGGCCGCGACCGCTTCCGGATCGAGTTGCAGCGTCCCTACTGGCGCCGCGACCACGCCCGCAACCGCTGGCTCGCCCAGCTCGCTGAGCGCCTCGACGTTCCCTGCGTCGCCACCGGCAACGTCCACGCCCACGACCGCTCCCGGGCGCAGCTGCAGGACGCGCTGGTCGCGATCGGCCGCTGCGAGACCCTGGAGGAGTCCGAGCCCCACCGCCGCGGCAACTCGACCTCGGCCCTCACCTCGCCCGGGGCGATGGCCGCCCGCTTCGCCGAATACCCCGAGGCGGCCGCCGAGAGCGAGCGCCTCGCCGGGCGGCTGCGCTTCGACCTCACCGAGCAGCTCGGCTACCGCTACCCCGGCAGCGAGGACCCCGACGCCGACGCCGAGCTCGCCTGCTTCTGCAACCACCACCTCGGCGAGCGCTACGCCGGCAACGCCCGCCTGCTGGAGGCGCAGTGGCGGTTGGAGGAGGAGCTGGCGACGATCCGCAGGCTCGGCCTCTCCGGCTTCTTCCTCCTCCACCGCGACCTGCTCGAGCTGGCGCGCGAGGTCGCCGCCGAGGTGCGCGGGCCGGAGTCGGCGCGCAACGTCCTGCCGCCCGGCCGGGGCCGCGGCTCCAGCGTCAGCTCGATCGTCTGCTACCTGACCGGCCTCTCCCACGTCGACCCGGTCGAGGCCGACCTCTTCTCCGGCCGCTTCCTCAACGTGGAGGCGACCTCGATGCCGGACATCGACCTCGACTTCCCCCGCGACATCCGCGAGGTTCTGATCCCGCGCGTGCACGAGCGCTACGGCCAGGAGCACTCCGCCCTCGTCGCCGCCTTCCCGACCTACCGGCCGAAGGGCGCGGTGCGGGACCTCGGCAAGGCGCTGGGGCTGCCGCCGGCGGAGATCGACATGGCGGCGAAGACCGTCGGCTTTCACGAGAGCGCGGCCGAGGTCGAGCGCAACCTCGTCGCCGCCCTCGGGGCCGAGCGCGCGGGGGAGCCTCGCTGGCGGGTGCTGCTGACGCTGGCCGAGGAGATCATGGGCCTGCCGCGCCACTCCTCCCAGCACCCGGGCGGGATGGTGATCTCGACCCGGCCGCTGATCGACGTCTGCCCGGTCGTCCCGGCGGCGATGGTGGGGCGGCAGACTGTCCAATGGGACAAGGACTCCTGTGCCGACGCCGGCTTCCTCAAGATCGACCTGCTGGGGCTGGGGATGCTCTCCGCGGTCGAGCGCTGCGTCGAGGAGATCGGCCGCGCCCGCGGCGAGCGGCTCGACCTCTCGCGGATCCCGCTCGACGACACCGACACCTTCGAATCGATCCGCGCCGCCGAGACCACCGGCGTCTTCCAGATCGAGAGCCGGGCGCAGATGCAGATGCTGCCGCGGACCCGGCCGCGTGACCTCGACGACGTGATCGTGCAGGTGGCGCTGGTGCGGCCGGGGCCGATCCAGGGCGGCGCCATCCACCCCTATATAGAGAGGCGCAAGCTGCGGCGCGAGGAACCGAACTACGAGATCCCCTACGAGCACCCGCTGCTGGAGCCGGTGCTGGAGGAGACGCTGGGGACGATCGTCTTCCAGGAGCAGGTGATCGAGTCGGTGATGGCGCTGGCCAGCTTCAGCTCCTCCGAGGCGGAGGGGCTGCGGCGGGCGATGAGCCGCAAGCGCTCCGAGGAGGCAATTGCCGAGCACCACCGGCGCTTCCTCGCCGGCGCCGCCGCCAACGGCGTCTCCGAGGAGGTGGCGGAACGCGTATGGGGCCAGATCCAGGGCTTCTCCGGCTACGGCTTCCCGAAGGCCCACTCGGCCGCCTTCGGCCTGCTCGCCTACCAGTCGGCCTGGCTGCGGGTCCACTACGGCCCCGAGTTCCTCTGCTCGCTGCTGAACGAGCAGCCGATGGGCTTCTACCCGCCCGACTCGCTCGTCCACGAGGCGCAGCGGCGGGGGATCCGGGTGGCGCCGCCCGACGCCAACCGCAGCAGGGTCCTCTGCCACGTGGAAACGCCGCGGGAGGAAGATGAGGTGCGGGGCGGGCTGTTGGTGCGGGTCGGCCTCGGCTACGTGAAGGGGGTGAAGAAGGAGGAGGTGGAGGCGCTGGTCGCCGAGCGCGAGCGCGGCGGACCCTACGAGGGGATCGCCGAACTGGCCTCCCGCGTCGGCGCCGGCCTGCCGAGCCTGGAACGGCTCGCCTGGGCCGGCGCCCTCGACGGCATCCCGGCCGGCTCGGAGGGCGACCGGCGCGAGGCGCTCTGGCGGGTCGGCGTCACCGCCGCCGGCCAGATCAACGGCAAGGCGACCCAGCTGGCGCTGCCGATGGAGCCGCCGGCGCCGCCCGAGCTGGAGCCGCTGGGGGAGTGGGGGAAGCTGATCGCCGACTACCGCTCGACCGGGATGACGGTGGAGAAGCACCCGCTGAGGCTGCTGCGGCCGCGGCTCGACCCCCGGCTCGTCTGCAGCTCCGACCTGGCGAAGATCGACCACGGCGCCATGGTCGAGATCGCCGGCATGGTCACCGCCCGCCAGCGCCCCGAGACCGCCAACGGCATCACCTTCATGCTGCTCGAGGACGAGCGCGGCGCGCTCAACCTCGTCGTCCCGCCCCCCGTCTACGACCGCCACCGTCCCCTCGTCCGCAACGCCCCCCTGCTCCGCGCCCGCGGCCGGTTGGAGCGGCGCGAAGGGACCGTCAACGTCGTCGTCTCCGAGCTGGCGCCGCTGGAGCCGAACCCGCCGGCGCCGAAGTCGAGCAGCCCCGAGCCGCAGCCGCGGGAACGCGCGGTCGCCGAGCTACGCGCCGTTGCTCCGGGCGGCCACAGCTTCGGCCGTCGCGGCCGCTGACGCGTTCCCGTTCTGCCACAGGGTCGCGTGCAATTCCCGCAAACAGTCGGCGATGAGCTGGCCGTCTCCGTCCACTTTGAGCCCGTTGCGGGGGCCGTCGAGGACCGAGTCGACCCAGGCCATCACGTCCCCGTGGGCGGCGCTGTCGACCTCCTCCAGCGCGTCGGCGCAGCTGACGATCGCTCCGTTTCCCTCGACGGCGGCCCAGACCGGTTCCGCGGCCACCCGTTCGCCCACCGGCGCGATCCTCAGCTCGAAGCGTTTGCCGCCGTGGTCGGGAAGCGCGACCAAGGGCAGCGCCGCCCGCAGCAGACCGGCCGCTTCCGCGGCAGTGAGGCCGCTCCCCTCCGTCACCACGTGGCGCCGCCGCCAGCGGCCGATGCCGGCGATCAGGCCCGTCGCCCGCCGTGCCTTCGGGGTCAGGGTGTAGCGTCGCCCCTTGCCGCTGCCCGTGGCCACCTCGATGAACCCGTCCCTGCTCAATAGGGCGGCCCGGCGGCTGATCTGGTGAAAGCTGAGGCCGTGCTCGCGATGGTGGGCCAGCTCGGTCAGGGAGCGGGGCTCGTGGCTGAGCGCGTCGACGATCCCGGTTTCCCAGAAGTCGGCGATGACGGCCAGTGCCCCCCAGTCAGGTGGGGCGATCTCGCCGTTCGGCAACCGTTTCAGGGAGGTGCTCGCATAGGTGGCGAGCAGGTCGAAGAGCTCGCGGCCGGGCTCGCTGAGGGTGTGGACGACCTTCGAGGGAACACCTGGCTGCTCGTCGCGCTCGACGAGGCCGAGCTCGGCCAGCCTGGTGCTGTAGCGGTAGATGGTCCGCGGCGCGTAGCCGGCGATCCTCGCCGTCAACTCCTTGGTCCGCAGCGGCCCCTCGCCAAGCGCCATCAGGATCGCCCCGCTGGCCCCGGCGCTGAGCAGCCGCAACATGTTCGCCGTCGTCAGCTCCGTTACCGATCGCCCGTTCTTCAACTACCCCGCCCTTGCCTTGTTCGCATCGCCCAGGATGGGCGCCGGGCGACAATAGACGCCGTTTTCGGCATTACCAGTGACTTCTGGAGCAACTTCGAGTGACTCCTTGACCGCGCGCGGAATGTCACCCGCAGGGTTGCTAAGTTCGGGGCCCCACCCCTATGCACACCACTGAGATCGACCGCACCCGTTGGCTTGCCCTCTACGTCCTCTGCGCGGGGATGCTGATGATCGTCCTCGACGCGACGATCGTCAACGTCGCCCTGCCCTCGATCCAGGACGACCTCGGCTTCTCCCAGAACAACCTCGCCTGGGTGATCAACGCCTACATGATCCCCTTCGGCGGGCTGCTGCTTCTGGCGGGGCGGATGGGCGACCTGCTGGGCCAGCGGCGTGTCTTCCTCGTCGGGCTGACGGTCTTCACCGCCGCCTCGCTCCTCTGCGCCGCCTCACAGAATCAGGAGATGCTGGTCGGCGCCCGCTTTATCCAGGGCTTCGGCGGGGCACTGGCCTCGGCGGTGATCCTGGGGATGATCGTGACGATGTTCCCGCAGCCGGCCGACCAGGCGAAAGCGATCGGCGTCTACGGCTTCGTCGCCTCGGCCGGCGGCTCGATCGGCCTCCTGCTCGGCGGCGTCCTCACCGACGCGATCAGCTGGCACTGGATCTTCTTCATCAACCTGCCGATCGGGATCGCGGTCGCCTTCCTCGCCCGGCGCCTCGTCGCCAACCCGGACGGGATCGGCCTCAGCGCCGGCGCCGACTTCCCCGGCGCCGTGCTGCTGACCAGCTCGCTGATGCTCGGCGTCTTCACGATCCTGCAGATCGAGAAGTGGGGCTGGGGCGACAGCCGCACGCTCATCCTCAGCGCGATCTCCGCGGTGCTGCTGGCGGCGTTCATCTTCCGCCAGGCCCGAATCGCCAACCCGCTGATGCCGCTGCGGCTCTTCCGCTCGCGCAACGTCGCCGGCTCCAACGTCCTGCAGGCGCTGCTCGTCGCCGGCATGTTCGGGATGTTCTTCCTCGGCGCCCTCTATCTGCAGCGGGTGCTCGGCTACAGCCCGCTCGAGGTCGGGCTCGCCTTCCTGCCGACGACGATCGTGATGGGCTCGCTCTCGCTCGGCTTCTCGGAAAAACTGATCATGCGCTTCGGCCCCCGCACGACCCTGATCCCGGGCGTCTGTCTGGTCGTCATCGCGCTGCTGCTCTTCGCCCGTACCCCGGTCGACGGCAACTACCTGACCGACCTGCTGCCGCCGTTCCTGCTGATCGGCGTCGGCGTCGGCACCTCCTTCCCGGCGATCATGACCCTGGCGATGTCGGGGGCGACGCCGGAGGACGCCGGCCTGGCCTCCGGTCTGGTCAACACCAGCATGCAGGTGGGCGGCTCGATCGGCCTCGCCGTCCTGGCGACGCTCTCGACCGAGCGCACCAACTCGCTGCTCGCCCACGGCGAGGGACAGCTGCAGGCGCTCAACTCCGGCTACCACGTCGCCTACCTGATCGGCGCCGGCCTGGCGGCGATCGCGGCGGCGATCGCGGTCTTCGTACTGCGGTCCCCGCGGCCCGAGGAGATGCCCGTGCCTCAGGAGGGCGAGCCCGAACCCGCCCTTTCCGAGGCCGCCTAAGCGGCTCTACCCGCGATCGAGCGAGGCCGACTCGAGCACGCCGAGGATCTGCGTCACCCGGCAGACCAGGAGGCGCTCCTCGTCGACTTCGACCCAGACACCGGCGCTCGACGGGAAGACGACGTGGTCGCCGGGCTCTACCGGCATCTCGACGCCCGCCCCGGCCCACCAGTCGAGGCCCGGCCCCACCGCCAGCACGATCCCCTGCTCGGGCGGGGGCTCGTGCGTCCCCGGCGGGACCACCAGTCCGGAGCGTCGCACCCGGTCCTGATCCAGCTCCTTGATCACGATCTGGTCGAAGAGCGGCCGCAGCTGGTGGCGGACCGACTCCGTGGGGTCGGGGCGTTGCGCGGTTCCCATCGGGCTTAAGTTTGCCGGATCGTGGGGAATAGGATCGTGCGATGCAGCAGGAGAAGAAGCCGGTCAACTGGCGCGCCTGGCTCGTCGGCGTCCTCAGCGCTCTGGTTCTAATCGTCGCTCTGCAGAACTCGCAGGAGGTCAGCTTCGACGTCCTCTTCGCCAGCTTCAAGGCGCCGTTGATCGTCGTCATTCTCCTCGCGGCCTTCGTCGGGGCCCTGATCGGCTACGTCGCACCGCTCGTTCGCCGGCACCATCGCGAGGCGAGGCAGAACACCCCCTGATCTTTTAAGCTTTCCTGTGCAATGGGAAGCCAGCGAGGGAGTGGGAGATGACGGTTCTTCAGGAGGAGATTCCGCAGGACTGGTACGAGACGGCGTTCACCGGGATGAGCGCCGACATGGCCTGGACCGAGCGGACCGGGTCGGAAATCAAGCGGGCACTGACGATGCTGCGGCCGCAGGGAGGGGAGCGGATCCTCGACCTCGCCTGCGGGACCGGCCGCCACTCGCTGGAGCTGGTGCGCCAGGGCTTCTCCGTCGTCGGTGTGGAGATCGGCGAGGAACTGGTGGAGATCGCCCGCAAGGACGCCGCCGAGCAGGGGCTCGAGGCCGAGTTCGTCCAGGGCGACCTGCGCGAGCTCGACTACGACGGGGAGTTCGACATCGTCCTCAACCTCAACGACGGCGCCGTCGGCTACTTCGAGACCGACGAGGAGAACCAGAAGACCTTCGAGGTGATCTCCCGGGCGCTGAAGCCCGGCGGTCAGAACCTGATCCAGGTCCCCAACGTCCTTTACGCCCGCGCCCGCCTGCCGCAGCGCTCCTGGATCCCCAGCGAGAGCATGGTCGAACTGGTCGAGCACCGCTGGAACAGGAAGAACAGCTACATGGAAGGGGCGATGATCCCGATCCGCTTCGGGGAGGTGCTGGAGAACCTGGACAAGCGGATCGAATTCCGCCAGCGCCTCTACACGGTCGACGAGCTGCGCGAGATCTACGACTCGGTCGGGATGGGCCTGGAGCGCGTCTTCCACGGCAACGGCCGACCGAAGGAACCGACCGAGAACCAGTTCGAGATCTTCGCCAGCGCTAGAAAGGGCTAGGCGTCCAGAGGGCCTGGTGGAGCTCGACGAGGCAGCGCTCGACGACGCGGGGGTCGCCGCCCGCTTCGATCCGGAGATCTCCGTCGAGTAGGACCGCCATCCAGTCCTCGAGGGTGCCGGCGGCCCAGTTGCGGCTGACCTCCCGGCACCGAACCCGAACCGATCCGTCCGCGCGCGCTTCCACCTCGACCTCCCCGCTGTCTCCTCCCATGCCCGTGAGGGGGAAGACCGCCCGCAGTACCGTCGCCATCTCCGCGGGCGTCAGGCCGGCGTTCTCCGCGGTCGGGAGGTGGCGCTGGCGCCAGCGACCGATACCGGCGATCAAGCCCATCGTCCGGCGCGCTTTCGGAGTCAGCGAGTAGCGGTCCCGCCGCCGCCGCCCCTTGGTCGTGGCCACGAAGAAGCCGGATGTCTCGAACTGGCTGACGCGCCGGCTCAGCTGGTGGTAGCTGAGGGCATCCAGCCCTCGCGCCAGTTCGGTCGGAGACCTGGGTCCCCGGCTCAACTCCTCGACCACGCCCGCCTCCCAGAGATCGGCAAGCAGGCCCAGGGACGCCCACGCTTCCGGCTTGATCTGTCCGTCCGGGAGCTGCGTCATCGAGGCCTTGGCGAAGCGGTTGATCAGGCCGCAGAGCTCGTCCCCCTCTCCTTCACTCAGTGTGTGGATGACGCGCGGCCGCCCCCCGGGCTCGTCGTCACGTTCCAGGACTCCCAGCTGCGCCAGCCTGGGGAGATAGCGGTAGACCGTCCGCGGCGTGTAGCCGCGAACCCGGTGCGTCAGCACCTTGGTCTGCATCGGCCCCTCGCCGAGCGCGAGCAGGATCGCCCCGGTCGCACCAGCGCTGAGCAGGTGCAGGATCTCTCCGATCGAGGCCGCCGCGTCTTCCGGTGCGCGAACGACTACTTCGTTTCCCCCGCAACTGGTCGCCATCCCCCTCCTCCGGACGTGATCGGGTGGCCAGCTTACACACAAGTTCTTTGAAAGCAATAACTACCCCGATCGTTCCTAGGGAAGGCCTGGATTTCACTTCCGCCTGGAATTGGTGACAAGTTCTGCACAATCAGCACGTCACCAAAAAACCTTTGACTGATCAATGGACGCCTTGTAGGAATTGGACATCGGGTCAGTACCCACCCGATGCGGCGGAGGTGGTTCGGGAAAGCCGTCTCTGCTCAAGCAATACGACCTGGCCCTTCGGGCCGGACCAAGGAGAAACAAGATGAAGTATCTGAAGATGCTCGGCCTCGCCGCGCTGGCCGCCATGGCCCTGACGGCGTTTGCCGCCAGCACCGCTTCGGCGACCACACTCGAGGTCGGCGGCGTCGCGCAGAACAAATCCGTCGAAATCACAGCCAGCCTCGAGTCGGGCACCAAAGCCAAACTGTCCCTGACAGATGGTTCGCTCGCCAACGAATGCTCGGTCTCGCACGTGAACGGCAAAACCGAAGGTACCTTCACCGCTGCGACCATCGGTGGCGCGATCAAAACGCTGACGTTCGAAACCTGCACCAGGGAAAAAGTCGAAGTCGTCAAACCCGGCAGCCTCGACATCTCGTGGATCAGCGGCACCACAAACGGGACAGTCACCTCGACAAACGCCGAAGTGAAAGTCCCCTCGCCGATCGGGACGCTCACCTGCGTCACCCCGGCCGCCGGTAAAGACATCGGCACCCTGACAGGCAAAGCCAGCGGTCAGGCGACAATGGACATCAACGCCGTCCTCAACTGCGGCTTCCTTGCGCCCTCCGCCGTCTGGGCGGGCAGCTACGTCGTCACAAGCCCCGCCGGCCTTGGCGTCGTCAGCTAACCACCTCGGCTGAGACCTGCCTTCAGCAGGCAGGCCATTGGAGCCGCCCCCGGCAACGGGGGCGGCTCCGTCAGCGTCGCCTTGACAAGCAACTTTTCGAGCTCTAATTTCAAGCGCAGGGAAACGACCCCGGCCTGATCCGGTACGAGGACGGATCGAACAGAAGGCCCCGGGGACCATGAACGGCAGGAGGGGACGGCATGAGCAGGGTGGGTGTTCGCAGGCTTTTCCGGCCGCAGCTGGCGTTCGCGGCCGTGATGGTGCTCAGCGCCATCGCCGCTCCGGTCGCCATCGCGGCGGAAGGCGAACGCGTACTCGACCCGCAGCTGTCGCTGATCGGCGGCTGCAAAGAAGAAACGCTCGATCCCATCGAAGACCCCGGCTGCCCGACCACTCCCCCCCCGGGCGCCCATCCCCCGAGCACCTTCTCCAACCCCAGAGCCGTCGCCGCCGATGACTACGGAAACATCTACGTCAGCAGCTTCGGAAGCAGCACCAACGGCAGCAAAGGGCGCATCGACATCTTCGATGCGGAGGGCCGCTTCATTTCCGAGCTGATCGTCCAAGGACCAAGCGTCCCACTGGGGCCCACCTCGATGGCGATCGACAGCGAAGGGTACCTCTACGTCATCGCCAAGCCCGAACTTGGAGAACTTCTGGGCCCGATCCGCCGCTTTGCGCCGGACGCTCCCTACGAACCCGCGGCCGGCAAAATTCACTATTCCAATCCGTCGGTCGTGCTGGCGGACTCGTGGGAAGGGAATTACTACACCGGTCTGGCGATCGACCGCGACAACGACCACCTGTTCGCCAACTGGGGAAGCGCCGGAATCCAGGAGTACGCATCAGCGGCAGAAGGGAACGAACGGGTCAGCTCCACCGAGCCTCCGGGCGGAGGCGGCAACGTCGGTATGGCGATCGACACCCAGCGCAACCGGATGTACGCGAGCGCCGGTGATCTCGAAGAACGGATAAACATCTTCGACCTGAACAGTGTCATCGGCACGCCACCCGACGCCGAATACGAACAGATCGGATCGATCGAAGACTCGGCGCTTCCCGCGGGCAACTTCGGCCAGCAGCTCTCGGTCGCGGTGAACGAAGGCAACGGCAACGTCTTCGTCCTCGACGGGGAAAACTGCCATCTCTACGAATTCGACGAAGACGGCAACTACCTGGCCACCATCCCCATCCCCTTCGTGCAGTGCACCTACGGCGGGGAGATCGGCGTCGACAACGGCCCCTTCAGCCCGAACGGGCAGAAGGGTGAAGAACAGGGCGGGAGCCGTTACCTCTACGTGCCCTCCCACAGCAAAGGCATCGGTCACTCCTTCGCCTTCTTCGAATCGACCGTCGCTCCGCCGGTGATCGAATCGACGACGACGGCCAACATCAGCGAGGACGAAGCCGAGCTGCAGGCGCAGATCGATCCCAACAATCTCGAAACCACCTACTCCTTCGAAATTCAGGCCGAAGGGTCCTCCGACTGGACGCCGGTTGGAGGGGGGACGCTCAGCGGCAACCTCGTTGCCGCAGCCTCGGCGGCGGCGACCGGCCTCACGCCGGGAACGAGCTATCGCTTCCGGGTGCACGCGAACAACGAAGAGGGTTCCGACGAAGCGGAAGGGAGCTTCGCCACCTACCCGAACACCCCGACCGAATCCGGAACCTGCCCCAACAGCCTGCTGCGAACCGGTCTCTCGGCGCTCCTGCCTGACTGCCGAGCGTACGAGTTGGTCACGCCGGCCGACACCAACGCCCGGGCGCCGCTGGGGGCCGAAGTGGGCAACCTGACCCGCCAGGTCTCCCCGGCTGGAGACAAGGTGCCGTTCCGGGTCGAAGGCGGCTCGTTGCCGGGCCTTGGTGGCACCGGCTCACTGCGGGGCGATCCCTACCTCGCAACCCGTACGTCCAGCGGCTGGTCCACCGCCTACACCGGTCCCGGCGGGGCTGAAGCGACCATAGTCGTTCCGGAAACCACCTCGCCCGACCAGGGGTACTCGTTCTACCGGGCGGAAGTCTCCGGGTCGGCGGTACTGGCGCCGATCACCACCTACGTGCGCTACCCGGACGGGCATGCCGAGCCCCTTGGTCAGGGCGGTCTCGAACGGATCGATCCCGAGGCGGTGGGACAGCAGATCAGTGAGGGGGGAGGACACATCGTCTTCGCGACCGGCGTCTTCACCGAACCGCCGGTACAGCTGGAGCCGGACGCGGCACCCGACGGGACGCGTGCGGTGTATGACCGCACTGCCGACGGGGTCACCCACGTGGTTTCACTGAAACCGAACAACGAACCGTTCGGTGCCGGCGAAAACGCGCTCTATATGGGTGGTTCAGTTGACGCTGAAGGGATTGCCTTCAGCGTCAACGGCACCCTCTACCTGCGCTACCGGAACTCGGAAACCTTCCAGATCGGCACCGGGGTCGCCTTCGCCGGCGTCGCCGAAGGCGGCGGCCGAATCTTCTACGTGGAAGGCGGCAACCTGAAGGCGTTCGAGGTTGAAGGCGAAGGAGTGATCGACTTCACGACCACGGGCGATGTCATTCCTGTCACGGTTGCAGGCGCCGGAACCGCTGCCTACTTCGTTTCACCCAGCGTGCTCGGCGGTGCCAACCCGCAGGGGGCGGTGGCCCAGGCCGGCGAACAGAACCTCTACCGCTCGGTTGAAGGGCAGATCGAGTTCCTCGGTACGGTGACCGACCGTGACCTGAAAGGGAAGACCAGCCCGGACGGCGACGGCCTCGGACTCTGGGTCAAAGCGATCAACAACCTGGGCGCTGTCCCCGCTCGCAGCACCGCCGACGGCTCGGTATTCCTGTTCAAATCCCGCGCGGCGTTGACCGGTTACGACTCTGAAGGTCACGCGGAGATCTACCGCTACGACGCTTCCGCAGGCGAGCTCGATTGCATCTCGTGCAACCCGACCGGGGCGGCCGCCCTCTCGGATGCGACCCTGCAGTCCGAAAGTCGGGAAGGCGGCGCGAAACTGTTTTCCTCGCTGGTGTGGCCGGAGAACCTGCGGGCTGACGGGCGGCGGGCATTCTTCGAGTCGAGCGATGCGCTGGTGGCGGCCGACGGCGACAGGCTTCAGGACGTCTATGAGTGGGAGGACCAGGGAGTCGGCAGCTGTACGAAACCGGGCGGCTGCCTCCACCTGATCTCCTCGCCCCAGAGCGGCCACGACGAATACCTGTGGGCTGTGAGCCGTAGCGGGGACGACGTCTTCTTCCTCAGCTCGGAGCTCCTGGTCGGCGCCGACGCCGACGGGACCCCCTCGATCTACGACGCCCGGGTCGGCGGCGGTTTCGCCGAAGAGACGCGGAGTGGGTGTGAGGGTGAAGGCTGCCGGCCCCGGCTGTCGCAGCCACCGGTTCTGCCCGGTACCGAAACTCCCGTGCGGGGCCCCGGTGACAACGTCAAGCGTGTTCGCTGCCCCAGGGGCAAGCACAAGGTCAAGCGGGCCGGCAGGGTTCGCTGCGTCAAGAACAGGAAGCATCACCGGAAGCACCGAGCCGGCACCGGAAGGAAAGGGGGCCGCCGATGAACTCCGCCCTGCGCAGGAGCATCGTCACCGCCACCACGGCGCTCGCCCTACTGGGTCTTTCGGCTGCGCCCGCGGGCGCAGCCGAAGAATTCGACAAATTCGCGATCGAATCGGTCTCCGCCGGTCTCTCCGACAAGCAGGCCGGAAAACACGCTGACATGACGCTCGGCGTCAGGTTGACCCGTGACGGCAACCAGGCCTACGCGAACCTGGAAGACCTCGAAATCGAGTTGCCGCCGGGGGTGATCGGAAACCCCCGGGCGATTCCGCGCTGCACCGCCGAGCAGCTCGGCGACGATTTCGAAACCAGCGCCTGCCCGTTCGACTCTCAGGTGGGCATGACCCTGATCCGGGTGATCCAGCCCGTTCCCGGCGTCTACAACGAGCCCGTCTACAACATGGTGCCGCCCAAAGGAACCGACATCGTCGCCCGCCTTGGCTTCATCGCCGCCAGCTGGCCGGCCTTCATCAACATTCGCGTCGACCCGGTTGACTTCGGCCTGATCGCGTCCGCCGAAGGCGTTCCCTCGGCGACCGGCCTCTCCGAAGCGACGACCACGATCTGGGGCGTGCCCTCCGACCCGGTTCACGACGAAGACAGGCTCACCCCCGAGGAGGTGCTCGGTCAGGCCGAACCCCCGACCGAACCCCGCCACGTCACCCCCGGGGGCCCCTTCCTCTCCAACCCGACCGACTGCACCCTCGCGCGCCGGGTACGGGTGACCGCGCGCAGCTACCAGCTGCCCGATCAGCCCTCGACGAAGTTCGTCGCCTTCCCGCCGATCAGCGGCTGCGGAAAACTCAACTTCGCTCCGAGCTTCACCACGGCGCTCACCAACCCCGAAGCCGCCGCCCCCAGCGGTCTCGACACCGTGCTCGAGGTTCCCCAGGATGAAAGCCCTCAGGGTCTCTTCAGCTCGACCCTGAAGAGCGCCCGGGTGACCCTGCCGGCGGGCTTCGCGATCAACCCCGCGGCCGCCGATGGCCTTGAGGCCTGCAGCGACGAGCAGGTCCGGGTCGGCGCGAACGTCGATGCGAGCTGCCCCGAGGCGGCGAAGATCGGCTCGATTGAAGCCGAGGTGCCGGCGCTGGAAAGGACCCTGCACGGGTCGGTCTACCAGCGCACGCCGGTGCCCGGGCGCCTGTTCGGCCTCTGGCTCCTCACCGACGAACTGGGCGTCCACCTGAAGCTTCCCGGGCGGATCGAGACCAACCCGCTGACCGGCCAGGTGACCGCGGTCTTCGACGGGATCGAGGCCCTCGGCGGCCTGCCCCAGGTTCCGCTGGCGAGCCTCAGGCTGAACGTCTCGGGCGGGCCCCGGGCGCCGCTCTCCACGCCGGGCTGCGGTACCTACCTGACCGAGTTCTCATTCGTCCCCTGGTCGGGCCGCGAGGCGGCGCGGGGGACGGCGCCGATGCAGGTCACCGCCGGCTGCGGCAAGGGGGGCTTCGCCCCCGATATCCGGGCCGGGAGCCTTGATCCTGTCGCCGGTCATCACACCTCCTTCTCCTTCACCCTGATCCGTGAGGACGGGGAAGGAAACCCGCAGACGATCGGCGTACACCTGCCCCAGGGTCTCCTGGCCAGGATCAAAGGCGTTCCGCTCTGCCCGGAGGCCGCGGCGACCACGGGCGCCTGCCCGTCCGATTCGCGCCTCGGCGGTCTCACCGCCGCAAGCGGGGTGGGCGGCGCCCCGCTCTGGATCCCCCAGCCTGGCAGGGCACCGACCGCCGCCTATCTGGCCGGTCCCTACAAGGGAGCCCCCTATTCGATCGTCAGCGTCGTTCCCGCCCAGGCCGGGCCCTTCGACCTCGGCCTGGTCGTCAACCGTGCCGCGATCCGAATCGACCCCGTGACCGCCCTTGCGAGTGTCGTGACCGATCCCCTGCCGCAGTTCCTCGAAGGGGTTCCGATCTCCTACCGCACGGTCAACGTGCTGGTCGATCGCCCGGAATTCATGCTGAATCCGACCAGTTGCAGGCCGAAGCAGATCACCGCCACGATCACCGCCGCCGATGGTCGGGTGGCCGAACCCTCCGATGGCTTTCAGGTGACCCGGTGTTCGAAGCTCCGGTACAGCCCGAAGCTCAAGCTCGCCTTCCGGGGTCAGATGAAGCGCAGCGGCAATCCGGGCGTGCGGGCGACCCTGGGTCAGAAGCCCCACCAGGCCAACAGCGGGGCCGCCACGGTGATCCTGCCCCCCAGCGAGTTCATCGACAACTCCCACATCAGCAACCCGTGCACGCGGGTGCAGTTCGCCGCCGAAGCGTGCCCGCCGAAATCCGTGCTCGGCACCGTCCAGGCCCGGACGCCGCTGCTCGACAAGCCCCTGCGGGGCAAGGTCTACTTCCGCTCCAACGGGGGTGACCGTGAACTTCCCGACCTCGTGGCCGATCTGCGCGGTCAGCTCCGCATCATCCTCGTCGGCTACATCGACTCGGTCGACGGCAGGGTCAGGACCCGCTTCCTGGGTCTCCCGGACGCGCCGGTCACCAGCTTCTCGATGAAGCTCTTCGGTGGCGATCGCGGTCTGATCGAAAACTCCAGGAACCTCTGCGCCGCCAAGCCGCGGGTTGAGATTCGGCTCAAGGCCCAGAACGGCATCTCCAGGGTGACGAGGCCGCGGATCGGCCTACCCTGCGGGAAGGGGTAGTCCCGGCCTGCAACTACGCCGCGGGCGCCGGCTGCCGGCCCAGCAGTACATCCGCCGAGGGGATGCCGATCACCTCGCCCTGGAAGCGCTTACGGGTTCCGTAGACGAGCCAGGTCGTGTCGATTTCGCCGATGTCGAGATCGAGGCGCAGTTCGTCTTCGTGCTCTTCCAGGTGCTCGATGTGGGTCAGGCCCGCGTCGTAGCGACCGGCCAGGAGCTCCTCGCCGACGACGGGCTTGGACACCACGTCTATTACTTCCTCCCAGCCCGAGAGGTCGACGTAGCCCTTGGTTGCGGGAACGATGCCGAGGGACCGAGGTCGCTCGACGTCGCGCCGGGTCAGCAGGACAAGGTGCTTGGTCGGGAAGATGAAGGTGTCGACGACGAAGACCTCGCGCCAGTGGCGCTCGGTCACCTCGTGGACCCTGGGATGGGCACTGCACTGGACGAGGAAGGCGTCCTCCCGCCCCCTGATCCGCTCGAGGCCGTCAAGGAAGTCGGCGATGAACTCGATCTCGAAGTCCTCGATGCCCTGGAAGGACATGTATCGTGCCACGGCCCGCTCATGGCAGGTGCCCTCAGGGCCCAGCGTCACGATCGTCAAGCTCATTTACCAAGGATAGTCGAGTAATCAAGGCGCTGCGGAGGCCGTCTCTTGGCTGTTCTGGCCTTCAATTGCCGCGTCCACTCTTTTCTCTCTGATGCGGTTGTCGACCTCCCCCTGGTTCTGCGCCTGTCGTATCCGGTGGTCGGCCTGCTGCTGCCGAATCGTGGTCTCCACTCTCATCCGCTCGGTTAGAGCCCTGTAACGATCCAGTTCCGCCTCGAGAACTCCAGTGCGGTTGAGATCGCCCGCGGTCGCCCTCTCCAGGAGGGGATCCGGACCGCCTACCACGGACGTGTTCGTAGATCGAGCGTTCATTTCGCCTCGTTTCTGTTCGTCAGCACCGCAAAGCAATCAACGAACCCAAACGTACCAGAATAGAGCGCCCGGATTGGCTACCACTCAGGTTCCTTGACATGGCTGGACACGTCCTCTAATTTGCGTGGCCTGGCGCGCCAGGGACGCGCTCGCGTAGAAATGTGCGAGGGACAGAAGCGAGGGGTGGGGGCGGCGGCGATCGATGCGGTCAGCTCTGCGTGTCCTCGGCACTGTCAACCAGCCGGTGTCCCGCCTGCAGGATGTCGCCAGACCGACGGCCCGACTGTCAAATAACCACGGAGGAAAGATGATCTCTCGGATTCACAACAAGCTCGGCACGGCCGGTTTGGTCGTGGCGATCGTGGCGCTGGTCGCAGCGCTGACCGGAGCGGCCTACGCCGCGCAGGGTCTCAACGGCAAGCAGAAGAAGGAAGTCAAGAACATCGCGAAGAAATTCGCGGGCAAACCCGGTCCGGTTGGACCCGCCGGTCCGCAGGGCCCCGCCGGTGAAAACGGCGCCAACGGGACCAACGGCACGGATGGAGCCGACGGCAAATCGGTCACCAGCTCGCCGATCACGGCGGGTGGTGCCTGTGGCTCGCAGACGGGGGTGAAATACACCCTAGGAGCGACCTCGACCAACATTTGCAACGGCGCAACCGGCTTCACGGAAACCCTGCCTTCGGGCAAAACCGAGACCGGCGTCTGGTCGCTGGGACCGCACGCGGAAACGGAACTCCTTCCCCTTACCTTCAACATCCCGCTTGACGAAGCGCCCGAAGCCATTCACTTCGTCAACGAAGAAGGGAAAGAACAAACCGGCGAAGTGGCGACCCCGGTGGACCCGGTGAACTGCCTGGGCTCGCCTGAAGAACCGAAAGCCCTTCCTGGCCACGTCTGCGTCTACGAGGCTGCAAACTTTGGGGAAGCCACGGGATTCAACGGCAACGAAACCCTGACCCAGCTCTTCACCACCGGCGCGACGCTGTTCTACACGATCGAAGAAAACCAGGTTGCCTTCGGTACCTGGGCTGTAACCGCCAAATAGAGCCCACTCGGTTTAGCGGCATCAAAGGCCCCTTTCTCGCCGGAGAAAGGGGCCTTTTCCTTTGAGGTGGCGCCGCCACTAATCATCTAAGCTTCTCTTTCAATCAGGATCCACAGGGGGAAATTGTGCTCAAGGGAATAGCTGCACTGGCGGTGGCGGGTCTTCTTCTTATCGGGGCCGGCTGCGGCAGCGACGATTCGTCGATCAGCAAACAGGAATACGACCAGAAGCTCGAGCTTGCCTGCAACAAGGGGCTCAAGGAACGAGAAGAACTGTTCTCGGAGGTTACCCGGGAATTCGAAGAACAAGGCAAAAAGGCCTCCGAGGACTTTCAGGCCGAAGGCATCCGCAAATTGACCGCTATCTATGAGGATACGACCGAGGAAATCGCCGATATCGGACTTCCTGAACAAGGCGAAAAGAAGGCGACGGAACTCGTCGAGGCGCGAGAAGAGGCGGCCGCGAAAGTGGATGCCGATCCTCTGGGCGCCCGCGAAAAGCTGATCTCGATCTTCGCCAAGGCCAACAAACTCGCAGAAGATCTCAAAGCAAGCAGCTGCGCCACCTGAGCTTTATTCGAGGTCGTCGAGCTGTCGCAGCGCCTCGTCGAAGCCGCCGGTCCGGGTTTCGATGAGGCGGGCGGCGATCTCGACTTCCCAGAACCTGGCGCCCGCGACCCAGGCTTCGCCGAGGTAGTTCCAGGCCTGGATCGTGGCGCCGACGGTGGTGTTGAGGGCCTCGCCGCAACGTTCCATCAGCTCTTGGAACTCGTCCTGCATCCCCAGGATCACCGGTGCAGGATCGGTCTGCCCCATCCTCGTCTCGATCATCACCGTGTGCCCGGTTCGGATGCCGAAGAACCAGGCGTCGTGCAGATAGCCCTCCATCACCTCGAGCTGGCGGCAATCGAGGCCGAGATTCTCGGCGCTTTCCTCCGCCAGAGGCTTCAGATCCCGTTCCTTCGCGCTTTCGACCGCGGTCGGCAAGCTGTCGCTGCCCAAGTGCATCACCGCCAATCTAAACAACTGCGTTTAATCGAGTGCGCCTATTTGTACTACGGCACTCCAAAGGGCGCAACCGCTCCCAGGCACGGAAAGGGCGGCCCGGAGGCCGCCCTTTCCAGCTCGTCGCGAGGCTGCTCAGGTACCGGTGCAGGTCCTGATGATCGTCGCGGAGGCTTTGGTGCCGTCGGCGAAAATTGCAGCCGCCTTGGCCTGCAGCTTGCCGTCCGGGCATTTGGCGGTGAGGACGCCCTTCTTGTTGATCTTCAGGTCGAACGTCTTGACCGAGCCGCTGCCGCCGGCGATCTTCGGAATCGTCGCAATCGTTTTGAGCCCGTAGCGACCGTTCTTGACTTTCTTGATCTTCAGCGTGGTCACGATCGCCCCCGTCACCGGCGCCGAGAAGTAGGCGTGGATGAAGAGGGTGGTCGTCCCGCCGCTGACGCCGCCGTTGATGACGAGCAATTTACTGGTGACGTCGATCGGTTTCTGTTCCGGGAACTGAACCTCGACGGTGGTGTTTCCGGTGCCGATGATCGATTTGCCACAGGCTTTTTCAGCTGCCTTGGTGTCGCGGGACTGCAGCTGGCCCGACTTGCAGACTTTGATGCCCTTGACGTTGATGGCGCCGTTCTTGTCGGTTTCGACGATGGTTTCCTTCAGCGCCGGTGGATGCGTTCCGTCCTTGGTCGCGATTTTGCCGGAGGCGGTGAGGGTGATCGGCGCCAACTTCTTCTTCGGCAGCTTGCTGGGACTGAATCCGCCGTTGAAGGTGAATACGAGATTGCCCGCTTCGACCGTCACCGGCTTGTTGGCGCCGGTGGCGATGCCCGCCACGCTGACGGCGATCAAAGCCGCGAGAGCCATCGACAACATCAGGTACTTACGCATATCCCTATATCTCTCCTTTGCGGCCTGCCCGTCGTGGGTCCGATGCCGTGGGAACAATTGGCTTGAACGTCTCTCCAGCGGGTCAAACTACCACCCCGTCCTTTTTCGTAAACCCGGGGGGTGGGGAAAAGGAGCGGCTTAGCCGAGCCGCTGGGAAGGGAGTTTCGCGCGCCGGACGCGCTCCCGCTCCGTGGCAGCGCCTCCGGCCCCAAGGAAAGGAAGAGTTACCCAAAAGATCAGGTCGGGGAGCCTGCTGGGGAGGCGGCCGACGGCGCCATGGAGGATCTCGCTGTAGAGGAGCTCGTTGATCCCGCCGGCGACGGCGAGGGAGGTGATGCCTGGTAGCTCGACCTCGGTCTCCGAACGCCCCGACTCGAGGAACCCCGTGAACTGCCGCAGGGCCGCGTCGCGCCGGGCCAGGGCCTTCGGCCCCGCCGCCAGGACCTCGACGATCGCGAACCGCGCCTCCTCGGGATGGGTGGAGAGGTGTACGAGCAGCGCCTCGAGGGCGCCGGCGATCCGCTCGGCCCAGGGAGAGCCCGGCTTTGATTCGAACGCGTCGGTCGCGTCTCCCAGCAGGTTTTCGAGCAACACGTCGTAAGCGGCGAGGAAGCAGTCCTCCTTGCTCTCGAAGAGCTCGTAGAAGGTCTTGCGGGAGACCCCGGCGGCGCCGATCACGTCGACCACCCGCGTCTCCGGGTAGCCGCGCGCGGAGACGACCTCGATCATCGCCTGATGGATGCGGTTGCGCTGGGACTCGGTCACCGCCTCCCTCGGCAACCCGTGCCTTCCCCGGGGCAGCCGCTCGTTCAACTTGGTCGAGCGTCGAGTGGAGGCCACCAACAGACTGTAGAGCAGGAGCGAAACCACTAGAGCCTCTTTTCCTAAAATGTCCTCATGGGAACGGCGGGGAGGTTGGTTGCTGCGGTGGCGCTGCTGCTGCTTGCTGCCGTCGGTGGCTGCGGCAGCGACTCCTCCTCGTCGGGAGAAGAGCGAGAGGAGGCGTTCTATCCCTGGGTCAAGGGGCCCGGCCGCGAGTTCCTCGTCCCCGGCGGAGACAACGCGGTCCAGACCTTCGGCCGCGAGGCCTCGAAGGCGGAACGCGAACAGGCCTCCCGCGTCATCGCGGAGTGGATGAAGGCCCGGGCGGCGAAGAACTGGAAGAAGGACTGCAGCTACCTGTCCCGCAGGTACGTGCACATTCTGGTGGCGGAAGACGCCACGCTGGTGTCCGGCGGCAGGATCAAGACCTGCCCCCGGGCGCTGGCCTACTTCGGCCCCCAGGCCTCCGGCGACTACAAGAACACCCTCACCGGCCCGATCGACAGCCTCAGGGTGAGGGACGGGATGGGGTGGGCCCAGTACCACGGCCGGGACGGCAGGGACTGGGTCCTGTCGATGGACAGGGAAGACGGCAGATGGTGGGTCTCGATCGCGGCGCCGATCGACAGGAACAAGTAGTCAGCTCTCGAGCCAGATGACCTGCTCGCGGTCGGGGCCCACGCCGACCAGCCGCACCGGCACCCCGACGAACTCGGCGACGAAGCCGAGGTAGTCGCGCGCCTCCCGCGGCAGGTCCTCGGCGCTGCGGCAGCCGGTGAGGTCGAGGTCGAAGCCCGGTAGCTCCTCGTACTCGGGTACCGCCGAGTGGAGGATCGACTGGTGGTAGGGGAAGGTGTCGAGCTCGGCGCCTTCTTTGGAGCGGTAGCGGACCGCCACCCGCAGCGGGCCGAGGCCGCTGAGGACGTCGAGCTTGGTGATCGCCAGCGCGTCCATCCCGTTGAGGCGGACCGCGTAACGCAGCGCCACCAGGTCCATCCAGCCGCAGCGGCGCGGACGTCCCGTCGTGGTCCCGAACTCGTGCCCCCGCTGCAGCATCTGTTCGCCGGTCTCATCGAAGAGCTCGGTCGGGAAGGGGCCGGCGCCGACCCGGGTCGCGTAGGCCTTGGCGATCCCCCAGACCTCATCGATGTCCTTGGGACCGATGCCGGCACCGACGGTGGCCGCCCCGGCGATCGGGTTGGAGGAGGTGACGAAGGGATAGGTGCCGTGGTCGAGGTCGAGCAGGGCGGCCTGGGCACCCTCGAAGATCACCGTCTCGGAGCGGTCGAGCGCCTCCCAGCAGAGGCGGGCGGTGTCGGCGATGTGGGGCTCGAGCCGGTGGCCGAAGCTGACGTGTTCCTCGACCATCGCGTGCAGGTCGAGGCGCGGGTCCGGGCCGCCGACCGGGGCCTCGCTCGCCTTCGCCTCCTCGCCCGCCTCCTTCAGCTGTTTGCGGCGCTGCACCAAGAGTTCGCGCAGCGCCTGCTGCTTCGGCTCCAGGGCGGCGCGGATCTTGGTCCGCAGGATCTTCTCGTCGAGCAGGTCCTGGACGCGGATCCCCAGCCGCAGCGCCTTGTCGGCGTAGCAGGGGCCGATCCCGCGCCGGGTGGTGCCGATCGAGAGCTTCCCCAGCTTCGTCTCCCCGGCGCTGTCCAGCAGCACGTGGTAGGGCATGATCAGGTGCGCGTTGGCGGAGAGGCGGAGGTTGTTGACGCTGACGCCCGCCCGTTTCAGGCCGTCGATCTCGCCGAGCAGGACCCGCGGGTCGACGACGACGCCGTTGCCGATCACGCAGGTCTTGTCCGGGTAGAGGATCCCGGAGGGGATCAGGTGGAACTTGAACTCCTCCCCCCCTCGGACGATCGTGTGGCCGGCGTTGTTGCCGCCCTGGAAGCGGACGATCGTGGTAGCCCGCTCGGCGAGGAGGTCGACGACCTTCCCCTTCCCCTCGTCGCCCCACTGGGCTCCGACTATCACCACTCCTGGCATGCCGCGGGAGAGCTTACGGTGCCAGGTCGATGACGGGCGCTGAGACCTCGCCCGTTGACCGCTGATCATCTCCCATGAGCATTATCGGATCGCCGCACATCTCGCTAAGGCGCGAAAAAGTGCGGCGGCCGATCTGTTTCTCAACGACCATCTCTGGCTGTTCCTTGTTCCTGAACCGTTCATTCACGACCTCTTGGTCCACTTCGACCTGATGAGAGTTGGTCGTGAAGATGATGGCTCGCTGGGACTCGTACCTCTCGTTGACGATGGAGTAAAGCTGCTCTATCACCCACTCCGTTTGCCGCTCCGCACCCAGATCGTCCAGGTGAAGCAGATCCACGGACGTCAAGAGCTCAAAGAAGCGCGAGTATGCATCTCCCTCATCGGACGTATAGGTCGAGCGAATGCGGGCAAGCAGTTTGGGCATGGAATAGATCGCTACGGAATACCCCTTCTCGAGGGCTGATTTGGATATCAACATCGCCAACGTCGTCTTGCCGGTCCCGATGTCCCCAAGGAACCACGTTCCCCGCCCGACGGCTAGATGCTCATCGAGCTTGCTGATGTAGCTGCGGGTCGCCTGCACCGCCTCCTTTGGCAGGTGGGGTACCGGAGGTCGATCAAACGACACCCCTCTGTACTTCGAAGGGATGGCTGAGGCGATCCCGCGCGTGCGCCCCTTTTTCAAACGCCGTTCCCGGCACCCGCAGGGGCGGGCGACGTCTTCGGGGCCGAGGATCCAACCGGAGCCGTCGCAGACGCCGAGCGGGCATGCCTGCTCGCGGAAGGGCTCGGAACGGGCGATCGCGGGCATCAGAAGTCAGGCCCGGCCGCGGCGGCGTCCTCGAACGGCGGCATCTCGCCGGCGGGCTGCTCGATCGGCGGCTCCTGATGGGCCTGGTCGGCGAATTTGGGATAGCGGTCGAGGAAGACCAGCTTCCTGGTTCCGATCGGGCCGTTCCTGTGCTTGGCGATGATCAGGTCGGCCAGGCCGTCGGGCTCCTCGTCGGGGTCGCGGTAGTAGTCCTCGCGGTAGAGGAAGGCGACGACGTCGGCGTCCTGCTCGATCTGGCCGGACTCACGCAGGTCGGAGAGCTGCGGCTTCGGCGGCGTCCGCTGCTCCGGCGCGCGCGAGAGCTGCGAGATCGCCACCACCGGCACCTCCAGCTCACGGGCGAGGATCTTCAGCCCGCGGCTGATCTGGCCAACCTGCTCGACCCGGTTGGCGCGGTGGTCGTCGGAGCGCATCAGCTGGATGTAGTCGAGGATTATCAGGCCGAGCCCGCCCCGCTCCTGTTCCTGGGCGTGCAGGCGCCGCGCCTTCGCCCGCAGGTCGAGGATCCCGAGGTCGGAGGAATCGTCGAACCAGAGCGGCGCCTCTTCCAGCTCGTTGCAGGCCCGCAGCACCTTCGGCCAGTCGCGTTTGGAGACCTGTCCCTTGCGCAGTTTGTCGCCGGAGATCCGCGCCCGGCAGGCGATGAAGCGCTGGGCCAGCTCGACCTCGGACATCTCCAGCGAGAAGAAGGCGACGGCCTGCCCCTTCTTCACCGCGACGTTTTCGGCGATGTTGGCGACGAGGGCGCTCTTTCCCATCGCCGGGCGGGCGGCGACGATGATCAGGTTGCCGGGCTGGAAGCCGCCGGTGATCGCGTCGACGTCGCGGAAGCCGGATGGCGTCCCGGTCAGTTCGGTCTCGCCGGTGGAGAGCTTCTCGAGCCGGTCGACCTCGTCGTGGAGGATCTCCGAGAGCAGTTTGAAGTCGCTCGCCTGCTCTTTGTGGGCGACCTCGAAGAGCAGTTTCTCGGCCCGCTCGGAGAGCTCTTTCGGTTCGCCGTCGCGCTCGTTGACCCAGCCCTGGATCTCCTGGCCGGCCCCGAGCAGCCGCCGCAGCAGCGAGTTCTGCTGGACGATCTCGGCGTAGTGCTTGGCGTTGGCGGCGGCCGGGACCTTCGCCGCCAGCTCGGAGACGTAGTGGCGACCGCCGGCCTCGTCGATCTTGTTGCGCTGGGTCAGCGCCTCGCTGACGCTGAGCTCGTCGACCGGTTTCGAGGTGGCGTAGAGGTCGTGCACCGTCTCGAAGATCAGCCGGTGCTTGTCGAGGTAGAAGTCCGCCCCGTTCAGCTTCACCTCGTCGATCACCCGCGTCAGCGTCGACTCGGCGACCAGCATCGCGCCCAGGACCGACTCCTCGGCCTCGATGTTCTGCGGGGGGACGTGGGTCGTGGGCGGCTGCGGCATCAGTTCAAGTTAAGGCCGCGCGGCGGCGGATTGGGGGAGAGAAACGACAGCCCGGCAAGCAAACCAGAGCAGGAATGCGCTGACGTATCTCTTCCGTGCAAATCCCGCGAAAAGGAATTCACACTTCCGTGAGCTTTATGCGGCAGTTCCGAAGGAGAGCTGGTGGTGATGGGCGGGAGGGATCAGGCCCTCCTGCTCCTGGCGCCGCTCGCCGCGGCGCAGCATCCGCAGGGTGAGGATGGCAATGCTGAGAATCGCCGTGGCGCCGAGGCTGAGTTGGACACTGAGCAGACCTTCGCGGCTCCAGTAGACGTCGCGCAGGTCGAGCAGCAGCGCCGCCTCGTCAAAGGTGAGGCCGAAGCCGGCGCCCATCGGGATCGCCAGCTTCTGCTCGAGCCCGTCGTCGTCGGTCAGCAGGCCGGCGGCGCCGGAGCCGAAGGCGAGCAGGATCCCCGGCACGAAGTGGTGGATGTGGCGCCCGCCGATGCTGACGTTGCGGAAGGGACCGCGGCCGTCGCGGATCGCCCAGGTCGAGAGTCGCACCAACGCGAAGGAGCCGAGGAAGCCCGCGAGGAGGTTGAAGAGGACGGTTTCGTAGCGCGGCGCCTCTTCGTAGCCGCGAACGGCGACGCCGACCGTGTCGGCGGCGGCGGCGGGAGCCGATTCAAGCAGCGCTTCGGGGTCGTGCGCCTCGCTCGCCCGCCGCGCCAGCATGCGGCTGAACTGGCCGAAGATGACGGTGCCCGCGGCGCCCATCGCCACGGTCGCGAGGCCGACCGTCGCCCGCTCGGAGCGAACCCAGCCGGACCTGCGACGGAGGAGGACTACTTCTCCTCGCTGATGATCGTCTTCACGGCGGCGGCGGTGCCGTCGGAAAGCTCGATCTCGACCATGAAGGTGCCGAGTTCGCGCAGCGGCTGCTCGAGCCGGACCTGTTTTTTCTCGAACCGCAGGCCGCGGGCGTCGCTCAGCGCGTCGACGATCTCCTTCGGCCCGACCGAGCCGAACAGCTTGCCGTCCTCGCCGGCCCGCTGGTGGATCGTCAGCACGGTCTTCGAGAGCAGCCCGGCGGCTTCCGTTTCGCGTTCGGTTCGGGCTTTGGCGGCGCGCTCGGCCGCCTCCATCCGCCGTTTCGCTTCCTCGAGCGCCCCGGCGGTCGCCGGCTGCGCCAGCTTCCGCGGGATCAGGTAGTTGCGCAGGTAACCGGGGGCGACGTCGACGACGTGGCCGCGCTCGCCGAGGGAATCGACGTCCTGGAGCAGGATCGCCTGTGCCATCAGCGCTCTCCGACGTAGGGAAGCAAGGCGATTTCGCGCGCCCGCTTCACCGCCACCGAGAGCTGACGCTGGTGACGGCGGGAAAGTCCGGTGACCCGGCGCCCGCGCGTCTTCCCCTTGTCGGAGAGGAAGCGCCGCAGCAGGTTCAGGTCCTTGTAGTCGACGACCTCGGAGTTGACCCGGGTGTACTTGCGGGGACGCCCGCGATCGGCCCCGCGCCGTCCACGACGGGCGCCACCGCCTCGCGAAGAAGTATCTGCAGTCCTTGCCATCGGCGCGAGATGCTACAGACCTGACGGTCCCAGCGGCCGCCTGGCTGTGTCCTCAGTCGCTCGCGCGCGGAGCGCGTAGCGCGAGTTCCTTGCCAGACGACCGCCGGACCTCGTCAGAAGGGAATGTCGTCCTCGGACGCCGCGGATCCGGATCCAGCCGGGGCGCCGCTGAAGTCGGACATGTCGGCGGGGACGTCGCTCTGCGGCGGCGCGAAGCCGCCCTGCCCGCCACCACCGTTGCCGTTGCCTCCGCCACCCGACCCGTCGCGGGAGCCGAGGAACTGGACGGTGTTGGCGATGATCTCGACGCTCTGGCGTTTGTTGCCGCCCTGGTCCTCCCACTCGCGCCAGTCGAGCCGGCCTTCGACCGCGACCGGGCGGCCTTTGCCGAGATAGTTGGCGCAGTTCTCGCCCTGAGCACCCCAGACGGTGACGTCGAAGTAGTTGGGCTTGTCGACCCATTCGCCGGTCTGACCGTCCTTGCGCCGGCTGTTGACCGCCACGCGCAGCTTGCAGACGGCGGTCCCGCTGCCGAGATGACGCAGCTCCGGATCCCGGGTCAGGTTCCCGGTGATCACGACCACGTTCACGTTCGAAGCTGCCAAATCACTCACTCCTCTGGATTCGCTTGTATGGATTCCAGTCTAAGGAGGCAGCCGGCTCGACTCTCCCCCCTGGAGCGAGGGGTTTCCGCAAACAGCGAGGGGCGGCGGGCCGTTACCCGTCGGAAACGCCGTCGCCGTCGCCGGAGTCCTCGCGGGCTCCCTGGGCGCTGCGCTCGCGCGGACCGGGGGCGGCGGTGACGGCGGGGGGAACGATCGTCGGTGCGCCGGGATCGACTTTGAAGATCCGGAAGCGGAGGACGCCGTCGGCGATCCTCAGGTTGTGGTCGAGGGAGTCGAGCAGGTCGCCCGGGGCCTCGAACCGCAGCCAGCGGTAGTCCGCCTCGGTGCGGTGGTTGATCTCGTAGGCCATCTTCCGCAGACCCCAGGTGTTCTCGTCCTTGAGGCTGCCTTTGGCCTCGATCTGGCCACGGGCATCCTGCGCCAGCCCGTCGCGCGCGGGGGCGTCGAGTTGGGGGTCCAGCATCAGGACCAGCTCGTATTCGCGTGGTGCGGCCAAAACGGCGAAGGACTATAGCGGCGGGATGTCGCTAGCGCGGCGCGAACTCTTCCGAGCCGTCGCTGGGTGGAGCGGGCGGGGGCGGCGGTATCGGCGCCGGGGCCGGTTCGTAGGGAGCCGGTTCGACCGGGGGAGGCGCAGGTACGGGTGGCGCCGGCATTGGCGCTGGCTTGACGGCCCGACCGCGCTTGTGCCGGTGCTTCGGTAGCGGCCGGCTGCTGATCACGTCCGTCGCTGCCGATCCCGTGGTTCCTTTTGCACGTTTGCGGTGCATTTCGAACCGCAGCTTGGGGGGCGGGGGCTCCTCTGGGGCCGAGACCACCCGCGGCAGACCGACGTCAGGGGCCAGCGCTGGCGGCTCCGGCGGGCGCAGGAGGGCGGGCAGCGCCCGTAGGGCGAGTAGGGCGACGACAGCGACCACGGCCACCCTCCACCCCCCCTCCCACCGGATCCGCACGCCTCGCACCCCTACTTAAGGGCTGGCGAAGCAAAACTCTCCCCCTCAGACGTGCGAGCGGGCGGCTTCGATGTCCTGCAACTGGTCGTCGACCCAGTCGCCGGGGTTGCGGGAGAAGATGATCTCCCGCAGGCCTTCCGCCCGCCGCCGCTTCTGCTCGGCCTCCATCGTCAGCGCCCGGTGGATCGCGTCGGCCTGCTCCTGGATGTCGAAGGGGTTGACCGAGAGCACGTGGTCGGTCAACTCCTCATGGGAGCCGGTGTTCTCGGAGAGCATCAGCACCCCGTCGCGGGTATTGACCGCCGGGGCCTCCTTGGCGACCAGGTTCATCCCGTCGAAGAGCGAGTTGACCATCAGCAGATCGAAGTGCTTGTAGCGGGCGACCGCGTCGTAGAAGTTCTCGTAGATCTTCAGGTCGATCGGCATCCAGTCGGTCGTCCCGTGGCGGTGGTTGACGACCGCGACCAGGGCCTCGATCCGCTCCAGGTACTCGGCGTACTCGGGAACGTCCTGGCGCGAGGGCTGGAGGTGGGCGATGAAGGTGACCTTTTCGCGGAACTCGGGATGCTGGGTGAGGAAGGTGTCGAAGGCGGTGAACCCGCGCAGCACATTCTTCGAAAGGTCGGCGCGGTCGACGCGGATGATCAGGTGCTGGCGCCGCCGCTCCAGTACCTCGCGCTCGGCCTCGGCGACCTCGGGCGAGTCGGCCGCGCGTTTGAGCCGCTCCGCGTCGATCCCCAGCGGGTAGGCGCGGGCCAGCGTACGGCCGCCGGGATGTCGCACCTCGGCCGCGTGGTAGTCCACCTCCACGTCCTCCAACAGTTCGTCGCAGCAGCGGAGGAAGTTGATGCAGTAGGCGTGGGTGTGGAAGCCGATGATGTCGTTGGCCAGCATCCCCTCGTAGATCGCTTCGCGGACCCGTTTCGGCAGGATCCGCCAGCTGTCGGGCTGCGACCAGGGGATGTGGACGAAGTGGTGGAGGAAGGCGTCGGGCCGCTCGGCCTTGATCATCCTCGGGGCCGTGTAGAGGTGGTAGTCGTGCAGCATCACCAGGGGGTCCGCCCGCCCCTCGATCTCGGCGAGGACGGCACGGGCGATGTCCTGGTTGACGGTCTGGTAGCCGTGGTCCCAGGCGTCGATCTCCTGCTGGCGGATGTCCGGCGCGTTGGAGATGTCCCAGAGGTAGTGCTGGATGAACCAGAGGATCGGGTTGGCGATCACGTTGTAGAAGCGGTCGTAGGCCTCGGGATCGCTGCCGACCAGCCGTACCCGGTACTCGATCCCGTCCAGCTCCTGCTCGATCGGCCCCCCCGCCTCCTCGGAGGCGGCGACGTCCTCATCGGTCATCGCCGAGGCGATCCAGAGCGCGTCCCGGTGGGAGACGAGGCCGGAGAGCGCGGTGACCAGGCCGCCGCCGCCGCGGCGGACCGTCCGCTCGCCGTCCTCGTCGCGGTCGAACTGGAGCGGGCCGCGGTTCGAGACGATGATCAGCGGCGAGGAGCTCACGCCGCAGAGACTAAGGGGTAGGTGTCGCCGGCCAGACCGGCTCAGGCATCGAGGTCGCCGAAGAGCTGCAGCCAGTCGCGCAGCAGGCGCGGGGTGAGGAAGCGCCGGCGGGCGTGCTCCTTGCCCTCGCGGCCGAGCTGCTTACCGAGACCGGGGTCACGGAGGATCTCGAGGCAGCGCTGCGCGCACTCCGAGGGTGAGTCGACGAGGAAGCCGCTGACCCCGTCCTCGATCTGCAGCGGGATGCCGCCGACGTTGCCGGCCACCGTCGGCCGCCCCTTCCAGAGCGCCTCGGTGACGGTCAGGCCAAAGCCCTCGCGGATCGACTTCTGCAGGCAGACGTCCGACTGCGACTGGAAGGCGTTGACCTCGATCGCGCCGACGTTGTTGAGGTTGCTGAGGATTTTGATGTCATCGTCGCCGCCGGCGTATTCGAAGGTCTTCTGGAAGTACTCCATGCCCTCGGGGTCGTCGGTGGCCATCGAACCGACCATCGCCAGCTGCGCCTCCGGCACCTGCTCGGTCACCTCGCGGTAGGCGTCGATGACGCCGATCGGGTCCTTCCAGGGGTCGAAGCGTGAGACCTGGGTGATCAGCGGCCGGTCGACGTCGATCCCGAACTGGCGGCAGACGAAGGCGGCGTCCTCGGGCGAGAAGGCCATGTTCTTCGGCGAGAGCGGGTCGATCGCCGGCGGGATGATATTGACCGCCTCGCGGTGGCGGCCCATGTCGTTGGGCACGTACTGCTCCATATGCCAGACGCTGGCGTCGTACTCTTCGATCAACGGCAGCAGCCGCTCGATCGGCGCCGGGTTCGGGGTCGAGAGGTCGATGTGGCAGCGCCAGATCCACTTCCCGCCCTTCGCCAGGGCGCCGCGACGGAGACCGATCGGCTGCGGGTCGTGGACGATGACCACGTCCCACTCGCCCTGCAGGCCCTCGGCGTTCATCGCGTTGATCTCGTCGAAGATCTCCCACTGCCCGTCGCTGAGCGTCTCCTCCGCCCCCTGCAGTGAGTTGTGCAGGAGCTTGGTCGCTTCGTAGAACTCTTCCCTGCCGAAGATCACGTGCCAGTGGGTGTCGAGGCCGACGTCCCGCATCAGCGGCACCAGCGTGTAGAGGATCTCCGAGACGCCGCCGCCGAAGGCGGTGGCACTGACGTGGAGCACCCGCTTCCCCCTCAACGGCTCGGCGAGCTCGCGGATCTGCTCCGTCAGGTCTTTACCGACGATGTGGGTGTAGTCGGCGAGAGTCTTGTGGCCGAGGGCGACTTCCTGAAGCAAGGCTGGAGTTCTACACCGATAGGCGGCGACGTGGTGTCCAGGCGCCGCCGCGGCGCGCGGCGCTCAGCCCGAGCCGGAGCTGTCGGGGCGCTTGCCGAGGGTGAGCTCGACATCTTCGCGCCTGCCGTCGCGGAGGACCGTCAGCGTCACCGTTTCACCCGGCTGGTAGGAGGAGATCGCTTCGGCCAGATCGTCCGGGCGGACGATGTCCTTGCCCTCCACTTGGAGGATCACGTCGCCGCCGGTCCGGTACTGGGCGGCCTGGAAGCGCAGTTTGTCGCTGCCACCCTTGATCCCGGCCTTCTCCGCGGGGCCGCCGGGCTCAACCTCGGCGACGAGGCTGCCGAAGGTGGTGTCGAGGTCGAGCTTGCGCGCCAGCTGCGGGTAGAGCGGCTGCCCGGAGACGCCGATGTAGGCGTACTCGGCCGCGCCGTCCTCGCGCAACTGGGCGACGGAGTGCTTGATCGCGGAAACGGGCACCGCGAAGCCGACCCCGTCGTTGGCGCCGGAGTTGGTCTCGATCTGCTGGTTGATCCCGATCACGCGAGCACCGGCGTCGAGCAGCGGCCCGCCGGAGTTGCCGGGGTTGATCGAGGCGTCGGTCTGGATCGCTCCGGAGATTTCGAAGCGGGTGAGCGATTTGACCGCGCGGTCGGTGGCGGAGACGACGCCGACCGAGAGCGACTGCTGCTCGCCGAAGGGGCTGCCGATCGCGGCGACGGGCTGGCCGACCCGCAGGTCGCGGTCGTCGCCCAGTTCGAGCGGGTGCAGGTCGAACCCGTCCGGCGCGATCTTCAGCAGGGCGACGTCGACGAAGGGATCGAAGCCGACGATCTCGGCCGGGACGACGTTGCGGTCCGGGAACTCGACGTAGACCTGCTTCGCCGGCTCGCGGTCGCCGCTGGATTCGTCGGTCACGACGTGGGCGTTGGTGACGATCTCACCCTCGGCATCGAGGACGAAGCCGGAGCCTTCGGCGGCGCCGGCGTCGAAGACCGAGCGGATCGTCACCACTCCCGGTGCCGCCTCCTCGTAGACCCGGGTGGCGTCGAAGCCGGGGCTGGAGGTGGCGATCACCACTTCCGGCTTCGGGGTCCTCCGGTCGACTTTCGCGACCGGGCCGGACCCCTCACTCTGCGTCGAGCTCTCCTCCGCCGAGCCGCAGCCACCGAGGAGCGCCAGGCAGGCCAGCAGCACGGGGAGGGCGTGCGGGCGCTTCACGAGGCGGTCCTGACCGGCGTCCGGAGCGCTCTCGGCGCGGCCACCCCGCGCCCTCCCGGCGGCAGGTCCAGGGTGAAGGCGGTGAAGCGGCGGCTGGAGCTGATCGTGATCTCTCCCTGCATCCGCTGCGCGAGCTCGGTCGCGATCGCCAGCCCGAGCCCGGATCCGCCCGCTTTGTCGGCCGTGTAGAAGCGCTCGAAGATCCGCTTCTGGACGCGCTGCGGGATGCCGGATCCCGAGTCGGAGACGGTCAACTCGGCGCGGCCGTTGGCGGAGTAGGTGGTCACGGTGACGTCGGTGCCCTCGGGGGTGTGGGTGAGGGCGTTGTCGAGCAGGATACGGATGACCTGCCGCACCCGATCCGGGTCGCCGAGGGCGACCGCCGGCTGCTCCGGCGTCCGCAGCTGCAGGCGCGAGCCGCGCAGTTCCGCCCGCGCCCCGAACTCGCGGGTCACCTCGCGCGCCAGCGCCGTGAGGTCGACGGCGCTCGCCCGTATCTCCACCGCGCCGGCGTCGAGCTGGGAGAGGTCGAGGAGGTCGGTCGCCAGCTTCGTCAGCCGCTCGATCTGCTGCCGCATCGTCCGCACGAACTCGGCCCGCTCCTCCGGGCTCGGGTCCTCGTCTTCGAGCAGCTCGACGAAGCCGCCGAGGCTGAAGATCGGCGTCCGCAGCTCGTGCGAGGCGTTGGCGATGAACTGCTTGCGGGCGCTGTCGAGCTCGGCGAGGCGGCGCTGCATCTCGTTGAAGGTGCGGGCGAGTTGACCGAGCTGGCCGACCGAGGCGACCGGGATCTTCGTTTCGAAGTTGCCGTCGGCGACTTTGCGAGCGGCCTCCTGAAGCCGCCTGAGGTTGCTGGAATAGGTGCGGACGTAGCTGCGGGTGATCAGGATCTCGAGCAGAAGCACGATCGCGCCGCCGATGAGGATCTGGGCCTTGACCGAGCCGTCGTGGATGGCGGCCATCCCGATCGCGACCGTGTAGAGGTAGATGATCGCCGCAGCGGCGACCGCGACCGCCGTCCAGGTGGCCGTGATGCGACCCCTGCCGAACGGAGGCCTCAGCCGTCGCATTGGCGCTAGTCCCGGAAGCGGTAGCCGACCCCGCGCACGGTGAAGAGGTACTCGGGCTCTTTCGGGTCCCGCTCCAGCTTCTCGCGCAGGTGCCGGATGTGCACGTCGACGGTGCGCGGGTCGCGGTACTCGGAGTCCCCCCATACGTGCTCCAACAGGGTCTCCCGCGTAAGGACGCGGCCGGGGGAGCGGGCGAGGGCGCCGAGGATCTCGAACTCGACGTAGGTGACCTTGATCTCCTCGTCCGCGAGGCTGACCGTGCGGCGGTCGAAGTCGATCGTCAACTCGCCGCACTCGATCGCGCCCCCCTCGCTGGCCTCGCCGCCCATCCGCGACCGGCGCAGCGCGGCTTTGACCCGGCTGCGGAACTCCCGCATCGAGAAGGGCTTGGTGATGTAGTCGTCGGCGCCGACCTCGAGCCCGGCGACCTTGTCGGTCTCGCTGCCTTTCGCGGTCAGCATGATGATCGGCACCTGGCTGCGCGAGCGCAGCTGGCGGCAGACTTCGACGCCCCCCATCTGCGGCAGCATCAGGTCGAGGATGACCAGGTCGAAGCGCCCTTCCTCGAAGCGGCGCAGGGCCTCCGAGCCGTCGAGAGCGGAGGTGACGTGGTAGCCGTCCTTGCGCAGCGGGTAGCTCAGCAAGGTCTGGATCGACTGCTCGTCGTCGACGAGGAGAATGCGGGCTGATCCATTCGGCACAACCCCGAAGGGTAGTAAGCGCGCCCGTTTGGACGCATGTGCGAGTACTAAGAACTAAGGATCCGGGTATCGAGGCCGATAATGACCGCGAAGGCCATGGAGCCCCAGGAATTGAAAACTCTGGTTGAGACCGGCAGCTACAAGCCGGACCCCGCGCAGGTCGCGATGGCGATGCTCTCCCGTCGCGGCGTTCGCGAGCTGCTGACCGGGATCCACGCTACGGCTCCGCGAGATGGTCATACCCCTCAGCCTCCAGCAGTCCGCCCCCGGGCAGCCTGATCTCGACGTCATTTCCAGTCGTGACCTTGCCGATCGGGGTGAGGGTCGTCTCGGCGGCTTCGCCCATTTGCTGGGAAGCCGCGGCGAGCGTGTCCGCCGGCAGCGTCGCCAGCAGCTCGTAGTCCTCGCCGCCGGAGACGGCGAGCTGGAGAGGGTCGCGCCCGGCCGCGGCGGCGATCTCGGCGACGCCTTTCGCCAGCGGCAGCGCGCCGGCGTCGATCTTGAGGGCGACGCCGCTGGCGCTGGCGAGGTGGCCGGCGTCGCCGGCGAGCCCGTCGCTGAGGTCGATCATCGCGTGGGCGCCCGCCCGGGCCAGAGCGCGGCCGGAGCGCAGGCGCGGTGAGGGGTCGAGCTGGCGGGCGCGGAGCCGTGCGGCGGTGGCCTCGGGTACGGCCCCGGCGAGGCTTGGGTCGTCGAGGAGAAGACGGCCGGCTGCCGCGCCGCCGAGCTCGCCGGTGACCACGACGACTTCGTCCGGCTCGGCGCCTTCGCGGGTGACGAAGTGGATGGACGTCGGGGCGTGACCAACCACGGTCACCGCCAGGGTCAGGACCGGCGCCCGCGTCAGGTCGCCGCCCGCAATCGTGGTGCCGGTGGCCTGTGCCAGCTCGACCATGCCGTCGAGGAGGGCGTGGAAGTCGTCCTCCGCGAGTTTCGCCGGAGCGCCGACGACGACGTAGGCCTCACCCGCCTCGGCGCCCATCGCCGCGAGGTCGGAGAGGGCGGTGGCGAGCGCCTTGCGGCCGATCGTCCGCAGGTCCGTCTCGTCGCGGCGAAAGTGGACTCCCTCGATGATCGCGTCGACCGAGGTCGCGGTCGCCCCGCCCGGGACCGTGATCGCGGCGTCGTCGCCGCTGCCCACGTCCACCCGGCGCCCCGGCTCGGGAAGGCGCTCGCGCAGCTTCGCCAGCAACTCGAACTCGCCCATCACCCCGACTATTCCAAAGACTAAGGTGAGCCGGACGTGGAGAGCCGCCAACCATTCCTGCACCGGGTAGGCGAGGCGGGCGCGCAGGTCGGCAAGAAGCCGCCGCGCAGCCGCAGGGTCCGCCTCGCCCTTCAGCTCGGCCTCGCCGTCGTGATCTTCGGCTTCCTCGTGCTGACGGTGATCAACCAGTGGGGTGAGATCAAGGACGAGGGCATCCACTTCCACGTCGGCTGGCTAGTCCCGGCGATCGTCATCCTGCCGATCTTCTACGCCCTCAGCGCCTACGGCTGGGACCTCGCCCTGCGCTTCCTCGGCTACCGGATCGGGTTTGGCCGGGCCCAGGTCGCCTGGGGACAGCCGCTGCTGGCGCGTTATGTCCCCGGGAGTGTGCTCTACGTGCTGGGGCGGGTTCTGCTCTCCGAAAAAGCCGGGATCCCACGGCGGATGACGATCGCCAGCATCGTCTACGAACAGGCGGTCTCCGCCACCTCCGCGGTCATCGTCGCCTCCTACTTCATCATCCAGCACCCCGATCTCCAGGGGGAGGCCTACCGCTGGGCGGTGCTGCTGCTGATCCCGGCGGCGATCGCCCTGCTGCATCCGCGCGTGTTCGGGCCGCTGGCGAACCGCGTCCTGCGCACGTTCGGCCGCGAGCCGCTGCCGGCGGTGATCCCGCTGCACGGGGTCGTCACCCTGATCGCCTTCTACACGTTCAACTGGCTGGTGATCGCGGCCGGCCTCTACTGCGTCGCCCGCTCGGTCACCTTCATCCCCGCCGAGGACATCCTCCTGGTCGGGGCCGCGCAGGCAATCGGTTATTTCGCGGCGCTGGTGACCCTGATCGCGCCGGCCGGGCTCGGCCCCAGGGACGCCGCCTTCGCCTGGGGCCTGAAGGCGGCCCTGCCGAGCAAGAGCTTCGCGCTGGGGTCGCTGATCGCGATCGCGGTGCGCGGGGTGCTGACGTTGGCGGAACTGATCTACGTGGGGTTGGTGACGACGTTGGGGCGGCGTGAGGGGTGGAGCGTTCACACCGGGATTCTTCATGCGTCTCCTGAGGAGGAAGAGGCGGAGGCGCGGCTGTAGGGGGAGGGACCCGACCCCCTCCTCTCTCAACTTGCTCGGGTGGATCGTGGGTTGCCGTCCGAGGTTCTGCTGCCCGAGAAGTACAAGCCGTTCGGAGGGGGTCGGGTCCCTCCTTCGACACGCCCGCAGGGCTCAAAGAGGGATGCGGGCGCCCAGTTGATACGCCGTCAGGGCGAGGGTTAGTAGCTGGAGGGGGCGGTCTCTGGAGACGGCGGCCGGCGGCAGTACCCAGATCAGGTACCAGGGGAGGAGCCAGGCGGTGGCCAGGAGGAGGGCCAGGGTGGCCCAGGCGGCGGCTCGGAGCCAGTCGGCGCCGCGCCAGGTCCAGATCAGGAGGCCGATGATGGCAGCGGCGAAGAGGAGCGCGGCGGCGAGGCGGGTCCCGTCGGGGTCGAGGCCGGTGAGGCGGGCGGCCAGGATCGGAATGCTCATGTAGCTCGTTCGGCTCTGGTTCTCCCCCGCCAGCCCGAAGCCGTGCAACCAGTCCCACCCGAACGCGAGCCACGCCGCCGCCCCGATCATCGCGGCCACGATGAGTGCCCCGGCCAGTAAGCGGCCGACGGGACGATTTCCCTCCATATAGGGGTACTTTCGTCCCGTCGGCCGCAGGTGGCGGGCTCCGAGGAGGGCGAAGGGGGTGAGGAGGGCGGCGGAGAGCTTGGTGGCGACGGCGGCCGTGAGGGCGGCGCCGGCGGTGAAGGTGCCGGCGTTGAGGAGGGCGGCGGCGCCGGTCATCGCGAGGAGCATCGTCAGGCCGTCGTTGTGGGCGCCGCCGACGACGTGGACGAGGACGAGGGGGTTGAGGGCGACGAAGGCGGCGGCGCGGAGGGGGTCGGCGCCGCGCCAGGCAGCGATGCGAGCGACGAGGGCGGCGATGCCCAGCACCGAGAGCGCCGCGACCGCCTTCAGCACCGCGACCGCGACGCCGACCGGCAGCGAGGCGAGGGGGTAGGTGAGGAGGGTGAAGAAGGGGCCGTAGGCGCTGGTCGCTTCGGTCCAGGTGACCTGGACGTACGCAGGATCGCCGGGCGCGACGAGCGGCGGGTGCACGTAGGGGTCGAGGCCGTGACGGACGCCGAGGCGGGCGTAGTCGACGTAGCTGTAGACGTCGTGGGAGAGGAGGACCGGGGCGACGGCGAAGCCCGCGACCAGGACGAGGATCGTGCCCCGGACGAGGCGGCGGCCGAGCCGCGGCGCCGCTGCGAGGAACCCGAGGTAGCCGGCGAAGCCGGCCCACATCAGGCCGAAGGCAAGGCCGGGATCGATCGGCCTCTACCTGCCCGCGTTCTCGCCGCCGCCGACGCTCTGCGGGCCGGATGGCGGTGGCGGGACGTACGGCTGTTGGCCCGCGCCGGGCGCGTAGGCGTTCGGGTCGTAACCGCCGACCGCGGCGCTGCCGGGCGGCGGCGAATCGCCACTGCCGCCCGAGCCGCCGTCGAGGCTGTTGTCGTCGCGCCGGCTCGAGCGCGCGTAGCGCCCGTAGAACGGCGCCCAGCTGATCTGCTGCTTCGGTTCGCTGAATTCCTCGCAGGGCACGCCGGCGCCGGCGTAGACCGAGTGCCAGATGTCGGCCGGGAAGGTGCCGCCGAAGACGATCGTCCCGTGCACGCTCGACATCGAGACGTCGTTGGATTCCGGGTAGCCGACCCAGACCACGGTCGCCAGGTTGGGCTGGTAGCCGGCGAACCAGGCGTCGGTGTATTCGTCGGTCGTCCCGGTCTTGCCGGCCTGGCCGGCGCAGCCGGTGTAGGCGCCGGTGCCGGTCCCTTCGGTGATGTTGTCGTGCAGGAGCCGGGTCACCTGCCAGGCGACCGCCGGCGAGATCGCCTGCCGCGGCTTCGCCCGGTCGGGATGGTCGACGTGGCCGTTGGGGAAGACGACCTTGGTGACGGCGATCGGCTCGCGGTGGACGCCGCCGGCGGCGAGCGTCGCGTAGGCGCTCGACATCTCCAGCGGCGAGACCCCGATCCGCAGGCCGCCGATCCCCTCGGCCGGGATCCCGTCGAGCGGCGAGACGATCCCCATCTGGTGTGCGGTCGTCGCCACCGCCTTCGGGCCGACGTCGAGGTCGAGCTGGGCGAAGACGGTGTTGTCGGAGGCGACCGTCGCCTGCTGCAGGTTGACCGTCCCCAGATAGCCTTCGTCGGCGGTGTGGACCGTCCAGTGGCCCCACCGCGGCAGGTAGAGGTCGAGCGGTTTCGAGGTGTAGTAGGTCCTGTAGGGGTCGATCCCCTGGCGGATCGCCGTCGTCAGGACGAAGGTCTTGAAGGTCGAGCCCGGCTGCCGGTGCCCCTGGGCGGCGAGGTTGAACCTGCTTTCTTCGTAGCCGGAGCTGGAGACCATCGCCCGGATCCGGCCGTTGCGGGGGTCGATCGAGACGAGGGCGGAGGAGGGGTCGGTCGGGTACGGCAGTGCCGAGCGCATCGCTTCCAGCCCGACTTCCTGCAGTTCGGGCTCGATCGTCGTCCGCACCTCAAGGCCGCCGCGGCGGACCGTGTTCGCCCCGTAGCGGTCAATAAGCTCGTTTTCGACGTAGTCGAAGAAGTAGGGCTGGCGGTGCTCGAAGTAGCTCTCGTCGAGGTCGACCCGCAGGCCGCTCGCCATCGCCGCCCGTGCCCGCTCCTCGCTGATGTAGCCGAGTTTCGCCATCTGCTGCAGCACCTGGTCGCGGCGCGCCTTCGCCGCCTTCGGGTTCAGCAACGGGTTGTATTCGGAGGGCGCCTGCGGCAGCCCCGCCAGCAGCGCCGCTTCCGGCAGCTTCAGCCGCCGGACCGGCTTCGAGAAGAAGATCTTCGCGGCGGCGCCGACGCCGACCGCGGTCGTTCCTTCGACCGTCCCGTAGGAGGCGACGTTGAGGTAGGAGCCGAGGATTTCCCCGCGGCTGTGGCGCTCGGCGTACTCGATCGCCAGCTGCGCCTCGATGATCTTGCGCTCCAGCGTCCGTTTCGGGTCCCGGATGCAGAGGTTGCGGACCAGCTGCTGGGTGATCGTCGAGCCGCCCTCGACCGCTTCGCCGGCTTCGAGGTCCTTCAGCGCCGCCCGCAGGATCCCCTCGTAGTCGAGGCCGTCGTGCTGGTAGAAGCGCTGGTCCTCGATCGCCACGGTCGCCAGTTGCAGGCTTCTCGGCACGCGGTCGATCGAGACCAGCGAGCGCACCTGCGGCGAGGCGACAACCCCGAGCTTCGAGCCGTCAGCCGCGTAGAGGACGGTGTTGCCGCCCTTGGCGATCGGCTCGCAGGTGGAGAGCGAAGGGGCGTCGGCGGCGACGTCGAGGACCCAGGAGGTGACCGCGATCGCGGCGGCCGCGAGCAGGGCGAGGACGCTGCCGAAGACGAGCAGGAGCTTGGCGCCGATCCCCCCGTGCCGGCGCTGACGTCGACGGGTGCGCTGCGTCATCAAGCAGAGGGTACTTCGGGCCGAAGCCCGTCAGGCGACGGTGTCTTCGGTCGAGTGGTTGTGGACGACCCCTTCGGTCAGGAGCTGGTTGGGGATCACCACGGAGCTGCCGTCGCCGGGGTCGACGTAGGTGTAGGAGAGGGTGATGTCGGTGACCCTTCCCTCGCGCTCTTCGAAGCTGACGCGGTCGCCGATCCGGATCGGCTGCGAGATCGCGATCTGGATGCCGGCGATCATGTTGGCGAGCGTGCGCTGAGCGGCGAAGCCGACGACGGCGACGATGAGCGCGGTCGAGGCGAGGACGCCGGTTGCGATCTCCTTCAGCTCGGTGAACTGGCTCAGCGCCAGCATCGCGACAACGAGAAAGATCCCGAGGAAGACGAGGCGGCGCAGGATCCGCAGTCGGGTCCTGGTGGTGCGGGAGACCTGTGAGACTGCCGGCGACATGGAGAGCAACCTAGCCACCCCGCCTGTCGCCCAGACGCCGGAGCGCGATTTCCCGCCCTCGAACTGGGGGCCGGGAGGCGCCGTCATCGGCGCCGTGCTGGCGATCGTCGTCGGGCTGATCCTCGGCCTCCCCGCGATCGCCTTCACCGACGCCGAGGGTGACCTGACCGCGACCGGCAACATCGTCGCCCAGATCGGCCTCGTGCTCGGGCTGGTGTCGGTGCCCTTCTACGTCGCCCGCTCCAACGGGGCCGCTTCGCCCGGCGCGGCGCTGCGGCGGCTCGGGGTGAGGCGGTTCGAGCCCTCCGCCCTGCTCTGGATGGTCGTCGCCCTGATCGCCTACCTGGTCCTGCTCGGGCTCTACTCGCTCCTCATCGTCGAACCCGAACAGGAGGACATCGCCGAAAGCTTCGGCCCGGTCCCGGTCCAGGTCCTGCTGATCGCGATCGCCGCCCCCTTCTCCGAGGAGCTCTGCTTCCGCGGGATGCTTTTCGGCGGCCTGCGGGAGCGGCTGCCGATGGTTCCGGCGGCGCTGATCGCCGGGCTCGTCTTCGGCCTCCTCCACGCCTTCACCGGGATCAGCGCCGTGCCCCCGCTGGCGATCCTCGGCGCCATCTTCTGCCTGCTCTACGAGAAGACCGGGTCGATCGTTCCCGGGATGCTGCTGCACGTGCTGAACAACTCTGTCGCCCTCCTCGCTCAGTAGGATGCCGCGCGTGAATCGCCGTCTCCCGTCCCTGCTCGCCGCCGCCGTTGTCCTCGCTTTACCCGCGAGCGCCGCCGCCGCGGCGAAGCCGAAGCCCGTGCCGCTGAAGCCGGCTCCAGCTCCCGAAGTGACCGTGAAGATCAAGGTCGGGAACCTGAGTAAGGGCCGGGCGGAGATCATGCAGACGGTGCCCGTCAGCGGCACCCTCTCGCCCTTCGTCGCCGGCGAGAAGGTCAAGGTCACCTTCTACCTCGATGGCCACGTCCTCTTCAGCCGCAACCTCGGGGTCCGCAGGGCGGGCGGCAGGGGCGCCTTCAAGACCAGCATCGAGGTGCGCGAGAACGGCAGGTACGCGGTTGCCGCCAAGCACGTGGCAACGCCGGAGCTCGGCGCTGACAGCACCGTCCGCAAGAGCTGGAAGGTGAGCTTTCCGGCCTTGCACAAGGGCGAGTGCGGCGACGTCGTCGTCGGCTTCAAGAAGGCGATGCGGGCGATGGGCTACATCGCCAACGACGGTCGCTGCTACGGCGGCAAGACCGGCCGCGGCGTCCTCGCCTACCGCAAGGTCAACGAGATGACCCGCAGCGAGCGCGCCGGCGCCGGCCTGGTGAAGAAAGCCTTCTCCGGCAGGGGCGGCTACACGGTGCGGCACCCTGGCGCCGGCGAGCATGTGGAGGCGCCGCTCTCCAAGCAGGTCCTCGTCTTCGCCAAAGGCGACAAGCCGTTCGCGATCTACCCGATCTCCTCCGGCAAGTACTCGACCCCGACGGTCGCCGGCCACTACGAGTTCATCCGCACCGAACCGGGCTACAACTCGCACGGCATGTACTACTCCTGGTACTTCTACGGCGGCTACGCGGTCCACGGCTACAACTCGGTCCCGGACTATCCCGCCAGCCACGGCTGCCTGCGGACCTTCATCGCCGATCAGCCCGAGATCTACAACCGGATCCACTACGGCGAGGACATTTTTATTTGGTAGCTGCAGCCAAGGCGACTCTCCTCGCCGAGCTGAAGGAGCACTCGCTGATCCTTGGGGAAGTGACCCTGGCCAGCGGGGCGACGGCGCAGTACTACGTGGACGCGCGGCGGACGCTGATGCGGCCGGCGGGGTTCAGGGCGGCGGGGGAGTTGATCGCGGCGACGGCCCACGAGCTGGGTGCCGAGGCGGTGGGGGGTCCCGCGACGGCAGCGATCCCTCCTTCCTGTGCCGCGATCGCGGTCCCGGGCGGGGAGGATCTGGTCGCCTTCTTCGTACGCGGGTCGCGGAAGGAGCACGGGTTGCAGCGGTGGGTCGAGGGGCCGGTCGAGCCGGGCATGCGTTGCCTGGTGGTCGAGGACACGGTCACCACCGGCGGCTCGACTGCAACCGCGATCGGCCGGGTGCGGGAGGAGGGCCTGGAGGTCGTCGGCGTTGTCGGTGTTGTCGATCGCCTGGCCGGTGGGGCCGAGCGGATCGAAGCGGCGGCCGAGGCCCCCTACCGGGCGCTGGTGACGATCGACGAGATCTACCCGGACCGGCCTGACCGCGGCTGATGGAGCCCGACGCCGTCGAGATCCGCCTCGTCGGCTGCCTGATTGAGAAGCAGCGGACGACGCCGGACGCCTACCCGCTCTCGCTGAACGCGCTGCGGCTCGCCTGCAACCAGTCGACCAACCGCGAGCCGGTGGTCTCCTACGACGAGGAGACGGTCAGCGCCGCGCTTCGGCGGCTGGCGCAGCGCGGCTGGACCCGGCTCGCCAGCGGCGCCGGCAGCCGCGCCCGCAGGTACCGGCACCTGCTGCCCGAGGCGCTCGGCATCGACGACGCCGAGCTGTCGCTGCTGGCGGTGCTGATGCTGCGCGGCCCGCAGACGCCCGGCGAGCTGAAACAGCGCAGCGAGCGTCTCCATCCCTTCCCCGACCTGCCGGCGGTGCAGGAGACGCTGGATCGATTGCTCGAGCGCGAGCTGATCATCCGGCACCCGCGACGCCCGGGGCGGAAGGAGGACCGCTTCGAGCAAACGCTCGGAAGCGGCGAGGAGGCCGTGGCGGTTTCCGCGCCGCCGGAGCCTGCGACGCCCTCGGGCTCCGACGTCGATGAAGATCGATTTGAGCGGATCGAGCGCGGGCTGGACGAGCTGCGGGCCGAGGTCGCCCGCCTGCGCGAGGCGCTGGGCGAGACTGATTAGCCGCGGAGTCCGACGACGGCCGTCCGCCGTCCGCCGGGGATCGCCACCACTACGTGCGTCTTCAGGCGACCGCGCTGGCGCAGGAGGCTGCGCCCGCCGGCGCTGAGGGGGACGCGGAAGGTCTGGCCGTCGCCGCCACCGAGCCTGAAGGTGGATCGGCCGATCAGGCGGCTGACCGGCCGGGTGCGAGGCCCGGCCCGGAGGTGGGTGGGGACGCGATAGCGGGTGCGCAGCAGGATCTGTCCCGGGCACTCGGTTCCCGTCGGCCAGAGGCAGGTGACCCGGATTCGCACCGTTTTTGCGCCCGCCTTCAGGTTCGAGAGCCGCAGCGCCACCGGGATCGTCGCCCCCTTGCAGCCGAGCAGCCGGTCTTCGCCGTCGGCGAGGTTTAGGGCGTAGGCGCAGACCCGCTGGCGGCCGGACTTCACCGTCGCCAGGCTGAGGTCGAAGCCGTGCCGCGCCCCTGCTTCCGGGAACTCGCCGGCGACGTCGCGGCGGGAGCGGATGGCGACCGGGCCGAGCTCGTAGGTGACGGCGCCGCCGGTGCCTTCCTTGCCGCCGACGGAGAGCCGGATCGAGAGCGGTTCGGTCGGTGCGTCGGGATCGAAGGCCCAGCCCCGGACCCGAACCTGGCCGGGGGCGGGGGAGGTGGCGAGGTCGAGGTAGCCGACCGGGTTGTCGCCGCTGACCAGGGTGGCGGAGCCGACGGTGGCGGCGTCGACGTAGTTGTTGTCGATGTTGATCGTCACCCCGCCGTAGGTCTCGTTGTGGCCGCCGCGGTACTGGTGGATCCGCCGGTGCGGGCTCCAGGCGCTCGCCGGGACGACCGGGTCGGAGGTGTCCTGCTGCCCGTTCCAGTTGGCGATCCAGATGTGGTCCGGTAGTTCGTAGCCGGTGCCGATCTGGCCGGCGAGGTCCTCGATCCCGGAGGCGCTGCTGCTGTAGACGCCGGAGAGGTAACCGAGCGCATGCAGCTTCTCGGTCCAGGCCTCGAGGAACGCGAGCGTCGCCGCGGTCGCCGAGGAGGTCTGGCTGTAGGACTCCATGTCGAAGTAGATCGGGCTACCCGGCCCCATCGCCACCGCGGCCGCTTCTTCGACCGCGTCGACCGCCGCCGCGCTTCCCTGCGCGGTCGCCTGGCTGGAGCTGAGCTTGGCGCAGCTGGAGCAGCTGCTGGTCGGCGCCTGCAGGCCGACGTAGGTCGGGATCAGGTGCCAGCCGGCTTCGGTCCAGGCCGCCACCCAGCTCGCGGCCAGGTTTGGCTGCGAGCAGGCGCGGTTGACGCCGCCGATGTAGACCCCGACCGCCCGGTACGGGGATTCCCTCCAGGCCGCCATCGCCTTCGAGGAGGGTGCCGTGCAGGCGTCGAAGCCGAGCCCGGTGAAGACCGCGCCGCCGGCGGATGCGGTGGCGCGTCGCGCCAACGGGGCGAGCGCCGGGGCGCCGCCGCCCGCCTCGGGTTCGACCAGGATCGCCCGCCGCCGGCCCATCGCCTCGGCGGGGCAACGCTGGCGCGGGGACGGGGTGCCCAGGTAGACCGCGCGGCGATCCAGCCGCACGCACATCCCAGGATGCTCGGCGAGCCGGAAAACGGGCCAGCCCTCCGGCGCGCGCACGGTCCGGCCATCGAAGTGGACGGTCCGCGTCGCACCGCCGGCGGCACCGGCGGACACTCCCGCCAGCAGAGCCAGCAGGAAGAAGAGGAGGCCGAGCCGGACGGGACGAAGGCGGTGGCTCACGATCTGCACTCTCGGTACAACCAGGCCAGGTGGTCAAAAGTTGCTGGGTCTCGGGCAAAAGCCTGCAGCCACCCACGCCCGAAGAGTGAGCCGCCGCGGGGTCGTTCCCCGCGCCCCGCGCCACTCCTGCCGCAGCCTGCCCGTCCGGTTCAGGATCGCCGCCGCCCGCCGTTGGCCACCGCGCACGCCTCCTCGGCCCCGAGGAAGGGGACCAGGGCGATGTAGGTGGCCAGGGGGGCGATTTCGACCAGGCTCTCCGGGCCGCTGGCCCGCACCTGGTCGTAGAGCAGCGAGTAGATCGCGCCGCCGATCGCCTCGGCGGCGAGCGGCGGCGTCTCCGGTGCGATCTCGTAGCCGGGGGCCAGTAGCTCCTCAAGCCCGGCCATCACCTGGTCGCGCTGCTCCAGGGCCCGGCGCCCCGCCGAGTAGATCTCCACCGTTCCCAGCCGGGTGAACTCGGGCTCCTCGGCGCCGAAGGCGAGCAGGGCGCCGAGAGCTCCGCGGACGGAGGAAGGCCAGTCCGCGGCCCGCCGGAAAGCGGGCAGCGTCGCCGCCAGCATCAGCGCCGAGCCGCGGTCCAGCGCCGCCAGCATCGCCTCTTCCTTGCTCGCGAAGTGGGCGTAGAAGGTTCGGTGGGAGGCGGAGGCGCGGGCGGCGATGTCGGCGACCTTGGTCCCGGGGTAGGTCTTCTCGCTCACCGCCAGAGCCGTGGCCCGCAGCAATCGCTCGCCGGCGTCCTGGCGGCGGTCAGGCACCCGCCCCGGCCTCGGCGAACCCGGGCGCGGACGGCGCAGCGGCTCAGGCGGGGGTAGGTAGGAGAGCCCCCATCGCCACATTTCCTCGGTCAGGTCCTCCAGCACCTCCTCTTCGCGGCGGTAGAGGCGGGTGTGGATGATCTTCCGCAGCCCGCCCACCATCGCCCGTGCGATCACCGGCGGCATCCCGTCACGTCCCGGCATCTGCGCCAGCGAGCGCTGCATCAGGCCCTGGAAGGCGTCCATCGCCCGGTCGGCGACCTCGACCGCCTCCGGCCCCGCCGCGTACAGCTCGACGAAGCACATCCGCGCCGCCGCCGCCTGGCGGACGATCAGCGAGACGAAGGCGCCGAAGGCCTCCCGCGCCGCCTCCAGGCTTGGCGCCTGTTCGACCGGCATCGAACCGATTGCCACCGTCGGCTCGACCAGCGCCTCGATCGCCGCCAGGAAGCAGGCCTGCTTGTCGGGGAAGAGCTTGTAGAAGGCGCTGCGCGAGACCCCCGAAAGCGCCTCCAGGTCCTCGACCCGCGTTGCCTCGTACCCCTTCTCCGAGACCGCCGCCACCATCGCCCCGAACAGCCGCTCGCGCTGGTTGCGCTCCACCTCGGCGGGCGGCGTTCCCGGCCCGGGAGGAAGCATCCGGGACCTCAAATCGCTCGCATCCCCCCAGGGCGTCCGCACCATCTCGGCCGGACCATAGCCAGCCATTTTCGACCTCGATTTCGCCCTGCCTTGGGCTGATCCAGATGGTATGGAATATTATTCCACTCGTTTGTAGTACGCCGAGAAAATCCCCTGTTTTTGGCTCTAGTGCGGGGTAAACCTCCTTCTCCTGGCCCTCAGCAGGCAAGCCTCTTTGGGAACTCCCTTGACATTGCGGTCACGGTGTGTTCTCATCTTTCGGGTCCCGGAGATGCCGGCGTTTCTCGTGAGACGCTGTTGTCCGGATCGGGACGGGAAGACAGACAGGTCGGAGAGCAGCGCCAGGGACCGCAGGGAGCGGCAGGGGCGGGCAAACCGGCGAGTTGGGGACAAGGAGAGATCCAGTGAGACGCCATATGCAGAACCCCCGCCACCGGATGATCAACCCAGCGGCCCTGGCGGCCCTGGCCGGATTCACCGCTCTTGCCGTCAGCCTCGTGCTTGCCGCCCTGGTTGGGGTGTCGTCAGCCACGGCGGACGCCAAATGTCCCAACGAAGCTGTCAGGGAAGAACAGGGTTCGACCAACCTCCCGGACTGCCGTGCCTACGAGATGGTCAGCCCGAAGGAGAAGAACGGCGGCGACATCGCCTCCGACGCTTTCCGAACCTACAGCTCGCTCAGCGGCGACGCCGTCGCCTTCCCTTCCACCGCCGCCTTCGGCGAACCCGAGGGTGCCGGCATCGCTTCCGACTACATCGCCCGCCGCACCGCTACCCCCGGTACTCCTGGCTGGGCCACCCACTCGCTCTCGCCCCGGCGCGGCGCCCTTTCGCTCGAGGCGGCGCTGAAGGTACAGGACACGAAGTACTGGTTCTTCTCGGACGACCTTTCCTCCGGAATCCTCCAGTCTCTCGCGCCGCTCACGCCCGCGCCCAACGTTTCCCAGGTGTCCAACCTCTACCGGCGTACCGACGCTCTCTCTGCCGGCCCCGGCAGTTATGAATTGCTCAGCGACTGCGCCTCTCCCCCCGATGGTCCCTGCGCGTCGTCCCTCACCAACCCCGACGGCTTCTATTGGCCGAGGCCTGCCGACGTTACTCCGGACCTGGGCCAGGTGATCTTCGAGGCCAACAAGAAGTTGACCGTCGATGCTCCGGACGAGAGCAGCCCATTCTGCGCGTTCCTTTCGCTGGCCTGCAATCCCCGCCTCTACGAGTGGGACCACGGCATCACTCGCTACGTCGGCTTCATCCCCGACTCTCCCGATATCGAGTGCGGGGAACCGCCACTCAACCCCTGTGTCACCGCTCCCCGTTCGATAGCCGGTGCCGGAGCAAGCTTTCAGCGTTATACCTTTCGCACCATTTCCGACGACGGCTCGCGCGTCTTCTTCACCGTCGCCCCTGGGCCCTTCGGATTCTCCGAGGCTCAAGGTGATCTCTATATGCGTGTAGACCACCAGACCACCGTCCAGCTCAATGCGTCCGAGCGCACCGATTGTGCCAACGGCGAACCCTGCACCGGGGCCCTCGAACCTGACCCAAGCGGGACTCAACCCGCCGGGTTCCAGATCGCCAGCGCCAATGGTTCCCGCGCCTTCTTCGTCAGCTCCGAGCAGCTGACCGATGCCCCCGGGAGTGGCCTTTACATGTACGACACCGAAAAGCCTGCGTCGGATCCTGAAAACCTTACCCTTATCGGTCCCAGCGCCGCTGCCGCTGTAGCTGCCAGCGAGGATGGTAGCTACGTCTATTTCTATGTCACGGGGAACCCGCTTCCCGGATTTCCACCATTCGCCCTCAGTTTCGGACTCTATGTCTGGCACGAGGGCGACCTTGGCTTCGTGGGTAGCCTCCGGGAAATGGATTGGACTACTGGAAGTGTTCAGCTTGGTCCCAATGCGCTTTGGGGGACGCAGCCTTACAGCGCTCGTCTTTCGGCCGACGGTAGCTCGCTTCTATTCATGTCGACCATCGGCGACGGCCTCACTGGTTACGACCAGACCTCAAACTGCCCTGCAAAACCCTGCATGGAGGTCTACCTCTACCGCGCCACGGACCACTCCCTCCTCTGCCTCTCCTGCAATCCCAGCGGGGCGCCGGCAACCGCGAGTGCGACCTATGTAAGCCGGCTCGGCGTCGGCGGCTCCCGCACTGCCTTCCACCTGAACCACGCCATGTCCGAAGACGGCAAACGCGTTTTCTTCGAGACCGGGGAGCGATTGCTGCCGTCCGAGGATCGCAACGGGAAGACCACCGACGTCTACGCATACAACGTCAGCACGGACACCCTGGACCTGATTACCAACGGCAGAAGCGATGCGGACTCTCACTTCCTCGATGCCAGCCCGGACGGATCCAACGTCTTCTTCACCACTCGCGCCCGTCTGTCCCGCTGGGATGAGGACGAACAACTCGACCTCTATGACGCTCGCGTCGACGGCGGATTTCCCGAGCCGACGAAAGCCCTGACTTGCAGCGGTGAAGCCTGTCTTGGGCAGGCCGCGAGCGACGCCGCGCCCGTCGCTCTCGCCCCGTCCAGGATTGCCGGAGCCGGGAATCAGGCGGTCACCCGGCAGCGCAAGCACCGAAAGCGGCATCACAAGAAACGGCATCACAGACGAGCTGGGAAGCACAACACCGGCAACAACACTCGTGGAGGTAATCGATGAAGCGCGCGGTCCTGTCCTTCGCGATCTTCGCAATTGCGCTGCTCGGCGTTTCGAGCGGCGCAGCGGCAGCCCCCCTCCTGCACCTCGACTCCTCATCCAACAGCACCGTCGCTCCCGGCGGTGGCATCAGCTACTACCTGAACGTCTCCAACGTCGGCGATCAGGCCACGAGCGGCGACCTCACCCTAACCGCCAGCTTCCCCCCCGGCCTCACCGCCACTTCCGCCAGCACGTTCCCCTGGGATTGCTCCGCGACGGCCCTTCCAGCTTCGCTGGTCACCTGCACCTACTCCGGCAGCCAGGACCCGCATCGAGCCCAGCCTCCGCTTGAAGCGAGAACCACCGACCTTGTTATACAAGCGGAGGCAGAGGCTGGCGCATCCGGACTGCTCACCCCCCGCTTCGACCTTTACGGCGGCGGCGCACTTCGTGCCGACGGCTCCCCTTGTGACGTCTCGCCTCCCGGCGCTCCCTGCGCCACCGCGTACGATCCCACCGCTGTAACTGCCAGCATTCTCGGATTCGGCCTCGAGGCTTTCGACGCTCAGGCGACCTCTGCGGCCGGTGGGACCTCTTCGATCCAGGCGGGCGACCATCCCTACGAGTACACCACCTCGATCGACTTCAACCGCCACCCCGATCCGAACCCGCTCCTCGGTGATGCCTTCCCCGTCGAGCCCGCAAGGGACATTTTCGTCGACCTGCCCCCCGGATTCATCGGCAATCCGATCGCAACGGGTAGCGACCGGTGCACCGCGGCTGAGCTTGTTGAAGAAGGGGCTGTACCAGTCTGTCCACCTTCCTCGCAGGTAGGCACGACGACGATCTTCAGCAGCAGTGTCGCCGGCGGCGGCGCCGACAAGATCGGGGATCCTCTGCCCGTCTACAACCTGGTCCCGCCACCGGGGGTCCCGGCTCGCTTCGGCTTCAACGTCGTCGGTACGACTGTCTTCCTCGACGCGGTCGTACGAACCGGCGGAGACTACGGCATCACCGTCGCCGTTCGGAACATCTCCGAGGGCCTCGCCCTCGGTTCCTCCCGCGTCACCTTCTGGGGGGTTCCCGCCGATCCCGCCCACGACATCGATCGCGCCTGTCCCGGCCAACCGAGTCCCTCCGAGGGCGGTCCCTCGGTCAGTGAGCCCGGCGAAGGAGGTGCAGTCGCTTGCAGTTCCGACTACACCCGCCCGCCGCTCAAGGCCTTCTTCCGCAATCCCACTTCATGCAACGGCCCGACGACGACGACGATTCGCAGCGATTCCTGGTTCAACCCGGGCGTCTTCGAGAGCGCCTCGATCCAGAGCCACCAGCCCCCCGGCTTTCCCGCCCCCCCGTCGCAATGGGGTCCCGCGACCGGCGTGACCGGTTGCGACCAGGTTCCGTTCGAACCGACGATCACCTTTGCGCCGACCTCTCATGAGGCGGACTCGCCCACCGGTCTCGACTTCGACCTGACCATGCCCCAGCAGGCGCTGAGCGATCCGAACGCCATCGCCCAGGCCGACGTCAGGGACGCCGTCGTGCGGCTGCCGCAGGGGATGTCGGTCAACCCGGCCGCGGCCGACGGTCTCGGCGTCTGCTCCCAAGCACAGATCGCACTGCACTCCGCGGACGCCCCGACCTGTCCCGACAACTCCAAGCTCGGCACCGTCGAAATCGTCACGCCCCTGCAGGAAGACCCACTGACCGGCTCGATTTTCCAGGCGGCCCAGAACGACAACCCGTTCCACTCGACCCTCGCCTACTACACCGTCGCCAAAGGCGAGGGCTTCCAGATCAAGCTCGCCGCCGAAGTGAGGACCAACCCCGACACCGGACGGCTCGAAAATGTTTTCGTCGACAACCCCCAGCTGCCATTCGAGCACTACCGGTTGCACTTCAACTCCGGCCCACGGGCGGCGCTTGTCAATCCGCAAACCTGCGGCGTCAAGACCGCCAACGCGACTTTCAGCGGCTGGGCCGGGAACGCGCCGGCGCAGATCTCGAGCAGCTATCAGGTCACCAGCGGGCCGAACGGCTCGCCCTGCGTCAACACCGAGCCCGAGCTGCCCTTCCAGCCATCCTTCGAAGCTGGGCTGACGAGCCAGATCGCCTCCACCTCCAGTCCGTTCGTACTGAAGCTTGGCCGCAACGATGGAGAGCAGCTCTTCAGCTCGCTCAGCCTCACCCCACCGCGAGGCCTGCTCGCCCACCTCGGTGGCATTCCCTACTGCCCCGAGGCGACGCTGCCCAGCGGTTCCTGTCCGGCGGCCTCTGAGATCGGCACCGCCTGGGCCGGGGCCGGGGCCGGGCCCAACACCCTTTTCGTCGGCGGCGGGCACGTCTACCTTGCCGGCCCGTACAAGGGGGCACCGCTCTCCCTGGCCGTCGTCACCCCCGCAAAAGCGGGTCCGTTCGACCTCGGTAACGTCGTGGTCCGCGCCGCCGCCCATGTCCACCCCGAAACGGCCCAGCTGCGGATCGTCAGCGACCCCATCCCGCAGGTGGTCCAGGGCGTCAGTCTGCACCTGCGCCGGATCTACGTGGCCATCGACCGCCGCGGCTTCATCGTTCCTCCGACCAGCTGCGATCCGATGTCGATCGACGCCGCCATCGGTGGGGCCGCGGGGGCAACCTTCAACGCGGTTGAGCCCTTCCAGATGCTGCTCTGCAACACGCTCGATTTCGAACCCAAACTCTCGATCCGCCTTGCGGGCAAGACCAAGCGCGCGGGCAACCCCGCGCTGCGGGCCACCCTGGTGATGCCGAGGAAACCTGGCGCCAACATTGCCCGCGCCGCGGTGACTCTCCCCCATTCGGAGTTCCTCGACCAGTCCCACCTGCGCAACATCTGCACCAGGGTGCGGTTCAACGCCGGCGAGGGGGGAGGGGCCGAGTGCCCGAGCCGCTCTGTCTACGGCCACGCCCGGGCCTTCAGCCCGCTGCTCGACAAGCCGCTGGAAGGCCCGGTCTTCCTGCGCTCCTCCGATAACCCGCTCCCCGACCTGGTCGCCGCCCTCGACGGTCAGATCCACATCGACCTGGTCGGCAGGATCGACTCCCCCGACGAAAACATCCGCACCACCTTCGACCTGGTCCCCGACGCCCCGGTCTCCAAGTTCGTCCTCGTCATGCAGGGCGGCAGGAAGGGCCTCCTGGACAACAGCGTCAACCTCTGCCGCAAACCACACCGCGCCACCGCCCTGTTCGACGGGCAGAACGGCAAGGTCAGGGACCTGCGGCCGCTGGTCAGGGCGGACTGCGGGAAAGGGAAGAAGGGGCGGAAGGACGGTAAGCGGAAGGGGCGCTGATCTGCACAGGTACGGCGCCGGGCTCAGGTGTTCTCCCTCATCGAGCGGTCGGGAGAACACCTGAGCCGGGCGCCTCAGGCGTCCCCGGGCCGTCCCGGATTCCCTGCCGCGACGGCCTCGCCCTCCACCGCTGCAAGCTCTCGAGAGGCGGGGGCGCACCCCCGCGCCCCTGTCTGTTTGCAGTGGTGGAGGCCATTGTTCGCCAAGCCGTCTTTTTAAGAACAGATGTGTACTTCCTCACCGTCCTGCGATAAGAATGAACCGCTCAGCACAAGGCCGAGAGGGAGGCATCGGCGCTCGTGTAAACGATAGCGTCTATGGAGGTACCGCTACGTTCACGCAACGGATGCCTCAAGCCGAAGATGCCACCGACGAGCGATCGCGCCTGCGCGCGGCGTTCCTCGACCTCGTCCTCGAAAAGGCCGGGGAGATCTGAGGTGGAGGAGGCGCTTGGGCAGGGGTCCGAGCCCGACCGCATCCGCGGCGGCCTGCGCGCCCTGGTGGCCGAGCGCGGCTACCGCGACACAAGCCTTTCCGCCGTGCTGAGGCGCGCCGGGGTCGACGCCGCCGCCTTCGAACGGCACTACCCGGACCTCGGAGCCTGTTTCACCGAGATCTGGGAGGAATACAAGGACGAGTTCCTCCGGGCCATCGGTCGTGGTTTCGCCTCCAGCGAGGACTGGGATGAAGGGATGCGCGCCGCCGCCTGGGCTTTCTGCCGCTTTCTCCAGGAGGACGAGGACCGGGCGCGCTTCTTCCTCGTCGAGTTCAACTATGCGGGGGAGAGCGTGCGAGCCGGCCGCGACGTCGCCATCCGGGCCTACGCTGACCGTATCGACCGGGGCAACGAGGTCCGCGGCGACCGCGAGCGGGTACCGCGCGAGCAGGCCGATGCGATAATCGGAGCGATCTGGGAGACGGCGGTGACCCGGATTCTCAGCGGGCGGTTCGAAGAGTTCCCCGGCATCATCCCGCAGGTGATGTACCTCACCGTCCTTCCCTACCTGGGTCTCGAGGCGGCGCGGGAGGAGCTGCGCCGCGGTCCCGAAGACATCGTCCGATACGAACGCGGCGAGCTCTGAATCCGGGGATACGCGGGTGTCGACCGCGGTAATCGGCTTGGGAACGCCTTGTTGGCCCGCTATCCTCGCCTTCGGTGGAGTCTCTTCCAGGAAGCCTTCAGCGCCTTCCCAAGGGCCAGGATCGCCGGCAGGCGGAAATGCTCTCACGAAGCCCCCGCGAGAAGATCCTCGTGGCGATGGCCGAGGCGGTCGCCAAGCGCGGTTACCAGGGGACCACGGTAGAGCACATCGTCAAGCGCGCGGGGGTTGCCCGCAACACCTTCTATGAATCATTCAAGAACCGGGAAGCCTGCCTTCTGGCCGGCTTCGAAGAGGCGCTCGCCGAGGTCAGCGAGCGCGCCACGGTCGCGGCCGCGAAGGAGACGGAATGGCCGCTGCAGGTACGGGCCGCGCTTGCCGTCCTGCTGGACTGGGTGGCCGAGAACCCGGCCCTCGCCCGCACCTGCCTGGTCGAGTCGATGACCGTGGGCCCGGAGGCGCTGGAGCGCTACGAGAAGGTCCTGCAGGGCTACGCCCCCCTACTCGCGCAGGGGCGTGCTGGAACGGAGGGGCCTGAGGAGCTGCCGGACATGCTCGAGGATTTGATCGTCGGCGGGATCGTCTGGATGATCCACCAGCGCCTCCTGCGCGGCGAAGCCGACCGCGTGCCGGCCCTGCTGCCGACGATGCTCGAGTTCGCTCTGACCCCCTACCTCGGCGAGCAGGCGGTCGCCGCGGTCACGTCCATCGCTCCGTCCAACTAGATGGCAACCGAGCAACCCTCCGGGGCGGAGGAGTCGCCGGCCCGCGGCAGGCCGCTGCACGGCGGCCGCCACAGCCTGCCAGCCGACCTGGTCGCCTTCGACCAGCGCGAGCGGCTGCTGGCTGCGCTCGCCAGGGTGGTCGCCGAGCACGGCTACAACAAGGCGACGATCGGGGGAATCGCAACCGCCGCCGCGGTCTCCCGCCGCACCTTCTACGAGCACTTCAAGGGCAAGGAGGAGTGCTTCCTCGCCGCCTACGACGCCCTCGACGACTACCTGGTCTCGCTGGTCGAGGAGTCCGTGCCGGCCGACGCCGAGTGGCCCGAGCGGGTGACCAGGACCCTCGCCACCGTCGTCGGCTTCCTCGGCGAGCACCCCGACCTCGCCCGTGTCTACGTCGTCGAACCGAACGTCGTCAGCACCAAGGGGATGTGGATGCGGCGGCAGAAGCGGGCCGACCGCTACGTCGAGCTGCTCGAACCGGGCCGCGACTGGCGCGGCGACGACCGCGACCTCGCCGAGGGCATCGAGGAAGCGATCTTCGGCGGCATCATCACCCTCCTCGCCCGCCACATCCTCGCTGGCGAAGGCGACCGGCTCAACCGCTTCACTCCCGCCGTGATCGAATTCGCCCTCGGCCCCTTCATGGGGATGGAGAGGGCCCGCGAGGTTGCCGCGGCCCGTAGTTGAGCGTCGGCACTGGAACCTGTCCACGGCGGTGGTCGAGTCCTTCGCCCGGCTCGTCTGCAGGCACCTGACGGCGGCTCGACGCCGACCGAGTGCCCCGAGCTGGATTCGAACCAGCGGCCTATCCCTTAGGAGGGGAGATTTGTCAAGGCCCAATGTAGCGGCTCATCGGTATTTCGCTTTCCGAAGGGACGGACGGGACGACTCGGGAGGACTCTCGGGGCCATGAGGGGACAGATTCGTACCAACCCCGGTATCAACCTCAGCGGCCTCGGCGGGAGGCGCCTTCGGCCAGTTCGTTGAGAACCATCAGGTGCGAGGTTTCCCTGCCTTCCTTCTTGCCGTCCTCAAAGGCTTGAAGAAAGGGCTCGCCCAAACCGCTGCGCTCGGCGACGTCGGCAAAGGAAAGGCCGGTCAACTCACGCATTGCCTTCGTCACCCCGGCCCGTCGCTCAAGCGAAATCTCCATCGAGGGGACCGGGGATTCCGCCCCTTGCAAGAACAGCTTGGCGAGATCGTCAGCTGCGGACAATTGGCTCATCCTATTCGCGGGTCCGCATCGGGGTAGACAATCGACCAGCCGGCACCGTTCGGAAGCCTTCCGGTCAAGGTTCCATCGGGAGCAATACTGCATTGGGTCCGAGCGTCGGCGGGTATGCGAACGACCGTGGTCATGCCGTCCCGACTAACTGCCAGCTCTCCGAACCGCTGGCCGTCTTGCAGCACGGCCTCGGGGGGACCATTCAGCGAGCCCGAAACCAGCGCTAGCTGGTCGCCCGCCGCATCCGTCAGCGAGACCCGCATTTGCTCATTCTCCGAATCGACTAAGAAGCTGAACGCATCTTCTATGTCGATGTCGATCGGCCCGTAGTCGTCAATGTCGAGGTCGGCAAGAAATGACGGGGCGCTGGGTCCCTCTTCAAGACGTTCATGGAGAAAGCCGCGGCCGTTGAATGCCAAGGCCATCACGCGGTCGAAAAGGCGTTTGATCTCGGCGTCCTCGGCGACCGCCGCGACCATCGCGATCTGAGCCTCGGCCACAGTTGCGCCTTTCGGGACCGCGGCCAGCACAAGGCGGTTTAGCTCCTCCCAAAGCTCTTTTTCATGCTCCCTGATCGCCCGCATAGCTGCGTCCTTGGGCGGTTCAGTCATCGGCCTGTCTCCCGGCCTGCGGGGGCGGCGTTCCACCGCTCAGCGCCCCGGGCCGGATTCGAACCGGCGACTTCCGACTTAGGAGGTCGGCGCTCTCTCCATGCTGAGCTACCGGGGCATTGATTCCGAGAATAGCCAGCGGCCCACCCTCCGGCGGTGCGAAAGGGCAAAGCGGCGAAGCGCTGGCGCGCCGCATCGGCCTCACTGGATCGCGCTCACTTTGCTCATGTGTTGGGATTCCTCTCCCGAACAATCTTGAAAAAGGCGGGGGAACGGCAACCAGTCAATACCGCCCCCCGCCTCGCTCTTGTTTCCCTAACGCGCCCTGGATGATTGGGAAAGAGCGCGTTAAGCCTTGTCCCCATGAGGGGGCCTAACTCCCCTTGCCTTTTTCGGATTGGAGCTTTTCGCGTAGCTCACTCTCCCCGGCAGATTCAAGAAGCTCTACGTCTTTCGCTCGCCCTTTCCAGAGATCGCCACCCTTGTCGAGCTTGACTCCCACGAGCCAACCCTGGAGGGTCTGAGACCGTGCGACGACGGCGCCGGAACCTTTCGGGGTCTTGACCTTGTCCCAATGCTGAGGCTCCTTTTTCATGAGGCCGAAAACTTAGGGACAAACTCAACGGGTGCCAACGTAAAAAAGTGGTATCTATCGTCAGTGTTTTTGACAAATGACTTGTCAGAAAAACTGACAATTACCCTCTTCCTCTCGGTATGGGAAAGCTACGTATTTACGAGTTTGATCCACGGATCGTCGTCTACAGCTTTGCGCGGGATGAAGCTCTTGAAACAGTCCGGAATCTCCTCGGGGACTTGAAGGCAATGAGCCTACGGTTGCCAGGGTGCAACAGAACCGTCGATGGACAAGGCGTGGCTGAAACGGAGGGGGATTGACCGAGAAGGGACCCCTGTTGAGTTTGTTCCGCGGCTCTTGCCGCCGGGTTGTACGCCCCCGCCGGCCTGGATGGTGGCGCAGGAGCGGGACCGTAGGGCTAGGGCGAGCCGCGGGCGCGGCGGCGCAGGGTGACCTCCGTACCTCCATCCCCGCAGCTGCGCGCCGTCAGGCCGGGGGAGGTTGACGAGCGCGAGATTGCGGCCGCCCTGACGGACGATCGTCTCCGGTGCGTCCTCCTACTTCGCTGCGGGTTCGGGCATACGAAACAGCACCCGTACAAGGAGACTGCCGACTCGCTGTCCGTCACCGAGGCGCGAGCGAAACAGCTAGAGAAGATTGCACTGGCGAAGATCCGCGTTCATCGAGAACAGGAAAGGGGATTGCGAAGCAGCTGAAAGCTGTTCAAACCCTCATCTACCAGGGGGTGATTCGTACAGATACATTGAGAAGGTGATGGGCCGGCGGTCCATGGGGTCGGGATGGCGCTCGATGGCTCGCGCCTCCAACTCTTCGTAAAACTCTTGATGGAGTTCGCGGAGCATCGCAACTGCTTCCGCCCATCCCTCATCGTCTAGCCGCGGTTTGTAGTTGGCGGCGATCCGATCAATGCGCTTGTCGAAGGTGCCGCCCTCAAGTGCCATCTGGGCGCGCTCAACCCCTTCGTTCAGAATCTCGATGCTGATCCCGTTGCGAGCATCAAGTTCCATTCGCTCCCACATAGCTTGGGTGATCAAGACCCGGGTCTTAGCCCGGTAGATTTTCTTTTCGGTTCCGCGGACTTTCTGAGTGTCAATCAGCTCGGCGCAATCCCACTTGACCAGTTTGTGGATGTGGTAGCTGATCCGGTTGCGAGGTATCCGCCGGCCGAACTGCGCGGACCTCTTTTCAAGGTCAACGGCAGCAGCTGGGGCGTCGTTTAGCTGAGCGAGAACCCATGCACGGAGTGGATGGCGCAGCGCCTTTTCCAACTTTGAGGCGATTGCCTCGTCTTGGTGGAGGCTCTCCATTTGCTTTCCCTGCTCCCCTTTCCAATACACGAGTCAAAACTGATCAATCCAGAGTACTGAGCCATATCAGACAGAGCAAGAACAAGGGGGTACTCCCAAACCTGTTGACTTGTCAGTTTTGCTGACGAAACTTCTTCGCCGGGGCTTTGGGCCGCGTCG
>JBIOVP010000099.1:0-2424 GCA_044867815.1 Solirubrobacterales bacterium | reverse complement strand
CTAATTAGGCCGGCATTTGTCAGAACGAGGGCCATCCCCCGACCCAACCACCTACCAGCGATAGTGAGCGAAAGCTTTGTTCGCCTGCGCCATGCGGTAGATGTCGTCCTTCCGCTTCCAGGCGCTGCCCTGCTGCTGGTTGGCGTCGAGGATCTCGGCGGCGAGCCGCTCGGCCATCGAGTACTCGCGACGCTGCCGGGCGAACTGGACCAGCCAGCGGACCGCGAGGGTGCGGGCGCGGCGGGCGGGAACCTCGACCGGGACCTGGTAGGTCGCACCGCCGACGCGGCGGGAGCGGACCTCGAGCACCGGGGTCAGGGTTTTGATCGCCGACTCCAGGACCTCGACCGCGTCTTCGCCGGTGCGCTCCCCGACGATCGCGAGGGCGTCGTAGACGATCCGCTCGGCAAGGCTCTTCTTGCCGTCGCTCATCACCTTGTTGATCAGCTGCTGGACGAGGCGGTTGCGGTGCCTGGCGTCCGGCTCGATCGGCCGTATCTGTGCGGCGGAGCGGCGCGGCATCAGCTACGCGTCTCCGGATGAGCGCGGCCAAGCAGATCAAGGACGCAGGGAGCGCCGCGTGCTCCGCACGCAAGCGACCGAGGACGCCGATATGCGCCGGCGGCGCTCATCCGGCTTTGACGCCGTAGCGGGAGCGGGCCTGCTTGCGGTCGGAGACCCCGGCCGCGTCGAGGGTGCCGCGGACGACCTTGTAGCGGACGCCCGGCAGGTCCTTGACGCGACCACCCCTGATCAGGACCACCGAGTGCTCCTGCAGGTTGTGGCCCTCACCCGGGATGTAGGTGGTGACCTCCATCCCGTTGGTCAGCCGCACACGGGCGATCTTGCGCAGCGCCGAGTTCGGCTTCTTCGGGGTGACCGTTGCGACACGGGTGCAGACGCCACGCCGCTGCGGGGCGGCTACGCGCTTCTTGCGACCCTGGCCCGACTTGAGGCCCGGCGTCGTGGTCTTCTTCTTCGGGCGCTTGCGGCCCTTCCTGACAAGTTGATTCGTATTCGGCACGGCCGCGCATAGTAGAGGAGTCCGGCCAGGACCATCGCCCCGGCCGCGGCGAGCTCCGCGTAGAAGCCGTCCTCGAGCACCGCGGAGGTGCCGGCGAAGCGGGCGGTTTGGCCGCCCTCGTCGAGCCCGTTGGGCAGGTCAACAAGCAGGATCACCGCGAGGGAGAAGAGGCCCAGGGCGGCAACGAGCAGCCCCAATCGCTTCCGCTCCCGCCGCATCGCCAGGACTCCCAGGGCGATTGCCGCGATCCCGACCGGGACCAGCAGGTACGCGTGAGCGGCGCCGGCGGTCTTTTCGCCGACGGTCGGGACCTTCGCCACGGCGGGCAGATCGGCGTAGCCCGGCTGGCCGATCTCCACCGCCCGGTAGTCGATGAACTGCGAGGCGACGAGGAGGGCGCCGGCAGCGATGAGGACAAAGGCGGCGGCCCGCGCCGGGGTGACAAGGCCGCTGAGGGCCGTCGCCACCCGAATCAGCAGGGCGCAACCGCGGCGCACCCAACGCTCACCAGCCGCCAGCGCCTTGAAGAGCAGAGCCAGCAGGGGTCGCAGCCGCGGCCAGGTCCAGGCCCAGCCCCGTCGCGCCCAGCGCACCGTCTGGTGCCAGACCCGGAGAAGCGGCGGATAGGCCCGCTCCAGCCCCCGGTTCGCCGCCCGGTCGACCTGTCTGGACCTGCGGCGAAGCGCTGCTATCATCGCCCGTCGCTCAGGCATTTTTCGCTGTTTTTTCGCAGGACGCTTCGCCGGGCCCTTGGGGGCCTTTTTTTGCGGCTTATCACGACTACCGGACTTAGGACTCATGGCACGCAGCTTCCCACTCGAGAAAACCCGGAACATCGGCATCATGGCGCACATCGACGCCGGTAAGACGACGACGACGGAGCGCATCCTCTACTACACCGGTCGTACCCACAAAATGGGCGAGGTCCACGAGGGCGCCGCGGTCATGGACTGGATGGAACAGGAGCAGGAGCGCGGGATCACGATCACCTCGGCCGCGACCGCCTGTGAGTGGAAGGACCACCGGATCAACATCATCGACACGCCGGGCCACGTCGACTTCACGGTCGAGGTCGAGCGCAGCCTCCGCGTCCTCGACGGTGCGATCGCCGTCTTCGACGCCGTCGCCGGCGTCGAGCCGCAGTCGGAGACGGTCTGGCGCCAGGCCGACAAGTACGGCGTCCCGCGCTTCGCCTACATCAACAAGATGGACCGCACCGGCGCCGACTTCTTCAACTCGGTGGAGACGATGAAGGACCGCCTCGGCGCCAACCCGCTGCCGATCCAGCTGCCGATCGGGGCGGAGGAGAACTTCAAAGGCGTCGTCGACCTGGTCAAGATGAAAGGTCTGATCTGGACCGACGAGCTCGGCGCCGCCTACGAGGAAATCGAGATCCCCGA
>JBIOVP010000098.1:0-8593 GCA_044867815.1 Solirubrobacterales bacterium | reverse complement strand
CGCGGCCCAAAGCAGGGCTACCTGGCGAAGGAGGTGAAGCGCATGAAGATTGCCAACGTCGATCCGACGATTCCGGCTGTGTCCATTAGCAAGATGGGCTGAATCAGCCGCGCCCTTTTAAAGGGCTGGGGAGAGCCTGCTAAGGGCTCTCCCCGCCCTCTCTCTTGGGGAGAGAACCCCGTTGCCGCCGAGTAACCACTGCTAAATCGGCGGCTTCGGGTGCCTGCGGCGAGCCGCAGGCAAGGCGAGGGTAATCGTCAGTTTTCTTGACAAAAACCTTCTGGTTTACTCTGCAAATAGTCCCCCGGTGGCCGATCGGGACTCCTCTTTCTGGCCTGGGAAAACTGATACCCCACCCCCGTCCGGCGGCGTGCGGGTATCAGTGTGATTGGGGACCCACCCCTCCGAGGCGATGGTGAAGCCCATGCAGGCGATGTATGCGGCATCGCGCAGGGGACGAAGATCGTCGCGGGCCGAGCGGGCTAGGACCGCCTCAATAAGCCGCTCGACTGCTACAGCATCGGCGGCATAGGCGAGCCGAGATTTGCCGACCTTCGGCAGCTCGATCACGCCGTTGACGTCCACCGTCAGCGCCGCCGGATGGCGCTTCCGGCCCCACCGCATCACGGTCCGAAAATCCTTGAGGACTTCGTATCGCTTCTGCGCGGTGAAGCCGGCCTTAATGAGTTCGTCCTGAAAATGGACAACCAGCGACGGGTCCGCCGAGATTCGTTTCAGCCGGGTCCGGCCGATCGGTCGGGTTTCGATGTTGTTCGCCCAGTTCCGAACGACCCGATCGCCGTGGTCCTCGCTCACGTCGGGGCCGTGGATTTCGATCCACTGGGTTAGGACGTCGTTGGGGGTCAGCTCGCCTGAGCCATCCGGCTTCGCTACCGAGCCATCGACCCTGACCGCCACGTGGGCGCCGTCTAGGTATTCGACTGCGGCGGCAAGCGCCCGATCGAGGTTGCCGAACTTCTTGGCCGAAAATGACTTGCTCGGGTGCCGCCTGATCCCGTTCGGGTCGGTCTCATACCAGCGCACCCGATAGCCGACAATCTCGCCGTCTGCCTTCCTGGTGACTGGTGCCACCGAATCGGGAAGGGGGCGCCGCGGTGATCGAGGCCCTTCTTCTCGCTCCAATCCATCGCCATCGGTACCAACCCCTTCCGTATGTCCCAACCGCTGTACCAACCTGGTCGAAGGAGGCGCGGATTTGGCCCGCCTTCGCCGCGCTAGATTTCGGCCGGTGTCGCCAAATGAGGGGGTTGAAGGGGCCGCCCTCGCTAGCTGTAAGGATGATCCCTTAGGAGGGGATCGCTCTATCCAGCTGAGCTATCGGGGCAGAGGGTGGAATTGTCTCTTAGTTGACAGAGAATTTGCTGAGTTGGCCTGAAGTGCGCGCCACCCGTGCGTTGCGGCTCGGCAGGATCTCTTGCATGACAACTGCAACGGTGGTCGACATGTCCGGAGCACGGGATAATGTTCTGCACATGTCCAAGATGATCCAGATCAGGAACGTGCCCGACGAGCTGCATCGCGAACTGAAGCAGCGGGCAGCGCTGGCCGGGATGAGCATGTCCGACTACATCAAGCGGGAGCTCGACCGGAAAAGCCGTAAATCGACGATCAAAGAGATTGGCGCGAGGAGCAGGGGGCGCAGCGCCGGTTCAACGCTGACCTCCAAGGACGTCGTGGACACGATCCGCGAAATGCGCGGCGACTGATGCCGGTCGTCGATGCATCCGTGCTTCTTGAACTACTCGGCGACGGGGAGCACAAGGAGATAGTCGAAGAGCGGCTCGATGCCGAGGAATACATGCTGTGGGCGCCGCATCTGATCGATGCGGAGGTCGGTCACGCGCTGCGGCGGTGGGTCCGCTCGGGAAAAGTGGCCGCGGATGCCGCGGGAAGAGCCTTATGGGAAGTCGATGATCTTCCGATCGAGCGGGTGGAGCACGAACACCTGATCCACGTCGCCTGGGGACTGCGCGACAACTTCACCTTCTACGACGGGCTTTACGTCGCTTTGGCGCTGATGCTCGACGAACCGCTGCTCACCTTTGATGCCCGATTGGACCGATCAGGGTTCGATCTTCCGATAGAGGTGCTTGTGTAGCGCTGCGAAGCGCCTTTACGCGTAGAGGGTCTCGGAGGCGAGCTCGTCGGCGCGGCGGCTCCAGAGCTTCACTTCCATGAAGACCTCGTCGCCGTATCCCTCGAGCGCGTCGAGGGCGATGAGGGTGAAGCGGTCCTGGGAGATCAGCTCTTGATCGACCGTCTCGGTCTCGATCACGGCGGTGGCGGCGACGGCGCCGCGGACGAGGGGGCGGCCCCAGACCAGGGTCACCGCGCCGGCGCGGCCGTTCTCGCCGCGCCAGCGGCCGATCACGTCGTCGTTGAGGTCGATCCGCCAGTCCGGGTTGTCGGCGGCGAGGATGTCGGTGAAGTCGGCCTTGGCGGCGAAGTCGCTCGGCTCGCCCTCGGGCGGCTGCACGTAGGAGACGTGGCCGAACAGCTCCAGCCGCCCCTCCTCGCTCTCGGTGTGCGCCAAGCACGGGATCCAGACGCGGCCGCCCCAGGAGCGCTCGGGGAACCAGTCGACCTCGGCGGGGACTTCGGCCCCGGCCGGGAGGTCCGTCAGCGCGTCGACGCTCTTGACGAACTCCTCCCGCAGCCGCTTGGCAAAGCGACCGTGCGGGATCCCCTCCTGGGTCGTGTCGGCGATGAAGCGCGGGATCGGCCGTTCGGTCGGGCGCATCAGAGGCACCCGCGCAGGTCGGAGGCTGCCCGCTCGGGCGGGTAGACGTTGATGTCGACCCCGGTGCCGAGCTCGAAGCCGGCCTTGATCGTCAGCCGGGGGGCGATGTCGACGTGCCAGTGGAACTGCTCGGCGCCGCGGGGGGCGGTGCGGATCCAGAGGTTGAGCTCGGGTGGGCCGTCGAAGAGCTTGGCGAGGGCGCGCATCGCGGTGCGGATCATCGCCGCGCCGCCCTCGTCCTCCTCGAAGCGGGCGCGCTCGCGGCGCGGGATCACCCGCAGCTCGAAGGGAGAGCGCGAGGCCCAGGGGCAAACCAGCGCCGCCTCGTCGTCGATCGCGACCAGGCGCTCCCCCCGCCGCACCTCCTCGACGAGGACGTCGCTGAGCAGCCCGCCACCGGCGGTGCGTTCGCCGTAGGCGCCGACCCGCTCGCGCTCGCGGGCGACCGCCGCCGGCACGAACGGCAGCGCGTAGAGCTGGGCGTGGGTGTGCTCGAGCGAGGCCCCGGCGCCGCCGCCCTCGTTGACGATCAGCTCCAGGTAGGAGGCATCGGGGTGGGCGCGCATCCGCTCGCGCCAGGTCGCGACCGCGGCGGCGAACTGCTCGTCGGAGAGCTCGGCCATCGCGGTCAGGTGCTCGGGCGAGTTGATCAGCACCTCGTGCGCCCCCTCCGCCGGCCGCGAGGAGAAGAGGTCCGGTTCCCCGGCCCGTTTCGTCGCCAGCAACGGATCGCCGGCACTGGCGAAGGCGCCGGCGTCGGCGGCGGGTGCAACGGAACCGTGAACCGAGTTGTCCCCGGTATCCGGGGACGGCTGGCCGAGGGCGGGATAGAGGTTCGGGACCACCCGCGTCGTCCAGCCGGGAGTGTCCGGATCGCCGCCTTCCGGACGCGTCGCGTAGAGCTCGGGAGGGGTGCGGTCCTCGCGCCCCTCGCAGAAGGGGCAGTTCTCCGGGCCCTTCGGCTCGGTCGCCCGGGCCGAGAAGCTGTCCGGGCGCGCGGCCCGGCCGGGGGCGAGGATCGTTCTCAGCCCCGTCAGCTGGTCGATGCGGATCTCCGGTGCGCTCAGGAGCGGGAGGGGGGGAGGTCGCCTGCGTCGGGCTCTTCATCCGCCGGCGGCGGCGGTGGCGAGGCCGGCGGCCGGGGTGGACGCGCGGTCCCCTCGGCGCGCGTTGCCGCGCCTTTGCCGACGAACGGCTCGAGCACGTCCATCGGCAGCGGGAAGACCACGGTCGTGTTCTGGTTGGTGCCGATTTCCAGCAGCGTCTGCAGGTAGCGCAGCTGCAGCGAGGCGGGGTTGGTGCTGATGATGTCGGCGGCGTCGGTGAGCTTCTGCGCCGCCTGCCACTCGCCCTCGGAGTTGATGATCTTCGCCCGCCGCTCGCGCTCGGCCTCGGCCTGGCGCGCCATCGCCCGCTGCATCTGCTCGGGGATCTCGACGTCCTTGATCTCGACCGCGGTGACCTTGACGCCCCAGGGCTCGGTCGATTCGTCGATGATCTTCTGCAGCTCTTCGTTGAGGCGCTCGCGGTCGGCCAGCAGCTGGTCCAGCTCCGCCTTGCCGAGCACCGATCGCAGCGCCGTCTGCGAGATCTGCGAGGTGGCGACGAGGTAGTTCTCGACCTCGACCACCGCCCGGTTGGGGTCGACGACGCGGAAGTAGGCGACGGCGTTGACCCGGCAGGGGACGTTGTCGCGGGTGATCACCTCCTGCGGCGGGACGTTCAGGGTCACCGTCCGCAGGTCGACCTTGACCATCCGGTCGATCAGCGGGATCAGCAGGATCAGGCCCGGCCCCTTTTGCGCGATCAGGCGGCCGAGGCGGAAGATCACCCCGCGCTCGTACTCGCGCAGGACCCGCACCGAGGAACCGAGGAAGATCGCGCCGAAGAAGAGGAGGACGATGAGGATCCCTGCGGCGACGTCCATCAACCTGCTCCTTCCTTCGCGTTGACCGCGGTCTGCTGCTCCGGGCGCACCACCAGGGTCAGCCCGTCGACCGCCTCGACCCGGACTCTATCCCCCAGCCGGACCGGGGTCGCACCCGCGGCCAGGCGGGCGCTCCAGATCGTCCCCTCCAGCCAGACCCGCCCGTCGGGGTCGATCGAGCTGCGGGCCTCCGCCCGGGCGCCGACCATCTCCTCGGTCCCGGTGCGGACGGCGTCGTTGCGGTGTGCCTCCCAGACCTTGCGGGTGACGAAGTAGAAGGTGATCCCGGAAAGGACGCCGAGGGCGATCAACGCCCCTCCGGCGTAGTCGGCGACGTCGCTGTCGGAGCCGAAGGCGACGACGCCGGCCACCGTCAGCCCGATCACCCCGAGGAGAGCGAGGACGCCGCCGGTGGGCAGCAGCAGCTCGGCCAGCAGCAGGCCGGTCCCGATGACGGCGATGAGGACGAAGGCTTCCATCGATCCCGATTATCCGCCCTTCAGCGCGTAGCGGCGGACGTCGGCTTCCAGTTCGGACTCGTCCCGGTAAGGGCCCTGGTGCAGGAAGAGAAGCTTGCCGGAGCGGTCGTAGAAGGCGGTGTCGGGAAAGCCGCCGGCGCCTCCCACCGAATAGAGGATGTCTTTCCCGGTTTCGGGGTAGCTGGGGTAGGGGACCGGCACCTCGCGGAGGAAGGTGGCGGCGGCATCGCTGGAGTCTTCGGAGTTGACGCCGAGGAAAGCGACCTTCTTGCCGTAGCGGGCTGAGAGCTTTTGCAGGACCGGGAACTCCTGCCGGCAGGGGACGCACCAGGAAGCCCAGATGTTGGCCACGATCGGATAGCCGCGCAGCGCCGCGATCCGCTTCTCGTAGGCGTCCTTTCCCCCGTCGAGCAGTTGGTTGCCCTGCTTGTGGAGGGCGGCGAGCGGTGCCGGCGACCCCGCCAGCGCCTTCGCGTAGTCGGGGTGGGAGCCGTCGAATTCCCCGCCCCCCGAACCGCCGCAGCCGCTGCCGAGGAGGCTCGCCAGCGCCAGGGCGGCGGGCGCCAGCAGTGGTCTAAGTCGCGCAACCATCCGTTCGATGGGTACAATACGTACGTTCGGTTCGCGGCTCGCGGATCGCGCTGAGTACTCGGGGGGGACGTCCAGTCGAGCCCCCGCAGCCTCGTTCACCTGTCCCAGCCGGATCACCGTGTGCGGTAGGGACTGAAGCCCCGGAAGCCTTCTATGGCCAAGACCAGCGACGTTGCCGCAGACGCGGCAGTTCCTTCAAGCGCCGACATCCAGCGCGCGGCGGCATTCGCCCGCGAGCCCTTCCTCCTCGACGGCGAGGGGCCCGAGGCGCTGGCGCCGGGGACCGCGCGACGCCGCGCTCTCGACGCCGCTCTGAAAGAGCTCGACGGCGGTGCCGAGTACCCGTCGATCCAGTGGCGGCGGGACTTCTCGCTGCTGCTGGGGCTGGAGCGTTTCCTCGCCGAGGAGCCGCCGAAGCTGCGCGACGGCGCCGAACTCAACCCGCACCAGGTCGATGCCCTCTCCGGCACCCTCGCCGAGCTGATGGGCCAGCAGCAGACCCTCGCCGCGGAGCCGGAGAACGGCGACAACGGCAACGGCGCCCCCGCCCCCGCCGCGGAGGCAGACGGCGCCGGCGAGATCGAGGAGGACGACGACGAGGTCGACCCCGACGAGGAGCCCCAGGACTGGGAGGAACAGCCCGCCGAGGAGGACGAGGAGGTGGTCGAGGAGGCGCCCGAGGACCCGGGCGCCGAGCGCCGCTTCTGGTTCGAGCACGCGACCGGCGCCGGCAAGACCGTCGCCGCCGTCGGCTTCGTTGAGGCGACCCGGACGGGTGGAGTCCTGATCCTCACCCACCGCCGCAACCTCGTCGACCAGTTCATCGGCGAGATCTCCGACCGCGGCTACAAGGAGCGGCTACGGCCGCCGCTGATGGACGGCCGCGACGATCCCGACGGGCCGGTCACGGTCGAGACCTACCAGTGGTTCGTCCGCAACCACAAGAAGATCTCCGACGCCTACTCGATCGTCATCTGCGACGAGGCGCACACCGCCCTGGGCGAGAAAACCAGCGCCTGCATCCGCGAATGGACCGGCCCGGTCTACATCGGCATGACCGCGACCGGGGCGCTGATCGCCCGCCACGTCGCCGACCTCTTCCCAACCCAGACCTCGCGCTTCGACCTCGCCCAGGCGGCACGGCGCGGCGTCATCGCGCCGCTGCGCTGCCTGCGGATTCCGCCCGGCCCCGGGGTGCGGACGATAGCCAAGGTGCCGCTGCGCAAAGGCGAGGTCGACCAGGACTTCGACCAGGAGGAGCTGGCCGCGCTGCTTGATCAGGAGCCGTTCAACGTCGCGATCGCCGACCTCTACCGCTCGCGCTTCCGCAAGATTCCCGGCGTCGTCTACACCGCCGGCGTCCAGCACGCGAAGAACGTCGCCAAAGCCTTCCGCGACGCCGGCATCAACGCCCAGGCCGTCTCCGGCGAAACGCCGAAGCGCGAGCTGGCCGAGATCCTCGCCGGCTTCGAGCGCGGCACCGTCGACGTCCTCTGCAACGCGATGCTGCTCGCCGAGGGCTGGAACAGCCCGCGGGCGACGATCTGTATGCATCTGGCGCCAACCGCCTCGCGGCGGATCTACCAGCAGCGGGTCGGCCGCGTCACCCGGCGGGCGCCGGGCAAGGAGGCCGGGATCGTGATCGACTTTGTCCACCCGGCGACGACCCACGACGAGACGATCGTCACCCTGCACAGCCTGCTCGACCGCGACGTCTACCGCGGCGGCGCCATCGTCGTCGGGCCGGTGCGGCGCGGCCGGGGCCGCAAGGTCCGGGTCGAGCGGCGGATCGTCCCCGTCTCCGAGAGCGAGCAGCGGCGGATGGAGGTGCTGGAACGGGAGATCTGGCGGACCGCGGTCGAGAACCTCGACTACCCCGAGCAGCACGCCTGGGCGGCGCTGGCGGGGGCGCGGGTCAACACCCAGGGCTGGCGCCGGGCGCGGGCGATGCTGCAAAACGACCGCACCAAGGAGCTGCGCAAACGCTTCCTGCTCACCTGCGTGCAGCGCAACCGCAACTCGCAGCTGCGGCTGAAGGCGCTGAGCGAGATCTCCGACCTCGGCGATCCCGAGGCCTTCGACGACGCGATCGAGATCGTCGGCACCTGGAGCCGCGAGGACAAACGCGCCGGGACGAAGTCGCTGCTGCAGGCGCTGGTCGACAAACGGATCGGCCGCCGCGACCAGGCGCAGGCGTGGGTCTGGCGGCTCGCCTCCTACACCCGCGAGCTGCACGAGGAGTACGCGGTGCAGCGCTGGCCGGAGACGAAGCGGCTGCTGGGACTGCTGGTCAACTCCTCCGGTCGGGCGCACGGGCGCAATGCGCGGCGGCTCGTCCACGCGGCGCGCAAACAGGACCGCCGCCTGGCGGTGGCGCTGCTCGCCGCCGCGGTCTCGCACACGCCCGAGGGCGAGGAGGTGCTGCGCGGGGCGCGGATGCGGATGGCGCGGAAACCGTCGGCGGTCGCGCGTGAGCTGCTGAAGAACTTCCCCAAGGGGGGGAAGCGGCGGCGCAAGCGGAAACGGAAAGACGCCCAGAAGGGCCAGGGTGGCAACGGCGCCGCGCCGCGCCGCTCAAAAGCGGGTCAGGTGGACCTCGCCGGCGCCAACGGCGGTGCGGTCGCCGCCGGGGATGACGACGAGCAGGTAGCCCCGGTCGTCGACGCCGTCGGCGACTCCTGAGCCGCCCTCCCAGGCGACCTCGCGGCCCAGGAGCGCGTCGCGGTTGCGCCACTCCTCCAGGACTTCGGATGGTTCTGCCTGGACCCAGTGGTCCAGGCGCTGGTTGAGGACTTCGGTTGCGTGGGGAGGGACCGCGGGAGGGGGTCCGGCGGG
>JBIOVP010000097.1:0-25391 GCA_044867815.1 Solirubrobacterales bacterium | reverse complement strand
TGCACGTCAACCGCCGCCGTATCGCCGAAGGAATCCCCGAGGACGGGACCGAGCGCGACGAGCGCGTATCCGGCCCCGCGGACCCGGGCGCGGAAGCCGGGCTGCAGGCGCGGGTCGCCCATCTCCGAGGTGCGGGCGACGGCGCCGGCGGGGACGTCCTCGGGGATTCCTTCGGCGATACGGCGGCGGTTGACGTGCATCTGCGAGGAGCCCTGGCTGGCGTTCTGGCCGGAGGGCTGAACGCGGTGGTCCTGGGGCCGCACGGTGTTGTTGTGGCGGCCGATGTCCTGCAGCTCGACCGTGTGGTCGATCTGCGTCCCGGTCGGCCTGCCGCCCCCCCGGAGCGAGGCCTCGAAGTTGTCGCGCAGGCCCTGGTTCTGACGCCGGAGGTCGGCGGTGCGGCTGCGTCCCCCGGGCTCGCGCGAGCGGATCGCGATCCCCCGGTCGGTCTGCGCGCGCTCGCGGTAGGCGGCGACCTTGCCGTCGTCGAAGTTCTCCGCGACCTCGTGGATGTGGCCCTCCGGATGCGTGCGCACCGTCTGCTCTCCGAGCGAGGTCGCGGTTCCCTGCCCGGGCGCACCCCGCGTGCCCTCCCCATCCGACGTGCCGGTTGACGGAGCGGGGCCGCCGGCCCCCGGCTCGACCTGGCGCCAGCGCTGAACCGTGAAGCCGCCCGGCACCACCGTCGGCGTGCCCTCGTACTCGATGCCGTGGCGAACGGCCCAGCGTTCGAACTCCTCGACCGTGTCGATCGCCGTGTGGGTGACCGGGTCGCGCTCGGCGTTGTGGCTGCTCCAGTCCGTCCGCCAGGCCTGGGTGCCGGTCGGATCGGCGTGCGTCGTCGGACTGTTGTTGCAGTAGCGGAAGAGGTTGAACCCGTTGGCGAACCCGGCTGGATCGCTGCTCGTCCAGCGTCCCAGCCAGGGCGCGTAGAAGCGGCCGCCGAAGTAGTAGAGGCCGCTCTCCTCGTCGCGCTCCTTGCCGCCGAAGCGGTAGCGCTTGAGTCCGGCGTCGTAGCCGCTCCGGACCGAGCGGTAGGCGCTGGTGCCGAAGGGATGGAACTCCTCGTAGGAGAGAGGGGTGCCATCCGCGTCGGTCTCCAGCGCGGCTGAGCCGAGCCCGTTGCCGTGCTGGTAGCGCAGTAGCGCCACCCCGACCGGGTTGTCGGGGTCGAGACCGTCGTGGTCGACGGTCTTGGTGTCGATCCGGACCGCCGGGCCGCCCCCGTCCTCGAGGTGGGTCGACCAGCGCTCCAGCCGCAGAGACCCGCTCGAGCGGCGGCGGCGCCGGAACAGCACCGCCGCGCCGAGGTAGATCCATTCCAGCCGCAGGTCGCCTTCCCGGTCGACGATCCTGCGAACCCGCTGGCCGCCACTGCCGTAGACGTGGTGGGCCGTTCCGCCCCCGCCCAGGTCGACGCGGCGGAGGCGGTCGGTGGCGTCCCACTCGAGCCGCGGCAGATGCGGCATCCGCGTCATGTTGCCGTGGGCGTCGTGGTCGTAGCCGGCGCTGAAGGGGCCGCCCTCGGCGTCGCCGGGGGCACTGGTCGCGACAAGGCGGTTGGTGCGGTCGGCCGGATCGCCGTCGCGTGCGTAGCGGTACCCGCGCGTCCAGCCGGCGCCCGCTCCTGACTGCGTCCGGAACCGGTGCCGCATGCGCAGCAGGTTGCCGAGCAGGTCGTACTCGTACTCCTCGCTGTAGGTGCGCACCGCCTGCTGGTCGTTGGGGTGGGGGAGGGAGGCGACGTCGGCGTCGCGGTGGTCGCGCACGCCGCTGTTGGCGGCACCGGCGTGCTCGCGGCCGCTGGCCCGCACCAGCTGGTAGGTCGGGTCGTAGGCGAAGCGCTGGTGCGGTTCGACGACCGCGTTGTTGAAGAAATGCGTCTGCTGGGCGCCGTCGCGCAGCTCGACCACGTTGCCGACCGGGTCGTAGGTGTAGCGCAGGTCCTGCAGGGCATCCGCCGGGGAGCCGCCGCTGCCGGTCAGGGTCAGGCGGCGCTCCAGCCGCCGGCTGCGCCGGTCGTAGCTGTAGCGCGTCACCGTGCCGTTGCCGTGCTCGCTGAGCAGCGGGCGGCCCTTGGCGTCGTGCTCGCGGCCGCGGATCAGCTTCACCGCCGGGCCGCTTCCCCCGGGCCGGGCCACGAGCCCCGACAGCATCGCCCCCACGTCGTAGGAGGGGACGACGACGGTGCCGTCGGCGAGGGTCGTCCCGGTCGTGCGCCCGAGCGCGTCGATGGTGGTGCTGGTGGTGAACACCTCCTCGCCCGCGAGCAGCGGTTCCGCCGCCGGCTGGATGTCGGCGTAGTCGGAGCGCGACGCGACCCCGCTCCAGTCGATCGTGCCTTCGTGGTAGCGGGCGAGGATGCGCTCGGTCCGCTCCGGCGTCCCCTCGAAGTCCAGCCGCGGGATCCGCACCTGCCCCGCCTGGTCGAAGATCAGGTGGGGGACGCCGAGCAGGTTGCGGGCGCGGGCGTCGGGATGGCGGTCCCCGTAGACGACGTGCTCGGTCAGCACCTCCTCCTCGCCGGGCTCCTGCACGAAGAGGCTGACGCGGCGGCGCAGGGCGTCGTGGCCGGCGCGGAAACCGCGGCCGTGCTCGTCCCAGCTGCGCACGACGGCGCCGCTGACGTCGACGAAGGTCCAGGCGCGACCGCGCTCGGCGCTCTCGGTGGCGACGGTGGCGCCGCTCATCGCCTTCGTCGCGCTCGAGACCATCCGCCCGGCCTGGTCGAAGAGGACCGTCCGGTGGCCGGTGAGGTCGCTGTGGGAGCGGGTGGAGGAGCGGATGCCGCCGCCGTGGTCGGCGACCGCTTCGACGACCCGCCCGAAGGCGTCGAAGTGGACGGCGGCGGCGGTGCCGGCGTGGGCGGCGGCGAGCCAGGCGGCGCGGCGCTCGGGATCGGTCGGCTCGGGCGAGGAGACCGCGGGGCTGCCGCGCTCGGCGTACCAGAGGCTGTCGGCGACGGTGTCGTTGGCGTCGAACAGTCGCTGTCCCCAGGGCCCGAACTCGACCCGGGCGTGGGTCCCGTTGGGAGCGTCGGTGCGGACGTTGCGCCCGAGGGGGTCGTAGTGGAAGCGCGGCGAGACGCCGAGCTCGCGTACCGCGGCCGCCTCCTCGTACTCGTGGGTCGTGCTGAAGTAGGGGTCGTACGTCTGCACCGCGTTCCCCTTGTTGTCGAGCACGGTGCGGCCGGTGCCGATCCAGCGCGGATCGGCGTGGACCTCGCTCACGGTCCCGTCGCCGGCGACGGCGAGCGCCGGGCCGGGGGCCGCCTGCGCCTTGACGAGGGCGGTGCCACCGCTGCCGTTGGCGTAGGTCCAGCTCTCGCGCCAGCCGGGGTTGGCGGCGCCGTGCCGTTCGCGGGAGCGGATCCTGATCGAATTGGGCCTCCCCTCGTTCCTCCAGGCGTCGAGCGTGTAGTCCATGCGGACGGTCGGGTCGGCGAGGGTGTCGCCGTCGCCCGACCCCGGCCTGCCCATCAGCGCCGAGCGGACGACGTGGCCGAGCGCGTCGATCGCGACCGCCGAGCGGTTGCCGTTCGCGTCAACGGTCTCCACCGGCCCGAGCATGCGGTAGTCGTTGACCGCACGCGTCTCCTGCCACGGCGCCTGCCGGACCCGGATCCGTTCCGGCAGCAGGGCGTAGGCGTCGAACTCGGCCAGCGTCTCGATCCCGAAGGGGTCGCGATCGCCGACGGGCAGGTAGAAGCGCTGCGGGGCGTCGTCGGGGTAGAGGTCGAGGCCCGAGGGGATCCACCAGTCGGAGTCGCCCTCGAAATGGACGTAGCCGGCGGCTTCGAGGTCGGCGTCGGTGACGGCGCCGTCGTAGAAGGCGGCGAGGGCGCTCGCGGTGAAGGCGAGACCGTAGCTGCGGGCGGCGAGTCCGCGGCTGTCCCATGCGCCGAAGGGCAGCGGCTCGAGGTCGTCGTCGAGGAAGGTGGTGCGCGTCCTTGAGAGCAGGCGCAGCTCGGTTTGCAGCTCGGGCCGGGCCTCCTCCTCGAAGCCGAGCGGCAGCGCCTCCCGGATCGCCCGCTCCAGCTCGGCGGCGGTGAAGATCTCCCCCGCGGGTGCCGCTCCGGTCAGCTCGAAGCTGCGGGTCTCGAGCGGGACGCGCAGGCGGTGGACCGCCTGCGGTTCCGTTCGCACCTGGTCCTCGGTGTGGTCGACCTCGCTGACGGTGACGAAGGTGCGTTCCTGATCGGCCCGCGCCGCGGTTGCCAGCGAGGGCTCGGCCGAGCGGCGACCGTAGGCGATCGAGGCCGAGCGCAGCACGTTGCCGAGCTCGTCGAAGACGAGGTTGACGCCGTGGGTGATCCGGGGATCGCCGGGTTCGCGCTCCAGCTGCAGCGAGACCGACTCGCGCGAGAGCGGCTGGAAGACGGCGTGGTCGCCGCCGTTGCGACCGCGCACCAGCCGCACCTCGTGGCAGGTTTCGGCGATCGAGTAGGGATGCTCCTGCTGCGGCGAGCCGTCGAAGCTGTAGACCTCGCGCCGCACCAGGCCACCCTTCAGGGCCCGTGCCGCCTGGCGCAGCTCTTCCGCATCCAGGCCCGCCGGCAGGCGCGCTTCGGGCAGGTACCGGTGTTCGCCGTGCCATTCGCCCTGCAGCACCGCGTCCTCCGGGCCGCCCGGGGGCGAGCCGGTGTGGAACCAGGAGCGGGTCACGACCGGCGCCTGCTCGAACTCGCCGCCGGCGAACTCGGCGCTGTCCCACTGCTCGACCATCGCGAAGCCGCGGAACTCCCGCTCGACCCCGTCGTAGTGGCCGTGGTGGTAGGCGTAGCGGGTGACGAAGCGGTTGCCGGTCACGTGGTCGGCGCTCTCGACCCGCTCGATCACCTGCAGCGGGAACGGCAGCCGCGTCGCCCAGGGCCGTCCCGCGGCGCGGTCCTCGGCGTGGAAGGCGGTCGAGGGTGCGTAGGAGATCGCCGTCTCGGCGCCCTGGTTGTTGACGACCCGGCAGAGCAGGTGCGGCTTGCGCTCGAGCAGCCGCACGTAGCGCAGTGGCGCGGCGGCGTCGCCCGGGAGCGGCGAGGACCAGACGAGGCAGGCGGTGCCGTCGCCGAGCAGGTCGACGACGGAGACGTCGGGAGCATCGCCGGCGTGGGGAAAGCCGAGGCCCCGCTCCGGCCCCCAGCGATTGCCCGATTCGTTCGGGTGGAGGCGGACGCCGTCGCTGCCCAGGTAGACGATGTCGGTGAGCCCGGAGCCGTCGAGGTCGGCGAGACGCAGGCGCGCGGGGTCGAACTGGTCGGGCGGGTCGAACCACGGTGCGTTGTCCATCGTCACCTTGGCGCCGAACCGGCCGTAGCCGAGGTTGGGCCAGTAGCAGACCTCGCCGTTGCGGATCCGCACCACATCCTGGAGGCCGTCGCCGCAGAAGTCGGCGAGGTGGATCGACTCGCCGCCGCCGGCGAAGAGCAGCTGCGGACCGTCCTCCTCGTCGACGGACCGGGCCGCGGTCTCGCGTTCGCCGAAACCGTCCCTGCCGCACGAAGGATGCCAGGCGATCGCCTCGTCCTCTCCGATCAGAAGGTCGGGCAGGCCGCGTCCGGTCAGATCGATGAAGCGCACGTTCGGGTCCCGCAGGGTGCGGTTGAGGTTCGAGTCGAAGGCCCGCCACGGCTCCCACCCGCCGTCCCCGCCGCGGCGGAAGGAGCCGGCCTGGACGGTGCCGAGGTCCACCACCTCGAGCGCACCGTCGCCGTCGAGGTCGAGCAGCTGCCGCTCCGCCGCCGGAACGGGCGGGGTGGGAACGGCCGGCAACCGCTCCAGCGAGCCGAGACGAACGTCCCCCGGCCGCCCCCCGCCAGCGGCGGCGCGGCCGCGGCCGGGGCCGAGGTTGCGCTTGTAGTACCAGGCGCCGTCGATCGCGGTGAGCACGCCGACGAGCCCCTCGCCGTCGAGGTCGACCCAGCGGGTGGCGCGCGGGTCGATGCCCACCGGCAGGTTGTCCGCCACCGGGCTCTCGACCACCCGCACCGCCGGGTCGATCTCGGCCTCGGTGTACTCGAACTCCAAGGGCGGTAGTGACTTCGCCTCATAGGTCGAGAAGCGGGCGCCGTCGCGGACCGTGGCGCCGCCCCCGGTGCCGACGTATCCCGACTGGGTGACGGAGCGCAGCAGGGAGCCGGCGGCGCCGTCCGTGTAGCCGAACTCGGTCGAGCGCACGAGGCAGGGGTCGGGGCCGAGCTCTTTGAAGCGGTGGAACATCAGCACCCGCCTGCAGCGCCGGTAGGTGCGCAGCTCGAAGCCGGCCCGGTGCCGCGAGAAGGGATCCGGGCGCGCCCGCCAGCGGTGGCCGGGGGTGGAGGAGGCGAGCGCCCGGCGCTCGCCCCCGACCGGGGGGAGCTCTTCGAGGTGCCCCTCGTCGTAGTCGAAAACGACCTCGAAGTGCCACCCGGGGTCGGCGGGGTCGGGATCGACCAGCCGCGAGACCTCGTTGCCGTAGCTGATCCGCTTCGGATAGCGCCCGGCCGTCCGTCCCGACGGGGTGCGGTTGCGCTCGTGCGTGGCGCCGGGTTCGACGCCATCGGAGTTCTCCTCCGCGTACTCGTAGACGACCCGGTTTCCCTTGTCGTCGTAGGTCTCGGCGACGAGCCAGCTGAAGACGCGGTCGGGTCTCGACGGATCGGCGACGCGGCTCCCGGCCGAGGTTCCGTAGAGCGTCGTCACGTTGGCCGCCGTGATCGTGCGCCAGTGGACCTCGCCGCCGCCCAGGTGGGTCCAGCGCTCGATCCGCGCCCAGACGCCCTCCGTCCGCGGCATGTAGAGCTGGATCCGGTGGCCGTCGCGCACTTCGGTCTCGAAGCCGCCGTCGTTGCGCCGTAGCGGCACGAGGTCCTCGGCGCCGGCGAGCAGGAAGGTGTCCTCGTTGCCGTAGCGCGGCAGACCGAGATCGGTCCTGCGGGTCACCGTCGGCAGGCCCAGGGTCCAGCCGAGGCCGAACGGCCCGTTGCCGAGGCCGGTGTCGTAGCCGAGGCTCAGCGTCGGGCCGAAGCCGGACCGGCCGGGCGAGGTCGCGATCGGCACCTGCATCGAACCGGTGCCCGTCGCCGGGTTGGCGGCGAAGGTCTCGCCGATTCCGCGGATCGCCCCGCCCGTGGGTGGTCGGGAGATGGCCGGCGCCCGCCTGTCCGCCGCCGGCGCGGCAGCACTCCCGTTCTCGTCCTCCCGTCGCTCTCCCAACGCCACCAGGCTCCGATCTCCGCGGATCGATCGGTCACGAGTCTTATGGACCGAAAAGCCCTAAGTGTTAAAGCTCGGCGAAGTCACCTGACAGCAGGTCGCGTCATTCTGCCGGCGTTCGTTCTCGCCGCCGCGTAGCCGCGCTCAGGCGGCGGAGCGCTCCGCCGCCACCGCCCGCTGCAGCAACTCCCGGCGGATGAGGATCAGCGGGATCCAGAGGGCTGGCAGAGCGGCGCCGAGGATCACCCCGGCGCGCCAGCCGTTGCTCTGCACCAGCGGTCCCGCCAGCGCCGCGCCGGCGCTGGCGCCGACGGTCAGCGAGAGGGCCAGCCAGGTGAAGGCCTCGGTGCCGGTACCGGGTGGCATCGCCGCCTGGGCGATCTGGTTGCGGAGGTTGCTGGCGGGGGCGATGTAGCTGCCGACGATCGGGGCGAGCAGGAACATTGCCAGGTTGGAGTCGGCGAGCAGGAGCGGGAGGCAGGCGAGCGGCTGGTAGATCGCCAGCGCGATCGAGCCCTGGACGGGAGTGCGGAAGCGGTGCGACCGGGCGCCGTAGACGAGGGCGCCGACGGCGGAGCCGATCGCCGTGGCGGCGATGAAGGGGCCGCCGAGGGCGGAGTTGCCGTGGTCGGCGCCGAAGGCGGGGTAGACGACGTCGAGGACACCGAAGGTGATCCCGATCGGGATCCCGGTGAAGACGAGCAGACGGATCGCCGGCGAGGCGAGGGCGCCGGCGCGGGTGCGGTGCTCGGTCGCGGCGCGCTCGGTCGCGCCGACGGTGGGGACGGCCGCGAACCAGAGGGCACCGAGGAAGCCGCAGCCGGCGGCGGCGAGGAGGGGGGAGGCGGGGTCGATGAGGGCGGCCATCACCCCGGTCAGGAGCGGGCCGGCGACGAAGAAGATCTCGATCAGCAGTGAGTCGACCACGTAGCCGCCGACGAGGTCGGCCTCGCCGACCAGCCGCGGCCAGAGCTGGCGCAGGATGCCGCCGATCGGCGGCGTCGAGCCGCCGGCGAGGCCGGAGACGGCGATCAGCGCCGCGGTCCCGGCGCCGGCTTCGGTGAGGACGACGACGAGCACGAGTGAGAGGGCCGCGACCAGCGCGAAGGGGATGATCACCGGCCGCGGACCGCGGCGGTCGACGAGGCGGCCGAGCAGCGGCGAGGTCGCGCCGAGGCCGATCGTGAAGGCGCCGGCGGCGAGGCCGGCGACGCCGAAGGAGCCGGTGCGGTCGTGGAGGAAGATCACCAGCGCCACCGATCCCATCCCCACCGGCAGCCGCGCCAGCACCGAGGCGGCGCAGAGGGCGAGGACATCGGGTTGGGCGAGAATGCGGCGGTAGGCCATCCCTTCGGAGTTTGACCACAGCCGGCTGTGCACGAAGTCGGATGCGATTACGGCAGTAGGCTGACCCGTTCATGGGCCTGCTCGACCCCGCACCGCCGCCGTTCGAGGTCTCCGAGTGGCGGCGCCTGCCGCACCTGGAGCGGATCAAACCGCTGGCCCAGGACTGGGCGCTGAACGGGTTCGGAACGCCGGTCGCGGTCTACTTCCTCTACGTCTTCAAGATCCTCGCCTACGCGGGGCTTGGGGCGCTGCTGATCTTCGCGACCAGCGGCTGGCCGGCGTGGTACGAGCCGATCGTCTTCCAGAAGGCGGTTGTCTGGACGCTGCTGTGGGAGGTGCTCGGCCTCGGCGCCGGCTCGCTGCCGCTGACGCTGCGCTTCAGCCCGATGGTCGGCGGCTTCCTCTACTGGCTGCGGCCGGGGACGACGCGGCTGCCGCCCTGGCCGGAGAAGGTGCCCGGGACGCGGGGGACGACCCGAACCCGGCTCGACGTGGGGTTGTACGCAGGTCTGCTGGCCTCGGCGATCTACCTGCTGCTCTCGACGGGCGATGTCCTCGAGCCCGCCGCCGTCGGCGTCCTTCTCGCCTTCCTCGCCGCGCTCGGCCTCCGCGACAAGGTGCCGTTCCTGGCGGCGCGGGCGGAGATCTACGGCACCCTCGCGATCATCTTCCTCTTCCCGCAGACGAACATGGTCGTCGCCGCCCAGCTCGTCTTGTTCTGCATCTGGTGGGGGGCGGCGTCCTCGAAGCTGAACCGCCACTTCCCCTTCGTCGTCACGGTGATGATCAGCAACACGCCGTGGAACCGATCGCGCGCCTTCAAGCGCCGCCTCTACCGCGACCACCCCGAGGACCTGCGGCCCTCGCGCCTCGGTGAGCTCGACGCCCACATCGGCACCGCGGTTGAGTTCACCCTGCCGCTGATCCTGCTGCTGACCCAGGGCGGCCTGCTCGGGACCCTCGCCCTCGCCGGCATGGTCCTCTTCCACGTCCACATCTTCTCGACCTTCCCGCTGGCGGTGCCGCTGGAGTGGAACGTGTTCATGATCTTCGGCCTCTTCTTCCTCTTCGGCCACTACGCCGACGCGCCCTGGTCGAGCCTCGACGACCCGCTGCTGCTGGTGATCCTGGCGCTCGTCTGCGTCGGCCTGCCGGTGCTGGGGAACTTCCGGCCCGACCTCGTCTCCTTCCTCCCCTCGATGCGCTACTACGCCGGCAACTGGGCGACCAGCCAGTGGCTCTTCCGCCGCGGCGAGGGGGATGAGGGGGCGGAGGAGAAGCTCGACCGCTCGATCGTCAAGGCGGCGCCGATCGTCACCAAACAGCTGGAGAAGTTCTATGACGCGGAGATGATCGACGTGCTCGTCTACAAAGGCCTCGCCTTCCGCTCGATGCACTCGCACGGGCGAGCGCTGAACGCGCTCTCGCTGCGGGCGGTCGAGGACGTCGAGCGCTACAGCGTCCGCGAGGGCGAGCTCGTCGCCGGCGTCGTCCTCGGCTACAACTTCGGCGACGGCCACTTCCACGACCAGCGCCTGCTGGCCGCGGTGCAGGAGCGCTGCGTTTTCACCCCGGGGGAGCTGCGGGTGGTGACGCTCGAGTCCCAGCCCGCCCACGTCCAGCGCCAGCGCTACCGGATCTGGGACGCCGCCGACGGCCTCGTCGAGGAGGGCTGGGTCGACGTCCGCGACATGGTCGTCCGCCAGCCCTGGCTGGTCGGCGACGAGCCCTTCCCGGTCCACCCCGAGGCCCGGGCGCAGCTGTCCCCGGTATGCGGGGACAAATGAGTCATGAGTGATGTGACGGTTGTGGGTTCCGGCCCGAACGGGCTCGCCTGTGCGGCGACGCTGGCGAGCCGCGGCGTCGAGGTGACGGTGATCGAGGCGGCGACGACGATCGGCGGCGGCACCCGCAGCTCGGAACTGACCGAACCCGGGCTCCTGCACGACGAGTGCAGCGCCACCCACCCGATGGTGGTCTCCTCGCCCGCCGCGGTCGGCCTCGGCCTCGAACTGGACCGACACGGCCTCGAGTGGGCCTGGCCGGAGGTCGACCTCGCCCACCCGCTCGACGGCGGCGGCGGGGCGGCGATGCTGCGCTCGGTCGAGGCGACGGCGGCGGGACTGGGGGAGGCCGGCGTCCGCTGGAAGCGCCTCTTCGGCCCGCCGTCGCAGGGCTACGAGCCGCTGACCGAGGACATCTACCACCCGCTGATCCATCTGCCGCGCCACCCGCTGCGGCTGCTGCGCTTCGGGCTGCCCTCGGCGCTTCCGGCGACGGCGCTCGGGCGCTACCTGGGGACGCCGGAGGCGGCGGCCCTCTTCGGCGGCACCGCCGCCCACGCCTACGCGCCGCTGAACCGGCCGCTGAGCTCGGCGATCGGGATGGCGCTCACCTGCGCCGGCCACGCGTGCGGCTGGCCGGTGGCGAAGGGCGGCTCGGTCGCGATCGCCAACGCCTGGGCCGCGGTGATCCGCGAGCACGGCGGGCGGATCGAGACCGGCCGCCGGGTCCGCTCGCTCGACGAGCTGCCCGCCGCCGACGCCGTCGTTCTCGACCTGGCGCCGCGCGGGGTGCTGGAGCTGGCCGGCGACCGCCTGCCGGCCCGGGTCGCCCGCGCCTACCGCCGCTTCAGGCACGGCCCCGGCGCCTTCAAGCTCGACCTCGCCGTCGAGGGCGGCGTCCCCTGGACCCAGGAGGCCGCGCGCCGCGCCGGCACCGTCCACGTGATCGGCTCCTTCGAGGAGCTCGTCGCCGCCGAGGCCGCGGTCAACGGCGGCCGCATGCCCGAGCGCCCCTTCGTTCTCGTCGGCCAGCAGTACCTCGCCGACCCGGGGCGCTCGCGCGGCGACCTGCACCCGCTCTGGCTCTACGCCCACGTCCCCGCCGGCTACGGCGGCGACGCCACCGAGGCGATCCTCGACCAGGTCGAACGCTTCGCCCCCGGCTTCCGCGAGCGCATCGTCGCCCGCGCCGCCCGCACCCCCGCCGGGTTCGAGGCCGGCAACCCCAACTTCGTCGGCGGCGACATCCTCTGCGGCGCCAACACCCCCCTGCAGACCCTGCTCCGCCCCCGCGTCGCCCCCGTCCCCTACCGGACCGGTGCCCCCGGCATCTTCATCTGCTCCGCCGCGACCCCGCCCGGCCCCGGCGCCCACGGCATCTGCGGCTTCAACGCCGCCGAAGCCGTCCTGCGGACGCTCTAGCCAAAGTAGGTGTGGTTGAGCTTTGGCCTCCTATGGAGGACGAAGCTCAACCACACCCCGTTAGTCGCCGGCCTCGACCGGGCGCAGCGGCGGCAGTGGGCCGCTTGCCCCGGGGCGGGCTTCGAGGTGGCGGATGCCGGGGACGAGGAGGACGCAGGCCTGGACGACGGTGATTACCGCGGCGCCCAGCCAGAGGGTGGTCGAGGTGCCGAGGCCGGCCGCCAGCGGGCCGACCAGGGCCAGGCCGATCGGCTCCAGGGCGAGGGCGCCGAACCAGTCGTAGGCGACCACCCGCGAGAGCGACTCCGGAGGGACCTGCTGGGCCACCACGGTGTCGTAGAGGACCTCGCCGAAGCCGACGGTGGCGGCGGAGACGAGGGCGCCGATCGCGATCACCGCGGTCGAGGCCGGGATCGCCAGCAGCAGCGCCGGGATCGCGATCAGGCAGATCAGCCCCTCGCCGACCAGTAGCGGCCGCCGCGGCCGCAGCTGGAGCGCCGCGACCGCGCCGAGCAGCCCACCGGCGCCGAACAGCGCCATGATCAGCGCCCAGGAGCTGGAGCCGTTCAGCGATTCGTTGGAGACCACCGGCCCGAGCACCTGGAAGACCGGGAAGAAGATCCCGTTGCTGACCGCCGCCGAGATCACGATCGCGACCATCCACCTGCGGCTGAAGAACTCGCGCCAGCCGTGCCGCAGCTCGGAGAAGAACGCCGGCTCCTCGATCTGCGGCAGCCTCGGCGCCCGCACCCCCAGCAGGCAGGCGGCGCTGACCGCGAAGGTGCCGGCGTCGACGGCGAGTGCGGTGCCGGGAGACCCGAGCGCCAGCAACACCCCCGCCAGCGCCGGTCCCGCCACCTTGCCGCCGTGGCGGGAGATGTTCAGCAGCGCGTTCGCCTCCTGCAGGCGGGCACCGGGGACGACCTGGGGGACGATCGCGGTCGAGGCGGGGTTGAAGAAGGCGGTGGCGGCGCCGTCGATCGCGTAGAGGAGCGCCAGCTGCCAGATCTCGGCGTCGCCGGTCAGCAGCAGGGCGGCGAGGATCGCGGTCGAGACCGCCCGCGCGACGTCGGCGCCAAGCATCGCCACCCGCGGCGAGACCCGGTCGCCGACGACACCGCCGACGAGGAGGAGGGCGATCATCACGGCGCCGTGGGCGGTGAAGACGAGGCCGAGGTCGGTCGCCGAGCCGGTCAGGTCGAGGACGGCGAAGGCGACCGCGATCGGCGCCATCCCGTCGCCGACCAAGGAGGTCGTGCGGCCGAGGAAGAGCCGCCGGTAGTCCGGTTCCCGGAGCACTGCGAGTCGCCGCCGCATTGGCACCCGAGCCAGAATAGGCGCGGGTTAAAGAAGCTTCTCGCAGGGGTAGCACGCCCTCACCAGGGCGCAATGGGAACTTCATCCAAAACCGAGGGTGCGGCCGAGCGCCGCGAGCACAGGTTCGGCTCCTCGACGCCGCTGACGGTCGGGGTCGAGGAGGAGCTGCTGCTGGTCGACGAGCGCTGCGGGCTGGTCGCCGAGGGGGAGCAGGTTCTGGAGCGGATCGAGCCCGCGCACCGGAAGGCCGTCTCGACCGAGATCTTCGCCACCCAGATCGAGCTCAAGACCGGGGTCTGCCTCGACGCCGGCCAGGCCGCGAAGGAGCTGGCCGGGGTGCGGCGGGCGGTCGCCGCCGCCGGCGCCCGGCTGATGGGCTCGGGCCTCTACCCGGCCGAGAGCGGCGAGCCGGAACTGGTCGAAAAAGCCCGCTACGAGAGCGTCAAGAAGGACCTCGCCAGCCTGCTGGCGACGCCGCCCTGCGGGCTGCACGTCCACGTCGGCGTCCCCGATCCCGAAACCGCCGTCGCCGTTGCCAACGCGATGCGCCACCACCTGCCGCTGCTGGCGGCGCTGACCGCCAACTCGCCCTTCCGCGACGGCGCCGACTCCGGCCTCGCCAGCGCCCGCGCCGCCGCCGTCCGCACCTACCCGCGCTTCGAGCTGCCCCGCGCCTTCCGCGACTACGAGGACTTCCTCCGCGTCGCCGACCAGCTGATCGCCGCCGCCGGCGTCTCCGACTACACCTACATCTGGTGGGACGTGCGCCCGCACCCCAACCTCGGCACGGTCGAGGTCCGCGGCATGGACGTGCAGCCGCGGCCGGAGCAGAACGCGGCGATCGCGGCCCTGATCCAGGCCCTGGCGGCGAAGGAGATCGATCGTCCCAGCGCCCCCGGCCTCACCCGCGAGGCGATCGAGGAGTCCTACTTCCAGGCCGAGCGCTACGGCCTCGAGGCCCGCCTGATGGTCGACGAGAGCACCGCCGCCCCGGCCCCCGAGGTCGCCCGCGGCACCCTCGAGGACGTCCGCACCTACGCCCGCGACCTCGGCGGCGAGGACGCCCTCGAGGAGATCGACCGCATCCTCAGCGACGGTAACGGCGCCGACCGCCAGCGCCGGGTGCACGGCGAGCGTGGGATGGAGGCGCTGCTCGCCGACCTGGCGGAGCAGACGCGGGTCTAGAGGCGCAGCCGACTTTCGCCACACCCTGGTGTGTCGAAAATCCGCCGCTACTGCGGCGCCGGGATCTTCAGGCGTTTGCGGGCCGCGACGACCGCGGCGACGGAGGAACGGCAGGCTTTGGCGATCTCGCCGTTGCCGTGGCCGGGACGGCGGCGCACCTCGAACTCGACGAGGGCGGCGCGGCGGAGTTTGGCGCGGTCTTCGAGGGACCCCGACGGGGCGGCGTCGAGGGCGGCCTGGGCGGCGCGCTCGCGGCGGCAGAGCAGGCAGAAGGTGCCCTCAGCCGAGCTCGCCCAGCTTTCGGGCAACTCGACCTTCTCGCCGCCGAGGCGGCTGACGGTCACCCCGCACTGATCGCAGGTCCATTTTTTCGCAGTCGCAGTGCTCATATGACGCGGAGTCGGCGCGGCAAGAAGCTGCCGAACTCGTCCACCTAAGGTAGCAGGCCGCTACTTTTGCCCTGCTAGCAAGCACGTTTCATCCGCCTCCTACACTTGGTGAATGTCCGCGGAAGGCGCCTTCGAGCCCACCTACACGCTCTACCGCCGCGGCCTCGAGCTGCTCGAGGACGGCGATTTCGAGCACGCGACCGCGCCCCTGGCCGAGGCCGCCCGGCGGGCGCCGGAGAAGACCTCGGTCCGCGAGGCCCTCGGCCGCGCCTACTTCCGCTCCGGGCGCTTCGCCCCGGCCGCGGCCGAGTTCGAGGCGGTGGTCGCCTCGCACCCGGTCAACGACTTCGCCCACTTCTGCCTCGGCCGCGCCCTCAGTAAGACCGGCCAGAAGCGCCGCGCCCGCCACCACCTCGCCCTCGCCTGCAACCTGCGGCCGGAGCGGCGCGACTACCGCTACTACCGGCGCCTGCTCGAGGCCAGCTGAGCGCAGCGAAGTGCTTTTTGCCGTACGGCGCTTCCAGAGACCCGCGACCAGCCTGCCGACGGTTTCCCGGCTGAAGTAGGGGCCGTAGGTGGTCCCGAGCACGCCCTGGATCCCGTAGGAGGTGAGGCCGTTGATCGCGGTCCCGCCTTCGATCAGCCGGTCGCCGACCACGAAGTCGAGCGGGCGGGCGCTCTCGATCCGCTGCGGCGTCCAGTAGCCGCGGACGCGGGTGGCCTCGGGCGTTTCCGCGCCGTCGGCCAGTTCGGCGATGAGGAGCAGGACCAGCGCCACGGCGAGGACCGCGGCGAGCAGTACAGGCCTGTACGTACCGCTGCCGGCGTGCGGGAACATCGCGTGCTGAGGATAGAAGCGATTCTTGATCTAACGGAGCAGGGGGAGGACGCAGCGGAATTTCTTGGTGGCGGTTGAGGCGACGAAGTTGACCTGACCGGCTGAGGACACCGTGATCACCGCGTAGGCATCAACGCCGGACACGTTCGTCAGATCCCCGCTCCACTCATCCCCCGTCGCCAGCGTCACCCCCGGCTGCTGGGAGAAGGCAACCAGCGCCAGCGCCTCGGGCAGCTCGCCGCCCGCGGCGGCGCAGGCGGCGGCCGCCGCGGGGGCGTTGAGCGCGCTCCCGCTCGCCGCGCTCTGCCAGCAGGCGCCGGCGTAGGGGCGGGTGCCGGTCCCGCAGCCGGCTTCGTAGCCGTTGACGGTCTGCGCGTTCTGGGCGTTGGCCGCGTTCAGCGCCGTCTCCGCGTCGCGCGCCGACTCCGCCACATCGGCGTGGATCGCCGCGGGGACCTGGCCCAGGGTGGAGGCGTCGATCTGGATCCCGGTGATCGAACCCGGCGCCAGCGCCGACCCTTTGATCGCCCCCGGCTTCAGCCGGTTCCCCGGCAGCGACCCGACCGCCAGCCGGTTCCCCGGCAGCGACTTCACCTTGATCGTCCGCCCGCTGATCTTCCCGGCCGCGTAGACCGTCCCACCCAGCGCCGCCACCAGCGCCAGTCCCGCAACCACCAGCGCCGGCACCTGCCGCAGTCCCCTGCCCATCGAAATCCCCCTCCACGTTGGTTGATCTGTCAACGCGACCCCCATAGCCAGGGGCCGTCAAGGTGGCGGCACCCTAGAGGCGAAATTCGGGCGCTGGACAGATGTCACCGCGGGCAGTCGTCAAACGTCTGAGCCAGTCCTTTTCTTGGGGGGTGACCGGAACGAGGCCATCCCCACCGTCGCCGGGATCAGCTCCTCGGCGTCTTCCGTCCGTTCCAGCGACTGCGACTCCAGGTCGGGTAGCCAGGCGAGGACCTCGTCCAGGGCTTTGCAGATGCCGGTCCAGGCCGGGCGGTCGATGACGACGGGCTGCCAGGTGAGGTGGCGGTCGAGCTCGGCGTCGAAGGTGCCCCGCTCAATCGCCTCGGTGACGTGGTCGAAGTAGGTGTTGAGGAACCAGGGGGAGATCTCTTCGCGGATGATCTGGGGAAGGCCCTTCCAGGTCGGGGCATCGAAAAAGGGGCGGTGGGTGCTCTTGTAGATCCGTTCGACGCCGCCGCCTCGGCGGCCGCCTTTGCGCTCTTCGAGGACCTCGAGGTACCCCCATTTGGCCAGCTCGCGGAAGCAGCGGGAAACGTGGGTCATCGAGCCGCCGAACTCCTCGACGAACTGGGAGGGGCTCTGCGGGCGCATGCTCACCTCCATCAGGATCCGGCAGCGCCAGCGGTTGGAGAGGGCCTTGGCCAGCTTCGGCCCGAGCACGTAGTGCGCCCCCGCCATCGGTGCCCCGGGCCCTGAGCGCGCATTGGCGCCGTGCTTCGGTGTCGGCTCTCCCGGCGAGCGGAAAGCGGCCAGACCCACCGTCGTCGGGATCTGCTCGCCCTTCTCCGCCGCCAGGCGCTCGCCGGCTTCGAGCTCGTGTTGCGCGAGAGATCCCTGGATGAGGTCGAGGCGCTCCCCCAGCGCCCGCCAGGCCGCTCGGTCGAGGACGATAATCTCCCATGAGAGGTGGCGGTCTACCTCCTGGTCGAAGGTGCCCGCTTCCAGTGCTTCGCAAATCCGCAGTTGGTAGGAGTCGAGAATTGAGCGCGTGACGCTGTCGCGATCGGAGTGGGAGACGCTTTCCCAGGTGTAGGAGTCGAACTGGGCACGCCGGATCGCCCGGTAGATGTGCTCGATCGCCGCCCCGCGGCGGCGACCCGGCCGCTCTTCGGCCACTTCGAGATAGCCCCACTCGGCGAGTTGCCGGAAGCAGCGGGCGACGTGGGTCAGCTCGCCGCCGTGTTCCTCGACGAAACGGGAGGGGCTGAGCGGTCGCACGTTCACCTCGATCAGGATCCGGAAACGCCAGGGGTCCGCCAGGGCACGGGCCGTTCTGGCGCTGATCCCGAACGCCGCCGGTTCTTTCTCTCCTAGCACCGCTCGCGCCACCTGAACCCTCTCAATAGACGCTGAGTACAGATACGAAGACTAATTCTTTTGGCTCAAAAAATCTTCTTTCCCCAAAGTCCTTCATTGAATCCCGGATTAGTGACCACTTTTGTCAGCGATAGAGGATCCTAACTTCATAAACGTCGGATCTTGTGAAGGGGGGTGAGCAGGATGAAGTTCGACGCAACGGAAACGGCGCTGCCCATGGCCAGCAACAGCAAGGGCGCCTGAGTAGATCGCGGCCCCTCTTCCAAGGGTTGATCGCTCGGAGAGGGGCCGCGGATCGGGAACCGATGGACGAAGGAGGAGACATGCGGAAAAACTGGGTGGGAGGAGATCTGGCGAAGCGGTCCTACGACGCCTGCGCCCCCGTCTACGACGAGTTCAACCGCGACTACATGTACGAGCGTTGGACGGGGAGACTACTTTCGCGAGTCGAAGAAGCGGGGATCGGCGGCAAGCGCCTGCTGGACGTCGGCTGCGGCACCGGATTCAGCTTCATCCGCCTCCTGGAAGCGGGCTGGGAGGTGACCGGCTGCGACATCTCGCCGGAGATGCTGAAGCGGGCGCGGGAGCGCGCGGAAGGCCGCGCCGAGCTGCTGGAGGCGGACATGCGCGAGCTGCCCGAGCTGGGCGAGTTCGACCTGATCTGGGCCGTCGGCGACCCCTTCAACTACCTGATGGAGGAGGAGGAAGTGGAGGCGGCGCTGCGGGGCATGGGCCGCAACCTCGCCGCCGACGGGATCGCCCTCTTCGACCTCAACACGCTCGTCACCTACCGCAGATTCTTCAGCGAAGAAGTCGTCGTCGAGGACGAAGGCCAGCGCCTGGTCTGGCAGGGACAGCTGTCCCCGGAGGAGGTCGCACCGGGCGCCCTTGCCGAAGCGCGCTTCGACGTCCCCGGGCAGCCGGGGCAGACACACATCCATCGCCAGCGCCACTTCGGCGAGGAGCAGATCCGCGCCGCGATCGAGCGCGCCGGGATGGAATGCGTGGCCCTCTACGGCGAGCTGGACGGCGAGCTTTCGCTCGGGCTGGACGAAAACCACCACACCAAGGCCGTCTACCTCTGCCGCTTGAAGTAGCGCCGCCGTTTTCCGCGTCGCTGATTAGTGCCGGGTTTTGCCTTCGTAAGCGCGGGTGACTACTTCTACTCTTCCGCAACGATCTCTTAGTGATCGTGATGTTTTAGGTAACCACCCGGAGGAGGGGGAGAAATGGGCGACGCAGGGGTCTTGGCTGAAGACGGACGCCTGGCGGCGGATTTGGTGGCGACGCTGGAGCCGCCACTCCAGGACGCCCTCAACCATCCCACACGACGCGACATCCTCAGGGTTCTGCAGGGGGCGCAAAAGCCGCGCAGCATCACAGACATCGTCGCCGCTCTCCCCCAGCTCAGCCGTGGAGAAATCAGCTACCACACCCAGGTGCTCGAGGACTCCGGCTGCGTTTGCGTCGACGGTACCCGGCGCTGTCCCGGCGGCCATGAGCGCCTGCTTCGCTCGGCCGTGACGGACAGTGGCCAGGCCCTGCTCGTGCTGGGCGCGACCGAGCGCTCGGATCGCGAGCAAAGGCGCCGAGCGGCGGCCGAGCCATTTTCCAGTCAGCTGACGATGTTCCGGGTGCCCCGCCCGGGCCGCACCGTCCGCTTGCTCGGCCGCCGCCAGCGCCAGCCTCACTAGCAGGCCCCCGAGAGGCCTGCCGTCGCCTCCTGGGCGACGAATAGCGTGGGGTCGATGCCCGACCTCCTCGTCCTCTTCCTCGCCGCCTGCGGGACGGCGCTGGCGACCGGCCTGGGGGCGATCCCGGTCTGGTTCCTCGGCACCCGCGCCGCGGCGCTGACGCCGTTCCTGCTCGGGCTGGCGGCCGGGGTGATGGGGGTCGCCTCGATCGTCGGGCTGCTGATCCCCGCCGCCGAGGAAGGCTCGGCCCTCGACCTGGTCGCGGGGCTGGCGGTGGGGGGCGTGCTGCTGGGGGTGGCGCGGAGCCGGCTCGATCACGAGTCCGTCTTCATGGGGCGGAGCGGGCCGGGGGCGCGTACCTCGGCGCTCGTCTTCGCCGTCCTCTTCGTCCACAGCCTGCCGGAGGGGCTCGCGGTCGGCACCGCCTACGCATCCGAGCGGGCCGGGCTGGGCCTGTTCGTGATCCTCGCGATCGCGATCCAGAACGTCCCCGAGGGCACCAGCGTCGCGATCCCGATGGAGGCGACGGGGTACGGGCGGGCGCGGCAGTTCTGGGCCGCGGTCGGGACCAGCGCCCCGCAGCCGGTGGGGGCGGTGATCGCCTACCTCGCGGTGGAAGAGGTCAACGCCCTGTTGCCGTTCTCCTTCGCCTTCGCCGCCGGGGCGATGCTGAGCCTGATCGTGGTCGAGCTGCTGCCGCAGGCCTACGAGGGGCGGCGATGGCGGGGGCCGACGCTGGGGATCGCGGTCGGGGGCGCTGTAATGATGGCTCTGGACGTGTTGCTCGCGGTCTAGGTGATCACTACCGCCGAAAACTGCGTCCCAGGAGATCGAGCGCGAGCACCGGCGCGAGGAACTGCGGATGGCGCAGGAGCCGTCGGCCTCGTCAGCGGCCCCATCGAACTGATCATCCCTTCGCTCTCGATTCTCGCCGGCACCGGCGGCGCCGGCATCTTCTTCTGGCGGATGTACGCGGAGCGGATCCCGATGCGGGCTTGAAATCGCCTTCGGCTAGAGCAGCGCGAGGACCCCGAGCGCCAGGACCGAGGCGGCGACCAGCGCCAGCGCCAGCGCCGTCGTCACCCGGTCGAAGCGGCCGAGCGCCTTCTCGCCCATCAGCTCGCGGTCGGAGGCGAGCGAGCGGATGAACGGCAGCAGGACCAGCAGCAGGACAGCGTTCAGCGCCTGGGTGAGGAAGAGCAGCTCGATCAACGGCGCGCCGGGGACGAGCACGATCGCGGCGGCGACCGCGGTGACGGCGCCGAAGCTGAGGTAGAAGGTGCGCTCCTCGCGGAAGCCGCGGTTGAGGTCGGCGCGGCGGCCGAGGGTCTCGGAGATCGAGTAGGCGGTGGAGAGGGGGACGATCGCCGCCGCCAGCAGCGCCGCGCCGAGGAAGCCGAGCCCGAACAGGGTCGCGGCGGCGTCGCCGGCGACCGGCTCCAGCGCCCGGGCCGCGTCGCTCGCGTCCTCGACGTCGATTCCCTGCGCGTGCAGGGTGGCGGCGCAGGCGACGACGACGAAGAGGCCGATGACCCCGGTGAGGACGGCGCCGACGACGACGTCGACGCGCTCGTAGCGCAGGTCCTTGACGCCGAGGCCCTTGTCGACCGCGTAGGACTGGATGAAGGCGAGGCCCCAGGGCGCCAGCGTCGTCCCCACGGTGGCGACCGCGACCAGCAGCGCTTCGCGCTCGAGCGGGATGCCGGGGACGACGAGGCCGCGCGCCGCCTCGCCCCAGTCGGGGTGGGCGAGGACGCCGGCGACGACGTAGGCGACGAAGACGGCGCTCAGCGCCAGCAGCAGGTGCTCGACCCGGTGGAAGTTCTCGCGCAGGACGAGGATCGAAATCGCGATCGCCGCGAGGGGGACGCTGACGTAGCGGCTGGTCCCGGTCAGCAGGTCCGACGCCGCGGCGACGCCGGCGAACTCGGCGCACATCGTGCCGGTGTTGGCGACGACCAGCGCGGTCGCGACCAGCAGCGCCGGCCGTCGGCCGAAGCGCTCGCGCACCAGCGTCAGCAGCCCCTTGCCGGTGACGACGCCGAGCCGCACCCCGACCTCGTGGAAGACGACCAGCGCCGCGGTCGAGAGCGCCAGCACCCAGAGCAGCTCGTACCCGTACCTGGCACCGAGGATCGAGTAGGTGGTGATCCCGGCCGGGTCGTCGTCGGAGAGGCCGGCGAGGACGCCGGGCCCGACCACCGCCAGCAGCGCCGCGAGGCCGCCGAGGTGCAGCAGCCGCGGCCGGTGGCGGGCGAGCCGCCAGTGCGAGTGACGGCCGGGCGTGCGGTTGGCTCGAGACGCCATGCCCCGCTGAGCCTAGAGCCGCCCCCGGGGTGTCTGAGCAAAAGGGTCCTGTGCACCCCTTCAGCTCAGACACCCCCCGGCGGGATAGACTCGCCCCGTACATATCGGTCGGTGGTCAAGGGAAGTCCGGTGCAAGTCCGGCGTGGTCCCGCCACTGTGACCGGGTGGAGGAGTTCGCAGGCGCAACCGCGTCAGCCACTGGGGCCGACACCTCGACCCCGGGAAGGCGCGTCCTCCCTGATCCCGGAAGCCAGGAGACCTGTCCCCGGCCCAGCCAAATCAACCCTCGAGGAAAGGGTGGCGTAAATGCCAAGAATCACCCCGTTCCGGCTGGCGGCCGTCTGCGCGCTGGCTCTGTCCATCACGTTCGCCTTCACCGCGGCCGCCGCGGCCAAGGGCCTGCGGGCCGACTTACGTGTCGTCGGCAGCGGCGGCAAGGTGCTCGCCGAAAAGACCGTTGCGAGCGCGAACGTCTCCGTCAAGACCAGCCCCAGGGCGACCTGCTTCGGGCAGGGGACCGGCGGCAGCGGCAACCCCGTGCAGCTGAAGGGCAACACGGCGATGGGCCTGCTCGCCAGCGGCGCGAAGACGATCCCGGCGCTGCGGCCGCTCTCGATCAGCGACCACTTCGACTTCGGCCTCGCGCTCTGCGGGATCGGGTCGAGCGTCGCCAGGGGGAGCTCGTCCTGGTACCTGAAGATCAACCACGAGTCGCTGCAGGTCGGCGGCGAGGTGGCGAAGATCAAGGCCGGGGACGAAGTGCTGTGGGCGCTGGCGAAGACCGAAGCTCCGGACTTCAAATATCCGGACGAGCTGGCGCTGACCGCTCCGGAGTCGGCGATGGCCGGGAAGTCGTTCACGGTCCGGGTCTGGGCCTACGACGAAAAAGGCCACAGGAGCCCGCAGGCCGGGGCGAAGGTGACCGGGGCGGCGCAGCCGACCGGCGCCGACGGTCGCACCACGGTGACGCTGAGCAGGCCGGCGAAGCTGATCGCCCGCGCGACGGGGGAGATCCCCTCGGCCCGGGAGGCGGTCTGCATCGGGGGCAAGTGCCCTAAATGAGGCATCGCCGCGGCACGGCGGTCGTGAGCGCGCTGCTCTGCGTGGCGCTCGCGACCGCCGGCTGCGGCCTTGGCCCCGGCGATGACGTCGGAGCTGTTCAGCTGACGGTGACGCGCGAATACGGCGCCGTGCCCGTCCTCCGCTCCTCGGTCGAGGCGAAGGAGTCCGACACGGTGATGCGGGTGCTGGAAGGCGAGGCGGAGATCGAGACCCGCTACGGCGGCGGCTTCGTCCACGCGGTCGACGGCGTCGCCGAGGGCCGGCGCGACGGCGACCCCTACGACTGGTTCTTCTACGTCGACGGGGTGGAATCCCAGATCGGCGCGGCGGAGTACGACCTCGGCGGCGGCGAGCGAATCTGGTGGGACCACCGCAACTGGGGCGCGACGAACCACATCCCGGCCGTGGTCGGCTCCTGGCCGGCTCCGTTCAGCGACGGCATCGGGGGACGGCGATACCCGGTCGTGGTCGACTGCGAGGGCGGGGGAGCGGCCTGCGGCGAGGCGCGGGCGGCGCTGGCGCGGGAAGGCGTCAAGGTCGCCGATGGCGCACCCGAGAAGGCGCTTCGGATCCTGGTCGGCCCCTGGGCGCAGGTGCGAGAGGACCCCGCCGCCCGGACCATCGAGGCGGGCCCCGCCGAAAGCGGCGTCTTCGCCGACTTCGAGGCATCGAACCTGCGATCCGACACCTCTGAGGTGCTCGATCGCAACTTCGACGAACTCGTGGCGCTGGACGAAGCGGGAGACCCGGCCGAGAACCTTGGTTCGGATGCGGGACTCATCGCCGCCACCAGTCGCTACGGCGGCCTTCCGGTCTGGGTTGTCACCGGTGGGACGCCAGCGGCGGTGCGGCGCGCCGCCGCCGCTCTTGATCCGAAGCTGCTGCGCGACCATTACGCAGTCGCCATCAAGGGCCGGCTGATGTACCCGCTACCGCTGCAGACGCCATGAAATCCCCCTTCGCCTACCAGCCGCGACCGCGGCCATTGCAGCTCGCCTCACCCGGGGCGGCCGTGGCCTACCTCGGCGCGATCGTCGCCGTCGCCTTCCTCTACTCGAACCCCCTGGTCCTGATCGCGGCGGGGGTGGCCGCCACCGTGGCGGGTCTGCTCGCCGGCGCCCGGCGCGCGGTCCGGGTCGCCCTGAAGATGGGATTCGCCCTGGCGCTGCTGATCGTCGTCGTCAACGCCCTCGTCGTCGACCGCGGCGAGACCGTGGTCGCACGCCTCGGCGACTGGCCGCTCCTTGGGCGCGTCGACATCACCTTCGAGGCGATCGTCGCCGGCCTCTCCGGCGGCCTCCGCGCCGCGGTGGCGATGGTCGCCGCCGCCGTCTACTCCGCCTGCGTCGACCCCGACCGGGTGCTGCGGGTGCTGCGGCCGCTGGCCGGCCGTTCGGCCCTGACCGCGACCCTGGTCTCCCGCCTCGTTCCCGTCGCCGCCGCCGACGCCGCCCGCCTCCGCGACGCCGCCCGCCTCCGCGGCCCCGGCGCCGCCGCGGTGGGCAGGGCGCCGCTGGCCCGCCGCCTCCTCGCCGGTTCCCTCGACCGCGCCGTCGACGTCGCCGCCACCCTCGAGCTGCGCGGCTACAGCCTTGACGCCCCGCCTGCCCGCAACCGCCGCAGCCGCTCCCGCTACGACCGCCGCTTCCACACCGTCGCCGCCCTCCTCCTCGCCGCCGCGATCGCCGGCAAGGCCCTAGGAGCCGAAGACTTCCAGGCCTACCCCTCCGTAGAGATCGGCCTCGGCCCCGTGACCCTCGCCCTCAGCGGCCTGGTCGCCCTCAGCGGCCTAGCCCCCCTCCGCCGCAGGCCAAAACGCCGCCGCCAAGCCGCCGACGGGCCGAAAGTACGCCTATATGGAGGGAAATCGTCCCGTCGGCGGGCAGTGGGGAAACGACCGGAGGGGATGGCGGGTGTCTGAGCTGGCGATCAGGCGCGGGGCGGCGCCGGCGCTTGCGGTGCGCGGCTTGAGCTACGCCTATCCGCAGGTGGCGCAGCCCGCGCTCGAGGACATCTCGTTCGAGGTGGCGCCAGGGGAGTTCGTCCTCCTCGCCGGCCGCTCCGCTTCGGGAAAGTCGACCCTCCTCAAGGCCGCCTGCGGCCTCGTCCCGCACTTCCACGGCGGCGAAATCGAGGGCGAGATCCGCGTCGCCGACCTCGACGCGATCGCCGCCGGCCCCGGCGAGCTGGCCGCCGCCGTCGGCTACCTCGCCCAGGACCCCGAGACCCAGGTCGTCTCCACCACCGTCGCCGCCGAGATCGAGCTCCCTCTGGAGATGCGCGGCGACCCCCCGGCCGACCGTGCCCGTGCCGTTGAGGAGGTCGCCCTCGCCCTTGCGATCCCGCACCTCCTCGACCGCACCGTCGACACCCTCTCCGGTGGCGAGCTCCAGCGCGTCGCCCTCGCCGCCGCCTTGGTTACGCGCCCTCGTCTGATCCTCCTCGACGAGCCAACGTCCCAGCTCGACCCGGTCGCCGGGGATGAGCTGATCTGGCTCCTCCGCCGTCTCAACGAGGAGTGGGGGGTGGCGGTCCTTCCTGCCGAACATCGGCTGGAGCGCTGCCTCGCTGCCGCCGATCGCGTACTTGCGATGGAAGCGGGACGTCTCTCCTTCGACGGTCCTCCCGCGGAGTTCCTCTCGTGGGCTGGCGATTCGGATCCCGCTCTAGAGACTCCAGCTGCGCGCCTCTTCTCCCTGGCCGGAATCAATCCACTTCCGGTCGGCGTCCGCGATGCGCGCCAAACGCTGCGAGGGACGGGGGTCGCTCACCCTCCTAATCGATCAAGTAGG
>JBIOVP010000096.1:0-5669 GCA_044867815.1 Solirubrobacterales bacterium | reverse complement strand
CGCCGCCTGCTCAAGGACGCCGGCTTCGAACAGCGCCACGTCGGCGGCGAGGAGCTGCTCTCCAACGCCTGGGGCTGGGGCCTGCGCACGGTCGAGTCGAGCGCCGAGCCGGAGTCGATCTCCTTCGGCTGGCGCCGCTTCGCCTTCAACAGCTACATCGCCCTGCAGAAAGTCGACACCAAAGTGCTCGAGCCCTACCTACCGGCCGAGCTCTTCTACAACCTCCTGGTCTCGGCGCGGAAGCCGGCTTAGCGGCCATCGATCAGGCGACGGGCACGTTCGCTGCAAAGGTCGGCGATCACCTCCAGCACGGGGTGTGACCAGCCCTCCTGCTCAGCCTCGCGAAGGCAGGCTTCCGTCGCAGCGAGAATCTCGCTCGACCAGCGTTGGACGAACCTGGGCAGCGTTCCCCCCAGGCCGCTTTCAGCACCCAGGCGCTCCCAGCACGAGAGGTTGACCCGAGAGGGGTCGTCCTCCCCCCCGATTGCCATCGCCAGCCGCGGAGTCAGGCCCTCGTAAACGCCAGTCGAGACGAGGTCGTAGAGAGGAGCCAGGCGAACCCCGGTCGCGGGCTCGTAGAGCAGCGAGAAGTTCTTTCCGTGCGCGTCGCTGTTGCCGAGCAGAAAGCAGGTCAGCACCGCGCGAACGAAGGCATTGACATCGAGTGCGATGCGGGAGCTCGGCTGCCTCCTCAGCAACGCGATCACCGATGCCACCGATGGCCCATCGTCGGCTTCGTACTTCTGGGTCGGCAGCAGGCCGAGGGCTTGGCACATGTCCTCTTGGTGGAGACGAACCGTCGTCCCATCGGCGTTGACGGTGCGATCGAAGCGCTCGCTGTACAAGCAGCGAAGGCCGTCAAGCTCGAGCAACTCGGTCGTGGCAGCCTCATTCCCGGCCGCCGCCGCGACACTCATGCAGAAGGCCTCGTTGACCGCCAGCCCCTCGAAGCGCTCGTGCTCCGGCTTCAGCAGACAGTTGCTTGGCGTTCCACCAAGCGGTTGGGCGAAGTCACCCGTGGGGAGGCGGACGAGGACGAGCTTGTCCTGGACTCCACCCAGGCTCAGACGCACCCCCTCGGGGTCCAGGTCGATGCCGAGGGGATTGCGCGGAAGGTCGCGGAGCAGCTCGCCGAGCTGGTTTTCGCTGATCGGGCGCGCCGCGCCTTCCGGCACCCGAGACGGTTGACCCACGGGCAGAACCGTCACTGCCCCGGCACAGTCAGCACCGAGCGCCGCCAGCATGCTGAAGCCATCTGCCTCGCTGACCCCGAGCCTCCCGGCGATCGCCGCGCGCACTGCTCCCTCCGGTAGCAGGCCCTCGAAGAACGGAGCCGCCTCATTTGGCTTGAATCGCTCCTCGCGCAGGGGCAGGGAGGCCGAGAGCCTGGCGAGTGGATCCTCTCGATCGGCCTGCAGCGCGTCCGCGTTATACGCGAAGCGGTAGCGCGTGGGGCCGGTCCGCTCCAGCGATCCAACCGGTCTCCCCCGCAGGAAGACCGAGATCGTCGCGTCGCGACGAGGCGGTACCCAAGCTGGCATCTGTCGGGATGGCCGGTTCACTCAATCCTGAACTTGAGGCCAAGCGCCGCGAGTACGGGAAAGACCGTGTCCAGGCGGCTCGTCGGCTTGCCGTTCTCGATCTGATGGATTGCCCTGGTGCTGACCCCGGCCGCCAGGGCAAGCTCGTCCTGACGCATGTCGAGCTCCTCTCGGGCGCGGCGCACGCTTGCCCCTATGGTCTGGGCATCAGCCTCAGCAATATCCAACTTGTGATGCACAATCGTGCATTCTAACCTATTTCTGCCTTGAACCGATCTTTTTCTGCGCGATCGTGCATATCGGCCAAAATGTGGGACCCTGGGGAGACATATGCACGGTCGTGCATCCACTTATCGTTTGCGTTCGCCCGGCAACCGCGCCCGGAACAGCTTCACCCGGTAGTCGAGCCCCTTGAGGCGGCGTTCGCCGACGTAGGAGTAGCCGAAGCCGTCTTCGGCAGCCTCCTTGGTGTCCTCGTCGAGGACGACGCTGCCAGGGCGGGCGACGTTGGTGATGCGGCTGGCGAGGTTGACGGCGCGGCCGTAGTAGTCGCCCGACTGCGGCAGGGTCGGGCCGCTGGCGATGCCGGCACGGAGCCAGGGGAACTGCTGGCCTTCCTCCTCGGCGGCGTGGATCAGCGCCAGCGCGGCGGCGACCATCGGCGCCGGCTCGGGCGAGATCAGCATCACCGCATCGCCGATCGTCTTCACCAATCGCACCGGCGGTTCGGCGACGGCGCTTGACATCTCCTCGAGGCGGCCGGCGACCATCCCCAGCTCCTCGGGGGCGATCTCCTCGCCGAGGCGGGTGAACTCGACCAGGTCGGCGAAGCAGACGGTCAGCTCGACGGCGCCGCCGAGCTCTCCCGCAGCGAGGTCGGTGGCGCCGATGACGTCGCGGCGGATCTGTTCCAGCAGGTGCGCCTGCAGGGCGTAGACGACGGTCGGCCCGGCGAGCGGCAGCATGAACTCGGCAGCCGTGGCGAAGCGCAGGGCGACGTCGCGCTCGGTGTCGCCGGGCTGGGTCAGCGTGCGGATGGTCAGCTCGCGGTTGGCCTCGGCGATCCGCGCCGTCCCCATCCCGATCGTCCGCGCCACCTGGAGCATCCCGTCTTCGGGCAGACCGAGCTCGAGGAACCGTTTCATCGCCCGCGCCGCCTCGACGTCGGCCTCGGTCCCCAGCTGCTCGTCCGGATCGGGGACCGGGATCCCGAGGGCGGAGCGGAAGCGCAGCAGCATCTCGAGGTCGACGTCGGCGATCTCGGCGACTTCGCGGGCGGTGTAGCGCGGGCCCTCGCCGGCCAGCTTGCGCTCGACGGGGAGCAGGGTCAGCCGGCCCGCCGCCACCGCCTCCTTCAGCTCCTCCAGCGTGCAGCCTTCACCCGCTAATTGCTCGAGCAGCTCCAGCCGCGCCTGTCGCGGCTCGGCCTCCAGCCCCTCGAGCAGCCCCTCGGCCTCGAAGTCGATCTTCGGTCCGCCCGCCATCGGGGCGAATTGTCTCGGTTCAGTCGGCGTAGGCGACGGCGCCGCCGCGGCGGGGGTCGCCGCCGCCGCTGACCTCGCCGCTGGCGGGATCGCGGGCGACGGCCTGGGTGCCGCCGAAGAAGAGGTTGAGCGAGGGCCAGCGAGCGACCTCGAGGCCGCGCGTCTCCATCCGGGTCAGCGCCCCGGGGTCGACCCCCTTCTCGGCCTGGACGATGCCCTGCTCGAAATGCAACCGCGGCGCCTCGATCGCCGCCGCGACCGGGAATCCCTGCTCGACCGCCCGCACCACCGTCTGCAGGATCGCCGAGCGGATCCGATTGGAGCCGGCGCTGCCGAGCGCGAGGACGACCTCGCCGTCGCGCAGCACCACCGTCGGCGCCATCATCGACGGCACCCGCCGCCCCGGCGCGATCAGGTGGAAGCCGGCCGGGTTGAGGTCCTCCTCGCCGAGCATGTTGTTGAGGATCACCCCGGTTCCGGGGACGAGGACGCCCGAGCCGGAGCCGTTGGAGCAGGTGACGCTGGCGCAGTTGCCGTCGGCGTCGAGGACGGAGATGTGGGTGGTCGAGCCGAGCAGGTCGGCGGCGGCGAGGTCGAGCCCGCCGGGGTCGAGGAAGCCGACCTCCATCCCCTCCTCGTAGAGGGACTCGGCGAAGGCGAGGTCGCGCCGCGAGTTGGCCGCCTCCATCGCCGCGACCAGTTGCTCGGGGCCGCTGCGGGGGCCGAGGCGCTCGAGCAGGCCAAGGCAGTAGGAGATGAGGATTCCGCCGGAGGACGGCGGCGGGTTGGTGTGAACTTCGGTGCCGCGGAAAGGGGTCTCGATCGGGTTGCGCTCGATCGCCTCGTAGGAGGCGAGGTCGCCGGGCCCGACGAGGCCGCCGTGGCCGACGACGAAGTCGCTGATCGCCCTCGCCATCTCACCCTTGTAGAAGAGGTCCGGGCCCTCGTCGGCGTAGCGTTCGAGCGCGTCGGCCAGTTCCGGGAAGGCGAAGACGTCACCCTCCCCGAGGCGCCGGCCCCGTGGCGCGTAGAGCTCCCGCGTGCCGGAGATCCGCTCATGGATCGGGGCGAGGATGTCGAGGATGTAGGCCTGCCCCCGGTTGACCGGGGCTCCCTCGCGCGCCAGCCGCACCCCCGGTCCGATCAGGTCGCCCAGCGGCAGCGTCCCGAACCGCTCCAGGGCGTGGGCCAGACCAGCGGCGGTCCCCGGCACCCCGCAGGACGCGGGGCCGACGTAGAACGTCTGCGTCGTCTCGGCGTCGAAGCGAATCGGGACCGGGACCAGCTCGGTCGTGCGCTCGATCCCGTCCAGCCCCGGCGCGGCGACGAAGAAGTCGATCAGGGTCGTCTCGCCGCCCTCGTGGACCATCATGTGGCCGCCGGCGCCGAACCCGGTCAACGGGCTCTCAACGGCGAAGGAGGCGAGAACCGCGCAGACGGCGGCGTCGACCGCGTTGCCGCCCTCGCGCAGAACGGCGGCCCCGGCCTCGGCGGTCAGCGGATGCCCGGCTGCGACGACGCCCTTCATCGGCCCGGTTTTACCGGAGTCGCTCAGCCAGGGAGAAACTCGGGAACGTCGATGCCCAGCTCGCGGTCCCCTCCGCGGCCGCGGCGGCCGGTGTCGGCGTCTTTGGTGCGCCGGATCGTCGGCTCGGCGGCGCGGCGCGGCGGCTGCGTGCGGCCGTCGAAGCGGGTGGCGACGACGGTGACCCAGATCTGGTCGGAGAGCTCCTCGTCGACGTTGGCGCCGAAGATGATGTTGGCGTCCGGATGGGCGGCCTCGCCGACCACCTTCGCGGCCTCGGAGACCTCGACCAGCGAGAGGTCGGCGCCGCCGGTGATCGAGAGCAGAATCGAGCGGGCGCCCTCCATCGAGGTCTCCAGCAGCGCCGAGGAAATTGCTTTTTCGGCGGCGAGGATGGCGCGCTCGTCGCCGTAGGCCATCCCGATCCCGAGCAGGGCCCGGCCGGCTTCGGACATGATCGTCCGCACGTCGGCGAAGTCGAGGTTGATCACGGCGGGTAGGGTGACGAGGTCGGAGATCCCCTGGACGCCCTGGCGGAGGACGTCGTCGGCGACCTTGAAGGCCTCGACCATCGAGGTCTGCTGATCGAGGACGTCGAGCAGGCGGTCGTTGGGGACGACGATCAGGGTGTCGACCTCGGCGGCCAGTTCCTCGATCCCCTTCTCGGCCTGGTTGCCGCGGCGGCTGCCCTCGAAGCTGAACGGCTTGGTGACGATGCCGACGGTCAGCGCGCCGACCTCGCGGGCGAGGCGGGCGACGACCGGCGCGGCGCCGGAGCCGGTGCCGCCGCCGGCACCGGCGGCGACGAAGACCATGTCGGAGCCCTTCAGCAGGCGCTTGATCTTGTCCTGCTCCTCAAAGGCGGAGCGGTGGCCGACCTCGGGGTCGGCGCCGGCGCCGAGACCCCGCGTCTGCTCGTCGCCGATGTGGACGGTGACGTCGGCGACGCAGAGCTGCAGGGACTGAAGGTCGGTGTTGACGGCCATGAACTCGACCCCGGGAATGCGGGCCTCGACCATCCTGTTGACCGCGTTGACGCCGGCGCCGCCGACGCCGACGACGCGGATCACAGGCTGGTGCGGCTCGCCGCTTCCGGGCGGCTGGTAGGCGGGCTCCTCG
>JBIOVP010000095.1:0-19504 GCA_044867815.1 Solirubrobacterales bacterium | reverse complement strand
GGGGCGTCAGCCGAAGCCGATCCTGCCGGCGGAGGTGCTCCCAGGGACCCCCACCGGACCCTCCCCCAAATCCGACAGCTATCTAGACTCGCCGCGTGGACGCGGCGCAGCGGCAGAGGCTCGAGGAGACGACTCGTTACGACCCCTCGGAGGTCGAGGGGCGGGTCTTCGCGGAGTGGATCGAGGGGGGGTACTTCCACCCTGAGGCGGAGGGGACGGCGGAGGAGAATTTTTCGGTGGCGATCCCGCCGCCGAACGTAACCGGGGCGCTGCACATGGGGCACGCGCTGAACGGGTCGATGCAGGACGCGCTGGTGCGGATGAACCGGATGCGGGGGCGCAACACGCTCTGGATCCTGGGGACCGACCACGCCGGGATTGCCACCCAGGCGGTGGTCGAGAAAGAGCTGAGGAAAGAGGGGAAGACGCGGCACGACCTCGGTCGCGAGGTCTTCGTCGAGCGGGTCTGGGAGTGGAAAGCCGAGTACGGCTCGCGGATCGTCGAGCAGTACAAGCGGCTCGGCGCCTCCTGCGACTACGAGCGCGAGCGCTTCACCCTCGACGAGGGCTACGTGAAGGCGGTCTACCGCGTCTTCAAGCAGCTCTACGACAAGGGCTACATCTACCGCGACAACTACATGGTCAACTGGGACCCGGGCTCGCACTCCGCGATCTCGGACCTCGAGGTGGAGAACCGCGAGGTCGAGGACGCTCTCTACTCGATCGACTACCCGGTCGTGGACTCCGACCGGGTGCTGACCGTCGCCACCGTGCGCCCGGAGACGATGCTGGCCGACACCGCCGTCGCCGTCAACCCCGAGGACGAGCGCTACGCTGACCTCGTCGGCAGGTTCTGCGTCCTGCCGCTGGTCGGCCGCCGCATCCCGATCATCGCCGACGACCACGTCGACGTCGAGTTCGGCACCGGGGCGCTGAAGATCACCCCCGGCCACGATCCCAACGACTTCGAGATCGGCCGCAGGCACGGCCTCGAGGAGATCGGCGTGATCGGCCCCGACGGGCGGATGACCGAGGAGGCGGGCGAGTTCGCCGGCCTCACCGCGGCCGAGGCGCAGGAAGCGGTGGTCGCGGCGCTGCGCAACGAGGGACGGCTCCGCGCCGAGGAGCCCTACACCCACTCGGTCCCCTTCTCGCACCGCTCCGGCGAGCGGATCGAGCCTCTGATCTCGCTGCAGTGGTTCTGTCGCATGGACGAGCTGGCACAGCCGGCGATCGAGGTGGTCGAAGCCGACGAGGTGCGAATCACGCCGCCGCAGTGGAAGCGCGTCTACCTCGACTGGATGCGGGAGATCCGCCCCTGGTGCATCTCCCGCCAGCTCTGGTGGGGGCACCGGATCCCGGTCTGGTACTGCGACGCCTGCGGCAAGGTCTTCGTCGCCGAGGACCCGACGGCAGCGCCGGAGCGCTGCGGCGCCTGCGGCGGCGGGCTGCGCCAGGAGGAGGACGTCCTCGACACCTGGTTCAGCTCGGCGATCTGGCCCTTCGCGACCCTCGGCTGGCCCGACGACACCCCTGAGCTGCGCGCCTTCTACCCGACCAGCTTCCTGACCACGGCGCGGGAGATCCTCTTCCTCTGGGTGGCGCGGATGATCATGACCGGGCTCGAGTTCCCCGGCCGGGTCCCCTTCCGCGACGTCCACGTCCACTCGGTGATCCAGGCCCGCGACGGGCGGCGGATGTCGAAGAGCCTCGGCACCGGGATCGACCCGCTGGAGGAAATCGACGTCCACGGCGCCGACGCCCTGCGCTTCGGCCTGCTGGCGATGTCCTCGACCCAGGACGTGCGCTTCTCCGACGCCAAGGTGCAGCAGGGCCGCGACCTCGCCAACAAGCTCTGGAACGCCAGCCGGCTGATCCTGCTCAACGCCGCCGAGGTCGAGCCGGCGCCGCGGCCGACCTGCGTCGAAGACCGCTGGCTGCTCTCGCGGCTGGAGCGCACGGTCGCCTCGGTGACCGGGAAGCTCGCCACCTACGACTTCGCCCACGCGGTCCAGGAGGCCTACTCGTTCTTCTGGCGCGACCTCTGCGACTGGTATCTGGAGATCGTCAAGCCGCGGCTCTACGACGGCGAGGAGGAGGTCGCGGCGACGCTGCTCCACGCGCTGGAAAGGGTGCTGGCGCTGCTGCACCCGCTGATGCCCTTCGTCACCGAGGAGATCTGGAGCTATCACCCGGCCCGCACGGGCCACCTGGCGGTGCACCCCTTTCCGGTCGCCGACGAGTCCCTGGCCGACCCGGCCGCCGAGGAGGACGTCGAGAGCGGGATTCGGCTCACCCAGCGCCTGCGCGCCTGGCGCGACCTCGCGGGAGTGCCGGCGGGGGCGACGCTGCCGGCGGTGATCGACGGTGTCGAGCCGCCGGACTTCGTCTCCCGCCTCTCGCGCTTCGAGTTCGACGGCGTCGGCGCCGAGCCGGTGGCCTCGGTCGGCCCGGTGCGGGTGCTCGACTCCGATCAGCTCGACGCCGCCGCCGTCGCCGAGCGGCTCGACAAGCGCCGCCAGGAACTTCAGGCCGAGGTCGAGCGCGGCGAGCGCAAACTCGGCAACGAGAAGTTCGTCGCCAAGGCCCCCGCCGAGGTGGTCGAGGAGGAGCGGGGGAAGCTGGAGCGCTACCGCAACGAACTCGCCGAGCTGAGCTAGGCGGGGCGGACACGCCGCCGACTGATCTTGGACCCCGACGCATATCTCGATTCGCTGGAACCGGTCGGCTGGCGCCTCGGGCTTGCGCGGATGCGCAAGCTGACGACGGTGCTAGGCCTGCCCCAGCACCGCTTCGCCTCCGTCCACGTCGTCGGCACCAACGGCAAGTCCTCGGTGACGCGGATGACCGCGGCGCTGCTGGAAGCGCACGGCCTGCGCGTCGGCGCCTGCGTCTCGCCCCATATCGAGCGCTGGTCGCAGCGGACGCTGGTCGGCGACCGCGAGCTGGACGAGGAGGCCTGGTCGCAGGCGGTCGGGCAGGTCGCGCGCGCCGCCGAGGGGGTGGATCGCAGCCTCGAGGACGGGGAGGCGGTGACCCAGTTCGAGGCGGCGACCGCGGCGAGCTTCGTCGCCCTGGCGAACGCGCGGATCGAGGTGGCGGTGATCGAGGCCGGCCTCGGCGGTCGCCTCGACGCAACCAACACGATTCCCTCCAAGGTGACCGTCCTCACCTCGATCGGCCTCGACCACACCGAGTGGCTGGGGGAGACCGAGGCCGAGATCGCGGCCGAGAAGCTGGCGGTGCTGCGCGATCAGACGACCCTGGTCCTGGGCGAGGTCTCCGCGGAGGTGGCGGCGCTGGCGGAGGCGACGGCGCGGGAGCGGGGGGCGCGGCTGGTCCGGGCGCCGGCCGATCCCGGGCCGGAAGTGCGGTTGCGCGCCCCGGGGGAGTTCCAGCGCCGCAACTTCGCGATCGCCTGCGCCGCGGCCGAGGCGTTCCTCGCACGTCCCCTCGACCCCGGCCGGGTTGCCGCAGCGGCCGGCGCGGTCACGGTCCCCGGCCGCCTGGAACAGGTCGCCGGGCGCCCCCCCGTCTACCTGGATGCCGCCCACAACCCCGCCGGCGCCGCGGTGCTGGCACGCTCGCTGCCGGCGGTCGCCGGGGGCAGGCGCGTGGTCGCCGTCCTCGCCGTCCTCGCCGACAAGGACGCCGCGGCGATGGTCGCGGCGCTGGCGCCCGTCCTCGACCGCGCCGTCTGCACCGAGCTGCCGGCGAGCGCCCTGGAAGGGCACGGCCGCCCCGGTGCCCGCTCGCGCCCGGCGGCGGAGCTGGTCGCGGCCTGTGGGGCGGCCGGCCTCGAAGCCGAGGCCGAGCCCGATTTCGCGCCAGCGCTCGCGCGCGGCAGGACACTGGCCGGCGAGGAGCCCGAGGGCCTGCTCCTCGTTGCCGGTTCCCACTATGCAATCGCCCCCGCGCGGGCTCTGATCGCGGGCTGACTGTGCGAGGATTCGGGCATGGATCGCCCTCGCAGCGCCGGAACCGAGTTGCTCTCGATGATGGGGCTGGTCGCCGCCGTCGTCGCGATCGTGATCCTCGTCTTCTTCGGCGTCGGCTACCTGTTTGGAAGGCTTTTCCTCTAGCAACAGGGTTAGCGTCGGCCGCGGCGAAGTAGACTGCCGCCCCCTCGGCGCGCCCCCGTCCCCGAAACCTTGCCTATGCCCTCAGCGATCTTCGGCATCACCGACGACAACCTCAACCTCGTCGCCACCCTCTTCCTGCTGATGCTGGTTGTGCTCTGGCTGGCGCTGATCGTCTACACGTACCTCGACGCCCGCCGCCGCATCTCCGACCCCTTCCTCGTCGCCTGCGCCACCGTCGCCTCCTTCTTCCCCTTCATCGGCACCGCCGTCTACGCGATCGTGCGGCCGCCGGAGTACCTGGAGGACGCCCACGAGCGCGAGCTGGAGATCAAAGCCGCCGAGCTGCGGGTGCGGCAGATGCGCGACCAGAGCTGCCCCAACTGCGAGTACCCGATCGAGAAAAACTACCTGCGCTGCCCCAACTGTCAGCGCCGGTTGAAGGATCCTTGCCCGACCTGCGGCAAGCCGGTCGACCCGCGCTGGGGGCTCTGCCCCTACTGCGAGACCAGCCTCGGCGGCGGCGGTGGCGAGCGGCAGCGCCGCAAACGTAGGGACCCCGAAGAGCGCCCGCCGCAGCAGCGCCAAGCGCCGCCGCACCGCAGGAAAGCGCCGCCGGAGGCGGACCAGGGGGACTCGCAAACCCAAGAGCAAAGGAGCCCCCGCCGTGAGCCGGACCCTGATCCTCGTCAAGCCTGACGCCTTCGAACGCGCTCTCACCGGTGAGGTGATCGCCCGCTTCGAGCGCAAGGGGCTGCGGATCGCCGCCCTGAAGTCGATGCGCGCAAGCGAGGAGATCGCCAACCAGCACTACGCCGAGCACACCGACAAGCCCTTCTTCGGTGAGCTGGTCTCCTTCATCACCTGCGGCACCCTGGTGGCGATGGTCCTGGAGGGGGAGGAAGCGGTGAAGGCGGCGCGGCAGCTGATCGGCGCGACCAACCCGGTCGAGGCCGCTCCCGGCTCGATCCGCGGCGACTTCGCCCTCGAGGTCACCTTCAACATGGTCCACGGCTCCGACTCCGACGAGTCGGCCGAGCGCGAGATCGGGATCTGGTTCCCCGAGCTCTCCTGACCCGCTGTCCCTGAAGGTGGTCCTCGCATCCGGGTCCCCGCAGCGGCGGGAGATCCTGCAGAAGCTCGGCCTCGAGTTCGAGGTCGTCGTCCCCGGCGTCGAGGAGCTGACCAGCGGCGACCCCGAGCAGCTCGTGGTCGAGAACGCGCGGCGCAAGGCCGAGGCCGTCGAGGGCGAGCTCGTGATCGCCTGTGACACCGACGTCGTCCTCGATGGCGAGGTCCTCGGCAAGCCCGCGAACGCGGAGGAGGCCCGCGCCTACCTCGACCGTATGTCCGGTCGAGCCCACACGGTGATGAGCGGGCTGGTGGTCGTCGAAGACGGCGAAGAGAGAAGCGGGCTGGAGAGGACCACCGTCGTCTTCAAGCACCTCTCCGAGGCAGAAAAAGAGCGCTACGTCGCCTTCGGCGAGTGGGAGGGCCGCTCGGGGGGATACGCGGTCCAGACCCTCGGTTCCTCCCTGGTGGAGCGGCTGGAGGGCAGCGTCTCCAACGTGGTCGGGCTTCCGATGGGGCTGCTGGCGGACCTAGCCCCCGCCCTGTTCGAGCGCGAGTGAATTAGGCGCTGCCGCTGCGAGGGCCCGAGGGCTCCCTCTCGGCGGTGGTCTCGGTGGTGATGCCGATGATCCCGGCGAGGTTGCCTTCCACGTCGAGGTAGGGGAACTTGATCGTGAGGAAGGTGCGCTCGCGCCCGTCCAGTTGCAGTGTCACCTCGCGGAAGCTGGGTTCTTCCTCCTCCAGCACCTGCATGTCGCCCTGGCGGACCTGTTCCTCGCTCTCCGGGGTGAAGAGTTCGGCGTCGGTGCGGCCGATCATCTCCCCGGGGTCGAGCCTCAGCACTTCGTGCGCGAAGCGGTTGGCGAGCAGATAGCGACGTTCCATGTCTTTGACGAAAATTGGGATCGGAGCGTGTTCGATCACCATTCGCATCTGCTGATCGCGGTTGCGCCGGCTCTTCTTCTGGGTCGATTCCAGCTCCAGTAGCCGCAGCGCGGCATCGACCGTGGCCGGCAACTGCTCCGGCGGAAACGGCTTCAGCAGGTAGCCGCATTCATTGAATTCGAGAGCACGGTCAATTGCCGTCGGGTCCTCCGTCGCCGCGACGGGGATCACCGCGACGTCCTCCTGTTCGGTCAGCAGGTCCTCGATCAGCGACAGGCCGGAGGGGCCGGTCATCTGCACGTCGCAGAGGATGGCGTCAAACCCGTCGAGCGCGATCTGGGTCTGGGCGGCTGCCAGGTCTCCGGCGAGCTCGCACTCGAAGCGTTGACCCAGGCCCCGCTCGACGATTTCCAGGATCGCGGGATCATCATCGATGACGAGGATCTTCGAGTCAGCGTTCTTCATTGCTCAGTCATCCCTCGGCCGTGAAGGCCATGTCAATCGATCTACCCGATGAGAATAATGGGAACCGGTTGGTAAAGGCCGGATTTTGCGGCTCTGCGATGATTTGTCTCCTGGAAGATCGATTCGATTCGAAAAGGGCACGAAGTTGGGCATGTTCAGTCGTTTGATCCGCCTTGGCGGCCGCGACATGGCCGTCGACCTGGGAACCGCCAACACCCTCGTTTATGTACGCGGGCGGGGGATCGTCCTCTCGGAGCCCTCGGTGGTGGCGATCGACTCGCTCAGCGGCCGGGTCCACGCCGTGGGCGTCGAGGCGAAGCGGATGCTGGGGCGGACGCCGGGGACGATCACGGCGATCCGGCCGCTCAAGGACGGCGTCATCGCGGACTTCGAGGTCACCGAGCAGATGCTCCGCCACTTCATCGCCTCCGTCCACTCCAACCGCTTCGCCCATCCTCGCGTCGTCGTCTGCGTTCCCTCGGGGGTCACCGGGGTCGAGAAGCGAGCGGTGGAGGAGGCCTGCCTCTCGGCCGGCGCCCGCCAGGCCTACCTGATCGAGGAGCCGATGGCGGCGGCGATCGGCGCCGGCCTGCCGGTGGCGGAGCCGACCGGCTCGATGATCGTCGACGTCGGCGGCGGCACCACCGAGGTCGCGGTGATCAGCCTTGGCGGCATCGTCGTCTCGCAGTCGATCCGGGTCGGCGGCGACGAGCTCGACGAGGCGATCGTCGCCCACTGCAAGCGAAACTACAAACTGGCTATCGGCACCCAGACCGCGGAGGAGGTGAAGCTCGAGGCCGGCTCGGCTGCGCCACTGCCGGAAGAGGTGCGGACCGAGATCCGCGGCCGCGACCTCGTCTCCGGCCTGCCGAAGACGATCGAGCTCACCTCCGAGGAGGTGCGGGGAGCGCTGGAGGAGCCGGTCAGCCACATCGTCGCCGCGGTCAAGGAGACGCTCGACCGGACCCCGCCGGAGCTCGCAGGTGACATCATGGACCGCGGCATCACCCTGGCCGGAGGCGGAGCGCTCCTGCAAGGCTTGGAGCAACGCCTGCGCGACGAGTGCCAGATGCCCTGCCAACTGGCAGAGTCGCCGTTGACGTGCGTGGCGGTCGGTTCGGGCATCTCGCTCGAGGAGGTCGAGACGATCCACCGCGCCGGTAGGAACAACGGAGCGCGACCCCGGCGCTAGCCGGCCGCAGCCCCCTATGCGAACCACCCGAGAACTTAGGCCCACAACGTGTATCGAAAGCAAGTACGCCGCCGCCGGGCGGTACTCGCGCTGTTGATCGTCGGCTCCTTCGCCCTCCTGACCATCACCTACGGGCAGGGCTCCGACGGCATGCAACGCGGCGTCAGCGCCGTCTTCAGCCCGATCCAGTCGGTCGCCGACCGGGCGCTGAAGCCAGCCCGCGACCTCGTCAACTGGTTCGACGAGACCTTCGACGCGAAGGGGCGCAACGAGCGCCTGCACGAGGAACTCGAAGTGGCGCGCGAACAGGCGGTGGGGGCGAAGGCGGCGCTGGCTGAAAACGAACAGATGCGCAAACTGCTGAAACTCGACGGCAGCGGCGCGATCCCGGGCGGCTACACCAAAGTCACGGGTCGCGTGATCGGCCGCTCGCCCACGGTCTGGTTCGCCGACGTGACGATCGACGTCGGCTCCGGCGACGGGGTCGAGGTCGACGACCCGGTCGTCAACGGCGACGGGCTGGTCGGCAAGGTCTCCGCCGTCACCGGCGGCTCCGCCCGGGTGACCCTGATCGTCGACCCCTCCAGCGCGGTGGCGGCGAAAATCGTCCCGGGTGGCGCCCAGGGGATGATGAAACCGGTGGTCGGCGATCCCGGCGACCTCATCCTCGATTTCCTCGACACCGAAAAGCGGATCGGCAAAGGTCAGGACGTCGTCACCTCGGGCTGGCGTGCGATCGGGTACGAATCCGATTACCCGCCGAATCTGCCGATCGGCGAAGTGGTGGAAGCCCCGCTGCTACAGCAGGTGGCCCAGGCCCAGGTCCACATTCGCCCCTTCGCCGACCTGCGGAACCTGGACATAGTTCAGGTCCTGACCGGAGGATCCCGCGGGTGATCCTCACCCCGAACATCCTCGCCCGCCTCGTCGCGATCGTCATCGCCGGCGTCATCCTGCAGCTCTCCTTCTTCTCCCAGGTCGCCCTTTTCCACGTCAGTCCCGATCTGCTGCCCGCCCTGGTCGTCGTCCTCGGCCTCCTCGGCGGCTCCCTGACCGGCGCCGTCTGCGGTTTCTGGGCCGGCTTCCTGCTCGACTGCCTGTTGATCGTCCCGCTCGGCGGCGGCTCCCTTGTCCTGCTCGCCGTCGGCTACTTCGCCGGCCTCTTCCGCGAGCGCTTCGAGATCCACAGCCCGCTGGTGCCGCCGCTGCTCTGCATGGGCCTGACCCTGTGTGCCGAGCTCGGCTTCGGCGCGGTCGAGCTGATGCTCGGCATCGACGCTCCGGTCAGCGCCCTGGTCATCCGCGACATCCTGCTGAAGAGCGTCTTCGCCTTCTTCGGGGGCTGGGCCATCTACCTCGGTGTGCGCCGAGCCATGCGGCCGGCCCTGGTCGAGGACCTGGCGGTGCGGCGCCGCCGGCGACCGACGGTGCTGGGAGCTTAGGAGCGATGTTCGCCCGCAACGACCACATGCCGAAGGGGAGCCGCCTCTCGCTGCGCGTCGCCGTCGTCGGCGGCGTCGGGGTCGTCCTTTTCGCGATCCTCTCCTTCCGGCTCTGGAACCTGCAGGTCCTCGACGGCGACAAGTACCTGGCCGAGGCGAAGAACAACCGCACCCGCGAGTTCAAAGAGATCGCCCCCCGCGGCGACATCCTCGACCGCAACGGCGAAGTCCTGGTCGACAACCGCACCAGCCTGACGCTGCAGCTGAACACGGAGAAACTGCCCGAGGACCCGGCCGAGGAACGGGCCGAGCTGGCGCGGCTGGGAGGGCTGGCGCACATGTCCCTGCGGAAGGTTCGCCGCACGATCAAAGAGGGCGAAGAAGTCGCCGCCGGGGCACCGGTGACGCTGCGCCGCGACGTCGGCTTCGACCTGATCGCCTACGTCGAAGAGAACCAGGACGAATTCCCCGGGGTGTCCGTGCAGCGGGTGTTCGTCCGCCACTATCCCGACGGGGTCCGGGCCGCCCACGTCCTCGGCAACGTCGGCGAGATCACCGAAGACGAGCTGAAGGAACCACAGTACATGGACCTCGAGCCGGGCGACGAGATCGGGCAGGCGGGGGCCGAGTACGCCTACGACAAGTTCCTCCGCGGCGATCCCGGCCTGACCCGGATCCAGGTCAACGCACTGGGACAGCCGACCCCGGGGGGGCAACTGGTCTCGGTGCCGCCCACGCCGGGCGACAGCCTGAAGCTGACGATCGACGCCGACGTCCAGACCGCCGGCGAAGCGGGGCTGGCTGGCTACGGCCGGGGCGGGTTCATCTCGATGAACATCGACACCGGAGAGATCCTCGCGATGGGGTCGAGCCCGACCTACGATCCGGCCGACCTGATCGAACCGACTCAGGCGCAGGTCGATGAACTCATCAGAGACGAAGAACTGGCGCCGCTGGTCAACCGGGCGAGCGAAGGCGCCTACCCGACGGGGTCGATCTTCAAGATCATCACCGCCCTGGCGGCGCTGGAAAACGGGGTCATCACCCCGGATGAGGTGATCCAGGATGACGGCCAGATCGAAGTCGGCGGCCAACCCTTCGAAAACGCCGGTGGCGTCGGCCACGGGCCCGTCGAACTGCGCCGCGCACTGCAGGTTTCCTCCGACGTCTACTTCTACCTGCTCGGCCTCGAGATGTGGAAGACGAACGAGCTGCAGGAAGAGGCGCACAAACTGGGGATCGGCCGGCCCGCTGGTCTCGACCTGCCCGAGGAGGGCGAAACCCTGCTGCCGAGCAAAACCTGGCGCAACCAGCTCTACAAGGAAGAACTGACCGACCGGCCCTGGTCGGCCGGCGACAACATCCAGCTGGCGACCGGGCAGGGGGACCTGCAGACGAACCCGCTGCAGATGGCGATCGCCTACGCGGCGCTCGGCAACGGCGGCAAGATCGTCACCCCTCACGTGGGACTGGAAGTCGAGGACGCCGCGGGGCGGGTGCTGAAGGAATTCGACCTGAAGATCCAGCGCCGGGTCCACATCGATCCGGGCTACCGGACCGCGATCCTCGAAGGCCTGCACGCCGCCGCGCAGGAGGGCGAAGGCACCGCCGCCGGCGTCTTCGGCGGGTTCCCGATCGAGATCGCCGGCAAGACCGGGACCGCGGAACGGCGAGGACACGCCGACCAATCCTGGTTCGTGGCACTCTCTCCGTACCCCGACCCGCGTATCGTGACCATTGCCACCGTCGAGGAAGGCGGCTTCGGAGCCGAATCAGCGGCGCCGGTCGTGCTCGACATCCTCGAAGCGATCTACGACAAACAGGCCGCGGCAGTCTCCAGCGCCGGTGGAGCCGAATGAACACCTACGCCACCCGAACCAGGAACGCCCGGCCCGAGCCCTTCGCGGTCCGCGTCGGCATCGCCGAGCGCCTCGGTCTCGCCCACATGGACTGGCCGCTGACGATTGCCGCCCTCGCCCTGATCGGCTTCAGCGTCTTCGTCCTCGGCGAGGCGACCCAGAATGACATCCCCGGCGACCCCAACTACTTCCTCGAGCGGCAGGCGATCTACGCCGCCCTCGGCATCGTCGGCATGTTTCTGCTGACGCGAATCGACTACTCGCGCTTCCGCGAGCTGCGGGTCGGGATCTACACCTTCCTCTGCGCCAGCGTCTCGCTGGTCTTCGTCTTCGGCTTCGCCGCCCGCGGCTCGCGGCGGGCCTTCGAACTTCCCTTCTTCAGTTTCCAGCCGTCGGAGCTCGGCAAGCTCCTGCTCGTGCTCGCGCTTGCCGGGTTCGTTATCGATGGCGCCAGGCGGGGCTCGGCGGTGCAGCGCACCGTCCGCTACCTCTGCCTCGGCCTGGCACCGGCCGGGCTCGTCTTCCTTCAACCTGACCTCGGCACCTCCCTGGTGTACGTGGTCGCCACCCTTGCCGTCATGTACTTCGGAGGTGTCCCCTGGGCGCACTTCGCGGTCATCGGCGGCGCCCTCGCCGCGCTCGTCGCGGTCCTTCTGGTCGTCGCTCCGGCGGCCGGCGTGCCGCTGCTCAAGGGCTACCAGGAGGAACGCCTGACGTCCTTCCTCAACCCCCACGAACATGAAGCAGGCGCGGGTTACCAGCAGAACCAATCAGTTGTCGCCATCGGCTCCGGTCAGGGGACCGGCCGTGGCGACAAAGCCACCCAGACGCGGCTCGACTTCGTTCCCGAGCGGCACACCGACTTCATCTTCGCGGTGATCGGTGAGCGCTACGGGTTCACGGGCGCCGCGTTCGTCCTATCCCTTTACGCCCTGCTCTTCTGGCGGGCGCTGCGGATCACGACACTCTCGAAGAACGCCTACGGAACCCTGGTGGCCGGCGGCATCGCCGTCGCGCTGCTGTTCCAGACCTTCGTCAACGTGGGGATGAACCTCGGGATCATGCCGATCACCGGGATCCCCCTGCCGTTGATGAGCTACGGAGGGTCCTCCGTGCTCGCTACTTTTCTGGCGATCGGGGTTCTTCAGAGCATCAACGTCCAAGCGCATCTCAGCCAGAGGGGAAGGTTCGCCTGGTGATCTCTGGAAAGAGAGCCGGCATTCGCGTACCTACTTGAACTGAGCTGAAACACAAATGAAAAAAACGATTTTGGTCTCCGCCGAGCGCGGCGAGACCCGCGTCGCCGTCCTTGAGGCAAAGCAGAAGGGCGGCAAAGCACACGTTGCAGAGCTGTACATCGAGCGCCGCGGCCGGCGTTCGATCGTCGGCAACATCTACAAGGGCAAGGTCGACAACGTCCTGCCCGGGATGGAGGCCGCCTTCGTCGACATCGGCCTCGAGCGCAACGGCTTCCTCCACGTCGACGAGATCGTCCTCCCCAACGGCGAACAGGCCCCGAAGCGCGGTCGCGGCAGCGGCCGCCGTATCAACGAGCTGATCAAGCCGGGGCAGGAGATCCTCGTCCAGGTGGTCAAGGACCCGCTGAAGACGAAGGGCGCCCGGCTTTCGATGAACCTCTCGATCGCCGGCCGCTACCTCGTCTACGCCCCGCAGGGCAGCGGCGTCGGCGTCAGCCGCCGGCTCGCCGACAAAGAGCGTGACCGCCTGCGGAAGATGGTCGACCGCACCTACAAAGGGCCGGGCGGGCTGATCGTCCGCACCGCCGCCCACGGGGCGAAAAAAGCCGACTTCGTGCGTGAGATCGGCTACCTGCAGAAGCTGAACGAGGTGCTGCAGCGTCGTGCCGAGCAGACCAGGGCGCCCTCGCTGGTCTTCCAGGAGGCCGACCTCTCGGTCCGCGTCCTTCGCGACGTCTTCCTCAACGAGTTCGAGAAGGCGGTGATCGACTCGCCGAAGCAGTTTGAGCGGGTCACCAACTTCTTCCAGCGCACCGCACCCGAGCTGGTCGACGGGGTCGAGCTCTACGAGGGCACGAAGCCGCTGTTCGACAAATGGAAGGTCAACGAGGCGATCGAGTCGACGCTGAACCGGCGGGTCGACCTGCCCTCCGGCGGCTACCTGATCATCGACTACGCCGAGGCGCTGACGGTGATCGACGTCAACAGCGGCTCCTTCACCGGTCGCGGCAAAGGCGGTCTCGAGGAGACGATCACCAAGGTCAACACCGAGGCCGCCGAGGAGGCGGTCCGGCAACTGCGACTGCGCGACATCGGCGGCATCATCGTCGTCGACTTCATCGACATGGCCCGGGCCAGCAACCGCGACAAGGTCCTGAAGACGATGCGCAAAGCGCTCGACACCGACAAGTCGAAGAGCTACGTGGTCGAGGTCTCGCCGCTGGGCCTGGTCGAGATGACCCGCCAGAACGTCACCGACGGGGTGCGGGAGATCCTCACCGCGCCCTGCCCGACCTGCCACGGCGAGGGGGTCGTCCTCTCGGCCGAGACGGTGGCGCTGGAAGGGGTGCAGAGGCTGCGCGACATCGCCGGCGAGCACAAGGACGTCGAGGCCTTCCTCGTCCGCGTCAACCCGAAGGTGGCGCACGAGCTGACCGACCACGAGAGCGGCCTCGCCGAGCTCGAGGAGGAAACCGGCAAGCGCTTCCACTTCGAGGGCGGCGACGCGCTGCCGATCGGCACCTTCGAGCTGGTCGAGTCCGGCAGCCGCAGTGAGATCGAGGAGCGGGCGCTGCCGTTCAAAGTCGGCGAGGAGGTGCTGGTCAAGATCGACGAGCCGCACATGTACAACGCCGACGACGCCGTCGCCCGGATCGACTCCTACATCGTCAGCGTCACCGGCGGCGGGCCCTACGTGGGGGAGCGCAAGCTGGTGCGGATCGACGAGGTCGAGCGCTCGGCGGCGATCGCCTCGCTGCCGGGGGGCGAGTCCCCCAACGGCTCCGGAGGAGGCGAGGAAAACGGCTCCCAGCTAGAATCCTCCGCTCCTTCGCGCAAACGCAGTCGTGGCCGCAGGGGCGGTCGTGGGCGTTCGCGCGCCAAACAAGGCAGCAAAGACGAATGAGCAATTACGCAGTCATAGAGAGCGGCGGCAAGCAGTACAAGGTCGAGGAGGGTACGTCCCTGCTCGTCGACCGGCTCAACGCTAAGGAGGGCGACAAAGTCGCCCTGCGCCCGGTCCTCTTCCGCGGCGACAAGGACGTCGTCGCCGGGGCCAAAGACCTGGCCAAAGTCAAAGTCGAGGCCAAGGTCACCGAGCACCTGCGCGGCCCCAAGGTCAAAGTCTTCAAATACAAGGCGAAGAAGGGCTACCGCCGGCGCGCCGGCCACCGCTCCGAGCTGACCCGGCTCGAGGTCACGAAACTGAAAGGGAAAGGCTAGGCATGGCGCACAAGAAAGGACTCGGCTCCAGCCGCAACGGCCGCGAATCGAACCCGAACATGCTCGGCGTCAAGGTCTTCGCCGGGCAGCGCGTCTCCGGCGGCGAGATCATCGTCCGCCAGCGTGGCACCCGCTTCTGGCCCGGCGATGGCGTCGGCATCGGTAGGGACCACACGATCTACGCGACCCGCGAAGGTGTCGTCGACTTCAAGCCCTCTCGCAAGGGCCGCACGATCTCGGTTCTGCAGGACTAGGAAAGGATCCCCATGCTGCTCGCTCGTGAGCGCAGAGGCCTGATCTTCACGGCCGCTGTGTCGGTTGCCCTTGCCCTGGTTGCACTGTCGGCGCTGGTCGCTCGGGCGCAGGCGGGCGAACTCGTCTATTGGGACAACTATGCGGATGAACCAGCCACCGTGGCTTTCGCCAACATCGACGGCAGCGGCGGTGGCCTGCTCAACCTCACCGGCGTCACCCTCAAGAACCCCGAAGGGATGGCGCTCGATTCGGCCACTGGCAGGCTGTATATCGCCAGCTCCTCGGGCGGCGGCGACGAAAAAGGCGAGATCGCCTACGTCAACATCGACGGCAGCGGCGGCGGTGTCCTTGCCACCCCAGGCGCCGAAGTGAACGACCCCTTCGGAGTCGCGATCGATCCGGCCAGTCGGACGATCTACTGGACGAACGGAGAAGGTGGTCCTGAAGGCAAAGGCTCGCTCGCGTTCGCCAAGCTCGACGGCAGCGGCGGTGGTCCTCTGAACACCTCGCCAATCGTCGTCGACGATCCCTATCGGCTCGCGATTGACCCGGCGAGCGGCAAAGTCTTCTGGGACAACGCCGGTCCCTCGCCCGACGAGCTCGCCTTCGCGAACATGAACAACACGGGGGGTGGCGGCGCGCTTCCGTTGCCTGCTGAAGTGGACAACATGTGGGGGATCGCCACCGACTCCGCTGCCGGCCGCGTCTACTGGCTGAACAGCGAACAAGGCGGTGAACAGCTGCTGTTCGCGAACGTCAACGGCACCCCGGGTGGCGAAGTGAACTTGGCCGGCGCCGTGAACGAAGGCGGTTACGGCTTGGTGGTCGATCCCAGCATCGGCAGGCTCTACTGGGCGAACTACGGCCGTTTCGCCAGCACGTCGAACGCGATCGGCTTCGTCAACCTCGCCGGTGGCGGCGGCGCGATCGCTCCGACCACCGCACCGGTGAACTCCGCCCAGGATCCCGTCATCCTCAAGAGCCCGACCGGGACGGTTCTGCCGGTTGCGACGCGGAGCAAGTCCGCCGCTACCAAGCTCAATTGCACGACCGGCGAATGGGCGGCGGACCTGCCGGGCTCGTTCTTCTACCAGGCCCCGCGCACGCTCAGCTACCAATGGCTGCGAGACGGCAAGGCCGTCGCTGGCGCCACCGCCACCGCCAGCACCCTGACCGCCAAGTCGCCCGGCAAATACGCCTGCGCCGTTACCGCCGTCAACCAGGCCGGCACTGCTATCCAGATCAGCCTCACGCTCAATATCAAGGCCGCGAAGGTCAAACTGACGACCAAGAAGAAGGCGAAAGCCGAGGCCGGCGATCTCGTCAAGTTCAAGGTCAAGGCGATCAACCAAGGCGATCTGGCGCCGAAGAAGGGCGCCAAGCTCTGCGTGAAGCTTCCGAAAGCGGCCAAAGACGACCTGAAGGCGCCGAAGTGCAAGAAGCTCGGCGCGCTGAAGGGACGCGCCAAGAAGACCCTGACGGTCAAGGTCAAGGTCAAGCCCGGCGCTGACCTCGGCACCGGCAAGCTGACCTTCAAGGTCAAGGGCGCCGCCGGCAAGGCGGCGAAGTCGAAGATCGTCGTCAAGTAGCAGTTCCTTCAAAAAACTGCTGCGCAATTTTTACGTTGCGCGTACAAAACGTTGCATTTGATTCGGTAGCCTGCCACCATGGCGGTGATGGCAAAAGAAGCCTGGACTGATGAGCGCCTCGACGACCTCAACCAGAAGGTCGATGCGGGGTTCAAGGAGACTCGGGAGGAATTCCGCGCGCTCCGTGGAGAGATGAAAGGCGAATTTCAAGCAGTGCGCGTAGAGATCGGCACGGTGCGCGGAGAATTGGGTGGTCAGATCGCGGCGCTACACCGGACCATGTTTCAGCTCTTCGCCGGAATGATCGTCACGCTGGTCCTGGGCTTTGGAGGCATGATCGTCGCGCTTATCACCCAGTCCTGAGATTCGAAACCTTCCCTTTAGATGTACGACAAGGCGAAAATCTGGGTTGAGGGTGGCGGTGGCGGCAACGGGTCGATCTCGTTCCGGCGCGAGGCTCACGTGCCGCGAGGCGGACCGGAAGGTGGTGACGGCGGCCACGGTGGAGACGTTGTTCTGGTCTGCGATCCGTCGCGGCGGGATTTGGGGGCGCTGAAGGGGAGCAAGCACTTTCGGGCGCAGCGAGGCCGGCATGGCGAAGGGTCGAACCGGCATGGGGCGCGGGGGGAGGATCGGGAGATTCCGGTGCCGCCGGGGACGCAGGCGACGGCGGTCGACGGCAGCTCGATCGACCTGGTGGCGGCAGGACAGCGGGCGGTGGTGGCGCGCGGCGGGCGCGGGGGGCACGGCAACCGGCGCTTCGCCAACTCGACCCGGCAGGCGCCGCGCTTCGCGGAGAAAGGCAGCGCCGGCGAAGCCGACTGGATCGAGCTGCGGCTGAAACTGCTGGCGGACGTCGGGCTGGTCGGTCTTCCCAACGCCGGCAAGTCTTCCTTACTGAGCCGGCTGACTCGGGCGACGCCGAAGGTCGCCGACTACCCCTTCACGACGATCTCGCCGGTCCTCGGCACGATCGAGGGCGAGGACCGGCAGGCGGTAATTGCCGACATCCCCGGCCTGATCGAAGGCGCGGCGGCGGGGGCTGGACTCGGCCACGAGTTCCTCGCCCATGTCGAGCGCTGCTCGATGCTGGTCCACCTCGTCGACCTGGCGCCGCTGGAGGGCGACCCGGCCGCCAACTACGAGACCGTGCGGGCGGAGCTGGCGGCGCATGGGGCCGGGCTCGAGCAGCTGCCTGAGCTGATCGCTCTCAGCAAGCGGGACCTGCTGCCGCCCGAGGAGGTCGAGGCTGCTGTCGCGGAATGGAACGAGCGCCTCGGCGATCGCGCCCTCGGCGTCCTCGCGGTCTCCTCGGCGACGGGCGAGGGCTTGGACGAGCTGCGGCGGCAGATCCTCGCCGAGCTGCCGGAGGCCGCGCCGGCGCCTGCGGCCGTGGGCGCCACCGGGATCGACGAATTCGAGGCCGAGCACCGCGTCTACCGCCCGGCCGGCGAGGGCGGCTACTGGGTTGAGCGCGAGGAGGACGGCGGCTTCCGCATCCTCGGCCGCGGCGTCGAGATGCTGTTCGAACGCCACGACACGAAAAACGAGGAGGCGCTCGCCTACCTCGAGCAGCGGCTAAAGGAGATGGGCGTCCTCGCCGCCCTCGACCGCGCCGGCTTCGAACCCGGCGACGACGTGAGGATCGGCGAGCACGAGTTCGAGCTCCATGTCTAGCCCAAATACATCGTGAATACAGATGTCACATGTCGCATGCTGCACACCATGAGAACGACCATTCGACTCGACGGGGATTTACACAAAGAGGCAAAAATGCGCGCCGCTGAGCAGGGAATTACTCTGACTCAACTCATCAATGACTCTCTTCGTGTGCGCCTCGCCGCGAGCACGCGACAGAGGGACGCGAAGCCGTTTCGGCTAACCACTTATGGACGGGGTGGAGCTCGGCCCGGGGTCAACCTGGATAGTCACCGCTAGTCGAGGCTGGAGAGGCCGGCGGCGACGGCGAAGCCGAGGACGGTGATGAGGCCGGCGGCGCGGCCGGCGTCCTTGCGGGCGTCGGGGATCATCGAGTCGATCAGCATTACCAGTAGGGCGCCGGCGGCGAAGCCGTCGATCGCGGCGCGGGCGTCGGCGCTGACGGCGTCGGCGGCGAGGTAGCCGACGACGGTCGCGACGGTGCAGATCGCCGCCACCAGGGCCCACAGTCGCAGGATCGCCTCTCGCGAACGGTCGGCTTCGCTCATGTCGCTGGCCGAGCCCAGCGACTCGGGCAGGTTGGAGACGAAGATCGCCACCAGCAGGGAGACCCCGACCCCGGCGCCGCCGGCGATGCCGATCCCCAGCACCAGCTGCTCAGGGATGCCGTCGAGGAAGGCGCCGAGCGCCAGCGCGGTGCCGCTGCCGCTTCCTTCGGCCCGCCCTTTGCGGCCGCGCCCGGTCGACATCCGCCGCGAGATCAGGCCGTCGAGGAAGTAGTAGGTGAGGGCGCCGACGGCGAGGCCCGCGCCGGTGTACCCGGCGCCGCTGATCGCGATCCCCTCGGCGGCGAGCTCGAAGCTGACGGCGCTGATCAGGGCGCCGGCCCCGAAGGAGAGGACGTAGCCGACCTGCCGCTGCGGCCAGCGGCGGGCGAAGCTGAGCGCGGCGCCGATGACCAGCGAGCTTGCGGCGAGCGCGCCCCAGCCGATTGCCGACCCCATCTCGGCTACTTTCCCCGCCATGACCCTGGTCGTCAAGCTCGGATCCTCGATCGTCGCCGCCGACGACGGCGAGCTGCGCGCGGACGTCCTCGATTCGGTCTGCGAGCAGGTTGCGCGGCTGGAGCAGGGGGGGGAGCGGGTGGTGCTGGTCACCTCCGGCGCGATCGCGCGCGGGATGCGGCTGATGGAGCTGCCGGTGCGGCCGCGGGCGATGGACGAGCTGCAGGCCGCCTCCGCGGTGGGGCAGGGGGATCTCTTCCGCGCCTACGAGAGCCGCTTGGCCGAGCACGGCAGCAGGGCGGGCCAGGTGCTGCTGACGGCCGCCGACATCGGCGCCCGGACCAACTACCTGAACGCGCGGCAGACCCTGCGGCGGCTGATCGAGTGGGGCGTCGTGCCCGTCGTCAACGAGAACGACACCACCGCGACCGACGAGATCAGCTTCGGCGACAACGACTTCCTCGCCGCCCAGGTGGCGCTGCTGCTCGACGCCCGCCTGCTGGTGCTGCTGACCAACGTCGACGCGCTCTACTCGGCCGACCCCGGGCTCGACCCCGGCGCCGAGCCGATCGCCGCGGTCGAGGA
>JBIOVP010000094.1:0-5720 GCA_044867815.1 Solirubrobacterales bacterium | reverse complement strand
GCGGTCAGCTCCTCGGCGCGGGAGAGGTAGCTGACGTAGTCGCGGTCGTGGCGCTGGCAGGTGGTGCAGGGGCAGCCCTCCACCAGCGGCTCGCGGTTGCCGACCCATCTGCCCTTGCGCATGTCGAGGCGCCAGCGGGTCTCGGGCGAGGGGGCGAGGGCGACGCCGTGGCGTGAGAGGCGGGTGGGGACGGCGCAGTCGAAGACGTCGAGGCCGAGGGCGATGCCGCCGAGCAGGTCGTCGACCTCGCCGATCCCGAGCAGGTGCTTCGGCGCCTCCTCGGGAAGGAGCGGGGCGGTCATCGCCAGCACCGCCGCCATCTCCTCCTTGTCGCGGCCGAGGGTGCCGCCGATCGCGAGGCCGTCCACCCCGGCCTCGGAGACGGCCTGGGCCGATTCCCGCCGCAGGTCCTCGTGGGTGCCGCCCTGGACGATCCCGAAGACCGCCTGCCGCTCCGGCCCGTGCTCGCCGTGCCAGGCGAGGCAACGGTCGAGCCAGCGGTGGGTGCGCTCGGTCGAGCGGGCGGTGTACTCGCGGTCGGCGTGGAAGGGCGTGCACTCGTCGAAGACGAGGGCGATGTCGGAGCCGAGCTGCGCCTGCACGCTCATCGAGACCTCGGGCGAGATGAACAGCTCGGCGCCGTCTCGCGGCGACTGGAAGCGGGCGCCCTCCTCGGTGATATCGACCCTGGAGCCATGGTCTCCGGAGCGGCCGCTGCCCTTGACCTCGTTGGCGACGCCGCCGTGGGCGAGCGAAAAGACCTGGAAGCCGCCGGAGTCGGTGATCAGCGCCCGCTCCCAGTTCATGAACCCGTGCAGCCCGCCGGCGGCCGCGATCCGCTCGGGCCCCGGCGAGACGAAGAGGTGGTAGGTGTTGCCGAGGATCAGCTGGTAGCCGAGCCCGGCCACCTCGGCCGACTCCAGCCCCCGGACCGTCCCCTTCGTCGCCAGCGGGATGAAGGCCGGCGTCTCGATCGGGCCGTGGGCGGTGTGTATGACTCCAGCGCGGGCGGCCCCATCTCGGGCGTCGATCTCGAATCGCAGCCTGTTCTCGTCTCGTCGCATGACGTTTGGTGAATTAACGCCCCTATAGCGGTGCCAACTCACCAATCGTCTACTCAACCAGCGAACGACCGGTCATCGCCTCCGGCTGGGGGATGCCGAGGAGGTCGAGGGCGGTGGGGGCGACGTCGGCGAGGATGCCGCCGTCCCGGAGGTCGATGCCGCTGGCGGTGACGATCAGAGGGACCGGGTTGAGGCTGTGGGCCGTGTTGGGAGAGCCGTCGGGCTCGAGCATGTGGTCGCAGTTGCCGTGGTCGGCGGTGACGATGCAGGCGCCGCCCTTGGCGGTGACCGCCTCGACGACCCTGCCGAGCTGGGCGTCGACGGTCTCGACCGCCTTGACGGCGGCGGGGATCACGCCGGTGTGGCCGACCATGTCGGGGTTGGCGAAGTTGATGATCCCGAAGCGGTAGCTGCCCCCGCTCCAGTGGGAGACGAAGGCCTCGGCCGCGCCCTCGGCGCTCATCTCCGGCTTGTGGTCGTAGGTGGGGACGTCGCGGGGGGATTCGACCAGCGCCCGCTCTTCCCCCTCCACCTCCTGCTCCTTGCCGCCGTTGAAGAAGTAGGTGACGTGCGCGTACTTCTCGGTCTCGGCGACGTGGAGCTGGTTGCCGCCGGCCGCGGCAATCGTCTCCGCCAGGGTCGTCGCCGGCCGCTGCTCGGGGAAGGCGACCGGGTAGGGCCATCCCTTGCGGTACTCGGTCATCGTCGTCAGGTCGAGGGGGGCGGCGTCGCGGGGGAACTCGGTGAAGCCGGGCTCGGCGAGGGCGCGGCTCATCTGGCGGGCGCGGTCGGGACGGAAGTTGACGAAGACGGCGACATCGCCCTCGGCGGCGCCGTCGTAGTCGCCGATCACCGTCGGCTTCACGAACTCGTCGGTCTCCTCGCGCTCGTAGGACTCGGCGATCGCCGCGGCGGCGCTCGGTGCGTGCAGGCCCTGGGCGTGGACGATCGCGTCGTAGGCGAGCTTGGTCCGCTCCCAGCGGGTGTCGCGGTCCATCGCGTAGTAGCGGCCGCTGACGGTGGCGACGCGGCCGGCGGCGCGCAACCAGCGCTCCAGTTCCTCCAGGTAGCCCTTGCCGCCGTGCGGGAGGGTGTCGCGGCCGTCGGTGAAGGCGTGGAAGACGACGTCGGGCACGCCCTCCTGCGAGGCCAGCTCGATCGCCGCCTCGATGTGCTCCCAGCCGGAGTGGACGCCGCCGTCGGAGACGAGGCCGAGCAGATGGAGGCGGCCGCGCGGGCTCTGGCGGGCCCGCTCGCAGGCGGCGAGCAGGACCTCGTTGTCGAAGAAACTGCCGACGGCGACGGCGTCGTCGATCCGGGCCAGGTCCTGCTTGACGATCGCCCCGGCGCCGAGGTTCAGGTGGCCGACCTCGGAGTTGCCCATCTGCCCCTCCGGCAGGCCGACGTCTGGTCCCTGGGCGGAGAGCTGGGTGTGCGGGAACTCGCTCCAGAGGCGGTCGAAGACCGGCGTCTCGGCGAGCGAGATCGCGTTCCCCGGCCCCGGCTCGGCCAGTCCCCAGCCGTCGAGGATTACAAGCGCCAAAGAAGGAACCATCATGACGAGGTCCAGACGTTGCCAGGCAAGGACGCAGGGAAGGCCGACGAGGGGAGCGCACTAATTGGTGCGTGACCCGAGGAGGCCGACCGAGGACGCCGCATGGCGACGTCTGGGGCCGTCATGAGGCCTCGACTATGGCCGCGAAATCCTCGGCGTCCAGCGAGGCGCCACCGACGAGGGCGCCGTCGACGTCGGGCAACGAGAGCAGCTCGGCGGCGTTACCGGGATTGACCGAGCCGCCGTAGAGGATCCGCACCTTGTCGGCAGCGGCGCCGCGCGCCCGCAGCACGTCGCGGATGAAGGCGCAGACCTCCTGGGCCTGCTCGGGGGTGGCGGTGCGGCCGGTTCCGATCGCCCAGATCGGCTCGTAGGCGATCACGACGTTCTCGACCCGGCCCGGCTCGATGCCGCCGAGGTCGGCCTGCAGCTGGCGCTCCAGCACTTCCTCGGTCTCGCCGGCATCGCGCGCCTCCTCGCTCTCCCCCACGCAGAGAATCGGCTCGAGGTCGGCGGCCAACGCCGCGGCGACCTTGCGCGCCAGCGCCTCGTCGGTCTCGTTGAAGTACTGGCGACGCTCGGAGTGACCGAGCACCACGGCCTCGACGTCGAGCTCGACCAGCATCGGCGCCGAGACCTCGCCCGTGAAGGCGCCCGAGTCCTCCTCGTGCATGTTCTGGGCGGCGACCTTGACCGCGGTCCCGTAGCGGCGCTCGACCACCGCGGTCAGCGCCGTGAACGGGGCGCAGAGGACGACGTCGCTCTGGGTTGCCGCGATCCGCGGCAGCAACGCATCGACGAACTCGGCCGCCTCGGCGACGGTCTTGTGCATCTTCCAGTTGGCGGCGATGTAGGGGGTGCGATCAGGCATTCGCGGTCTCCTCCTTATCCAGCAGGGCTTCCACGCCCGGCAGCTTCTTTCCCTCCAGCAGCTCCAGCGAGGCGCCGCCGCCGGTCGAGACCCAGTCGACCTCGTCCTCGAGCCCGAACTGGTTCAAGGCCGCGACGCTGTCGCCGCCGCCGACCACGGTCGTGCCCGGCGCCGCGGCGACCGCCTGGGCGACCTGGCGCGTGCCGGCGGAGAACGGCTCCATCTCGAAGGCGCCCATCGGCCCGTTCCAGAGCACGGTCCCGGCCTCGGCGATCGCCTGCGCGTAGGCGTTGGCGCTGCGCGGGCCGATGTCGAGACCCATCCAGCCGTCCGGCACCTCCACCCCGTCGCTCTCCTTGCGCTCGGTCTCGACGGAGAAATCGCGCCCGAGCACGAGGTCGACCGGGAGCACCAGCTCGCAGTCCGACTGCTCGGCCTGCTCCAGCGCCTCCTTCGCCTTGTCCTCGCCCTCGACCAGCGAGTCGCCGACCGGGATCCCCTGCGCCTTGAAGAACCCGAAGCACATCGCGCCGCCGATCAGGATCTTGTCGGCGACCTCGAGGAAGCGGTCGATCACCCCGACCTTGTCGGAGACCTTGGCGCCGCCGAGGACGACGACGAGCGGCCGCTCGGGCGAGGAGACGACCTTTTCCAGTTCGGTCACCTCGCGCTCCAGCAGCAGCCCCGCGTAGGCGGGCAGGTGGTCGGCGACGCCGGCGGTGCTGGCGTGGGCCCGGTGGGCGGCGCCGAAGGCGTCGTTGACGTAGACGCTGGCCAGCTGGGCCAGGTTTTCCGCCAGCTTCGGATCGTTCTTCGTCTCCCCCGGCTCGAACCGCACGTTCTCCAGCAGCAGCACGTCGCCGGGGCCGAGCGCGCCGCAGGTGAGGTCGACGTCGCCCTCGATCACCCCCGGCGCCAGCTTCACCTCGGTCCCCAGCAGCTCGCCGAGCCGCTTCGCCACCGGCGCCATCGAGAGAGCCGGGTCGGGCTCGCCCTTCGGGCGGCCCAGGTGCGACATCAGGATCAGCGCCGCGCCGCGTTCGCGCAGCAGTTCGATCGTCGGCAGCGCCGCCCGGATCCGGGTGTCGTCGGCGACATGACGACCTACCTCCTCCGCTTCGCGTCCGGGGGCGTGGTCCGCCAGGGGGACGTTGAAGTCCACCCTGACGAGGACGCGGCGGCCCTTGACCTCGGCGTCGCGGACGCTTGCCTTGTCGAATGCCATCGGCGGCCCCGGCGCGCGCCGTTAGGGCAGGACCTTGCCGGCCAGCTCGACGCAGCGGTTGGAGTAGCCCCACTCGTTGTCGTACCAGCTGACCGCCTTCACCAGCTTGCCGTCGCCGATCACCATCGTCTGCTGGGCGTCGAAGATCGAGCTGTGCGGGTCGCCGACGATGTCGGTGGAGACGATCGGGTCCTCGGTGTAGGAGAGGATCCCCTGCATGGGGCCGTCGGCCGCCGCTTTGACCGCGGCGTTGACCTGCTCGGGGTTGACCGCTTCCGGGGTGGTGAAGGTGAGGTCGACGACCGAGCCGGTCGGCACCGGCGCCCGCATCGCGAACCCGTTCAGCTTGCCGTTCAGCTCCGGCAGCACCAGGCCCACGGCCTTGGCGGCGCCGGTCGTGGTCGGGATCAGGTTCAACGCCGCGGCCCGCGCCCGGCGCAGGTCCTTGTGCGGCATGTCCTGCAGGCGCTGGTCGGCGGTGTAGGCGTGGATCGTCGTCATCAGGCCCTGCTCGATCCCGAAGGCGTCGTTCAGCACCTTCGCCAGCGGCGCCAGGCAGTTGGTGGTGCAGGAGGCGTTGGAGATGACGTCGTGGTTCTCGGAGTCGTAGTCGGAATCGAAGTTGACGCCGAGGGCGACGGTCACGTCCGGCTCCTTGGCGGGGGCCGAGATGATCACCTTCCTGGCGCCCGCCTCGAGGTGCTTGGCTGCGTCGGCGCGGGCGGTGAAGAAGCCGGTCGACTCGATCACGACGTCGACGCCGAGCTCGCCCCACGGCAGCTGCGCCGGGTCGCGCTCGGAGAGGACCTTGACCTCGTCCCCGCCGGCGATGATGTTCTCGCCGCTGACCTCGACGCCGCCGGGAAAGCGCCCGAGGATCGAGTCGTACTTGAGCAGGTGGGCCATCGTCGGCGTGTCGACGAGGTCGTTGACGGCGACGAAGTCGATGTCGGCGTTCGCCTCCTTGGCGGCGCGGAAGACGTTGCGCCCGATGCGGCCGAAACC
>JBIOVP010000093.1:0-3006 GCA_044867815.1 Solirubrobacterales bacterium | reverse complement strand
CGACGCCCTACGGCCCTACGCGGAGGGGATGCGCAAGCTGACCCGCCGTGCCGCCGAGCAGGCCGGTGGTCTGCCGCGGGTGCCGGTGTTGGATGTGCATGAGAGCGTCGACCGAGTCGGCGTGGTGCTGATCACCGGCGATCGCGGCCTCGCCGGCGCTTTCAATACCAACATCATCCGCGAGGGCATGCGGGCTTCCACCCGCGTCCGCGAGGAGGGCGCCGAGCCGACCTTCACCGTCGTCGGCCGCAAGGGCGTCTCGACGATGACCTTCCGCAAGCAGGATGTCCGCACTTCCTACACCGGGTTCACCGACCGGCCCGCCTTCGCCAACGCCCGCGAGATCGCCGAGGAGCTGACCGCGCGCTACGTCGAGGGCGACCTCGACCGGGTCGAGCTGGTTTACAACCGCTACGTCTCACCGCTGACCCAGCACGTCTGGCGCCAGACCCTGCTGCCGCTACAGCAGGCCGAGGTGACCGGCGAGGGGGTCGAGGAGGAGCAGGACGGCGGCGAGTTGACCGAGGCCGAGCAGGCCCAGAGCCGCTCGCAATGGGAATACGAGCCCGATCCCGAGGAGCTGCTGGCAAGGCTGATTCCCGAGTACGTGACGATCTCCGTCTACCGAGCGCTGCTCGAGTCCGCCGCCTCCGAGTTGGGGGCGCGGATGACCGCGATGCGCAACGCCGCGGAGAACGCGGAGACGATGATGGAAGACCTGACCCTGGAGATGAACCGGGTCCGGCAGGCGGAGATCACGCAGGAGATCTTGGAGGTCGTAGGCGGCGCCGAGGCGCTGGGCTAGGCCCAAAACGAGCAAAGGAACCCATGGCTGAGAGCAACAACGGAACCAACGTAGGGCGCGACGAGCAGGTCACGGGAGTGGTCGTCGACGCCGTCTTCCCCGACAAGCTGCCGGCGATCTACTCGGCGGTGAAGATCGAGATGGCCGGCGACGGCAGCAGCGACCCGATCGAGTTGGTCTGCGAGGTGCAGCAGCACCTCGGCGACGATCGTGTCCGCACCGTCGCGATGGACGCGACCGACGGGTTGCGTCGCGGCGACAAGGTCGTCGACACCGGCAGCCCGATCTCGGTCCCGGTCGGCGACGGCACCCTGGGTCGGATCTTCAACCTGCTCGGCGACCCGATCGACGACGGCCCCGAGGTTAAGACCGAGGAGCGCTGGCCGATTCACCGCCCGGCCCCCGCAGCCTCCGATCTGACCCCAACCCAGGAGATCCTCGAGACGGGGATCAAGGTCATCGACCTGCTTGCCCCTTACGCCAAAGGCGGCAAGGTCGGGCTGTTCGGCGGCGCCGGCGTCGGCAAGACTGTGTTGATCCAGGAGCTGATCCGCAACATCGCCGAGGAGCACGAGGGCCTGTCGGCTTTCTGCGGCGTCGGCGAGCGCTCGCGAGAGGGCAACGACCTCTGGCTGGAGATGAAAGAGTCGGGCGTGATCGACAAGACGATGCTCGTCTTCGGTCAGATGAACGAGCCCCCCGGAGCCCGCCTCCGCGTCGCTCTCTCCGGCCTGACGATGGCCGAGTACTACCGCGAGCAGGGTGGTCAGGACGTGCTGCTCTTCATCGACAACATCTTCCGCTTCGTCCAGGCGGGCTCCGAGGTATCGGCCCTGCTCGGGCGGATGCCTTCCGCGGTCGGCTACCAGCCGACCCTGGAGACCGAGATGGGCGAATTGCAGGAGCGGATCACCTCGACCGAGCGCGGCTCGGTTACCTCGGTGCAGGCCGTCTACGTCCCCGCCGACGACTACGCCGATCCGGCCCCGGCCTCGGTGTTCGCCCACCTCAACGCCACCACGGCGCTCTCGCGGGCGATCTCCGAGAAAGGCATCTACCCGGCGGTTGACCCGCTCGATTCGACCTCGACGATCCTCAAGCCGGACGTCGTCGGCGACGAGCACTACCGCACCGCGACCGAGGTCCAGCAGGTCCTGCAGCGCTACAAGGAGCTGCAGGACATCATCGCCATCCTCGGCATCGACGAGCTCTCTGACGAGGACCGTCAGACGGTCTCCCGGGCCCGCAAGATCGAGCGCTTCCTCTCGCAGCCGTTCTTCGTCGCCGAACAGTTCACCGGCCGCACTGGCGAGTACGTGCCGGTGGCGGAGACGGTGCGCGGCTTCCGCGAGATCCTTGACGGCCAGCACGATGACCTCTCCGAGGGCGCCTTCTACATGCAGGGCTCGATCGATCAGGTCACCGAGAACGCCGGCGCCGCCGCGGCCGCCTAGGGAACCAGGTGGCCGCCGAGCACAAGCTGGACGTCGAAGTCCTCACCCCGGAGGGGGAGGTCTTCGCGGGCGAAGTGAGCCGGGTTTCGACTCGGACCTCGGGCGGCGAGATCGGCATCCTCGCCAACCACGCGCCGCTGCTGGCGGCGCTGCGCCCGGCCGAGCTGCGCCTGGAGGTCTCCGACTCGGAGACCAAGCGCTACGCCCAGGCCCACGGCTGGCTGCAGATGTTCGGCAACCGGGCGCGGCTGCTGGTCGAGGAGATCCTCGATCCCGGCGATCTCGACGCCGGCATTCTGAAAGAGCAGCTTTCCGACGCTGAGCAGCGGTTGTCCGAGAGCGAGAAGGGGAGCGCGGACTTCGCGCGGGCGCTGAAGGATCGGGATCGAGCGGAGACGTTTTTGTCGCTGGCGGGATGAGGCGGGTCAGGCGCCCCTCCCCTGGAGGCCGTTGCGCAGCAGATCGGCTGCAGCATTTCGAGTTGTCGGCGCTTGAGCCTCCAGGGGAGGGGCGCCTGACCCGCCCGAACCTGCCCACGGCTCAAACGAGGATGGGCTGGGTATGAGTGGGGAGCTGGTTGCGCTCGCGGAGCAGTTGATTGGGTACGAGACGTCGGAGCCGGAAGCGATTTCGGAAGCGGCGGGGTTCGTCATGGGGTGGCTAGAGGCGCGGGGGATCGAGGCGGAGCGGGATGAGGTGCGGGGGTTGCCGGTGGTTAAGGCGGAGGTCGGACCCGCTGATGCGCCG
>JBIOVP010000092.1:0-13479 GCA_044867815.1 Solirubrobacterales bacterium | reverse complement strand
CCTAACAGCGGGGAGGGGCCGGCGAACGCCACCCGGGCGCCCACGAACGGGAGCGCAGCGTTGGTTCCGGAGCAGATCGAAGAACTCCCCAGCCTTTACCAGCCGGGGCACATGCGACGGCGCTTGGAACAGCTGCTGGAGACGAACCGCAGGTATGGGCATCCGTTTGGGTTGGCCGTCTTCGACGCCTCCGGCCCCGGCACCCGCCCCGGCGACGTCGCCGGCGGCCAGGAGACGGTGCTCTCGATCGTCGGCGCCGCCCTGCGCGACAGCATCCGCATCGTCGACGAAGCCTTCCGCCTTGAAGAGGACGCGCTCTGCGTCCTCGCCCCCAACATCGGCACGGTCGAAGGGGTGCAGATGTGCGAGCGCCTGCTCGGCCAGCTCGACGACCTCGAGCGGGCGGGGGGGCTGCGGATCTGTATTTCCGCGGGCGTTGTCGCCTGCCCCGATCACGGCGCCGACGCCGAAGAACTTCTGCACAAGGCCGACGCGGCAATGTGGCGCGCACGCGCCGTCGGGCAGCCCGTGGGCGTGGGCGCCTTGCAAGATCGCTAACAGTTCCTGCGAAATTTGTCGATAACCGGTGTAAACCCGGAAATCCGGTGGGAGAATCCTTCTCCGCTGTCGAATAGACGCGCAGTCCACCTGATCGACCCTCTTTCCAATGCCAGGAATCCGAACCAACGCCGCCGCCGAAGTCCTGGGCGTGAGCCCGAACACCCTGCGTAGCTGGGAGCGCCGCTACGGGTATCCGACGCCGAAGCGAACCCAGGGCAACCACCGCAACTACGAGCTGGTCGAGCTGCAGGCGCTGCGCGACGCGTTGGCGGAGACCGGCAACATCTCCTCGGCCATCGAGCTGGCGCGCCAGCGCCAGTCAGCGCCGGCCAACGACGGCAGTCTCTTCGCCGCCTTCGAGAGCTTCGACGAGTCCGCCGCCGACCGCGCGGTGGAGGAGAGCCTCGCCCTGCGCTCGCTCGAGCGCACGGTCGAGGAGCTGCTGCTGCCGGCCATCGACAAGCTCGCCGCCGACGGCGAGCGCGAGGCCGAGCTCGAGTTCGCCTCCCGCTGGGCTACCGGCTGGCTGCACGGCGCCCGCCGCCTCGCCTCCGCCGCCTCCCGCCCGGCCGGGATCCTGCTGCTCGACTCCAGCCACGGCCAGGACGCCGAGGAGGTCCACACCCAGGCGCTCGACCTCGCCCTGCGCCGCGCCGGCTTCCGCGTCCTCGTCCTCTCCAACGAGCTCGGCGACGACCGTCTCGGCCGCGCCCTCGACGCCCTCGACCCAACCGCGATCGTCCTCTGCGGCCCCGGTGCCGACACCCAGGGCGCCGTCAAGCTCGTCCGCAAGATCCGCGAGCTCGGCTTCGTCGCGCCCCTCTACGGCTTCCGCGCCGACGGCCTGATCGGCGCCGCCGTCCCCTCCGCCGGCCACCGGCCGAGCGAGGTCACGGGGATGCTCAACGCCGATCTGCGTCGGCGCGCCACCCAGGCTTTCGCTTAAAGCGCTGGGAAGGGTGCCGGTGGGGGTCGCTGGGAGCACCTCCGCCGCGTGGGTCGCCGCTGGCTGACGCCATGAACGTCAGTGGCGCGGCTCCATGCTGAGTACCCAGCGACCCCCACCGGCACCCTCCGGGAGCTCAGGGTGCTTGGTTTCACCGAGACCGCAAAAAGGCGCGTATACGACGCTTTTTTGCGGCCTGGCGGAGTTAGCCGTTGACCGGCGCAGCTGCCGCCTCCTCGATTCCGGCGGCGGTCATGTCGTCAAGCAGGTGGGTGAGCCTTTCGCTGTCCAGGTGGCCGTGGATCTCGGTGGCCTTGCCCCAGCGGAGGCGAATCCAGTGGGCGCCCTCGTTGACGTAGGGGGTGCCGTCGGCGGCGCGGCCGCGGTCGGTCCACTCGACGGCCACGGCGGTATCCCAGGGCCAGCCGCGGACGGCGACGTCGCGGATCTCGAACTCGATCTCGGGGATCAGGCGGTAGAGGCGGTGGAGCCACTCTTCGAAGGCGGCGCGGGAGTGGCGCTCGCCGCCGAGGGCGTTGTCGCCGGCGAAGACGTGGTGGACGTCCTCGGCGAGGTCGGCGGTCACCGCTTCGATGTCGCCGCGGCTCAAGGCGTCGAAGATGCCGCGGGCTTTGCGCTTGACGATCGCTCGGTAGACCACGGTCAGCCCTCTTGGGTGGCAGTGACCGGCGGGCCGGGCTCGACCTCGCTGATCCCCCAGCGCTCGTGGAGGCGGCGCAGGGGGGCCGGGGCCCACCAGTTCCACTTGCCGAGCAGCTCCATCAGGGAGGGGACGAGGAGGGCGCGGATGATGCTGGCGTCGATCAGAACCGCCAGCGCCGTGCCGACGCCGTTCTCCTTGATGAAGATGATCTGCGAGGTGGCGAAGGCGCCCATCGCGACGGCGAAGAGGAGGGCGGCGGCGGTGACGATGCGGCCCGTCCGCTCCAGCCCGATCGCCACCGACTCCGAGTCCGAGGCGCCGTTGTCGCGCGCCTCCTTGATCCGCGAGAGCAGGAAGACGGCGTAGTCGGTGGAGAGGCCGAAGGCGACGGCGAAGAGCAGAATCGGCATCGTCTGCTCGATCGCCCCCGGGCTCGTGTAGTCGAGGAAGCCCTCGAGCCGCCCGTCCTGGAAGATCACGACCAGGAGGCCGAAGACGGCGCTGAGGTTGAGGAAGTTCATCAGCAGCGACTTGATCGGCAGCACCACCGAGCCCGTCATCAGGAAGAGGATCACCAGCGTCGCCCCGATCACGATCGCCAGCGCGATCGGCATGTGGCTCTCCAGGCTCGACTGGAAGTCGACGAAGTCGGCGGTGGCGCCGCTGACGGCGACCGTGGTCCCCGGCGGCGCCGGGAGGTCGCGGATCGCGTTCACCGTCGACTGACTCGCCTCGGAGGCGAAGGGGTTCTCAGAGATCGCCTGCACCGCGGTGACGCCGTCGGCCAGCCGCTGCGGCGGCGCCACTTCGGCGACGCCGTCGACCTTGCGCACCGACGCCGCGACCTCGGCCGCTGCCTGCGGGCCGCCGCCTTCGACGTCGAGCCAGATCGGCGTGTCGTGGTAGGGCGGGAACTGCTGGCTGACGGTGTCGTAGGCCTGGCGCGCGCTCGCCGACTCCGGCAGGACGGTCGGGTCGACGGTGTTGAACCTGATCCCGAAGAAGGGGAGCCCGAGGACGATCAGGAAGAGCGCGCTGAGGGTCGCCACCGGGACCGGCCGCCGCATCACGAAGCGGGAGAGCCGGTACCAGAAGCCCTCCTGCGTCGCCTGCGCGTCGGCCTCGGCCCGCCGCTGCAGGAACTTCGGCGCGCCGGCGTTGACGCGCGTCCCCAGCAGGGTCAGCACCGCCGGCAGCACCGTCAGCGAGATCAGCGCCGCAAACAGCGCCACCAGCGAGCCGCCGAGGCCCATCGAGTAGAGGAAGCGCTGGGGGAAGACGAGCAGCGAGGCCAGCGCCGCCGCCACCGTCAGCGAGGAGAAGAAGACGGTGCGCCCGGCGGTCGCCAGCACCCGGCGCATCGCCTCCAGCCCGGCGCCGCTCCTGGCGATCTCCTCGCGGTAGCGGGAGACGATGAAGAGGCTGTAGTCGATCGCCAGGCCCAGCCCGAGCGCGGTCGTCAGGTTCAGCGCGAAGATCGAGATCGAGCCGAATTCGCTGGCGAGCCGCAGGATCAGGAAGGTGCCGACGATCGCCAGGCCGCCGATCATCAGCGGCAGCACCGAGGCGACGAGGCTGCGGAAGAAGAGCAGCGAGAGCAGGAAGAGCAGCGGGAAGGCGAGCATCTCGGCCTTTTTCAGGTCTTCCTCGACCTGCTTGTTGACCTGCTCCTGGGCGACCGCGAAGCCGCCGACCACGACCCCCGGCTCGTTCTCCAGTTGGCCGGCGATCTCCTTGCCCGTTTCCTGCAGCTCCTTGTCTTCGGTCGCCTTCAGCGCCACCGCGAAGTAGGTCGACTCGCGGTCGCGGGAGACGAAGGCGGGGGAGCGGGTGCCGTAGTAGCCGGTGACGGAGGCGACGTCGGAGCGTTCGCGGACCTCACGTTCGAGTGCGACGACGCGCTCTTTGGTGGCGGGATCGGCGACCGGAGCGTCTTCGACCACGGCGATCACCGCCGGCACCCGCAGGCCGGCGTCCTCCAGACGTTCCTGCGCCTGCACCGTCTCCGTGCCGGGGTCGTCGGCCCCGTAGGGGTCGAGCCGGTCGGCGACGCCGCCGCCGATCGCCCCCGCGAACAGGAAGAAGACGATTGCCAGCAGGCCCACCCGTTTGGCCCTGCTGTTCGCGAGCCGCGCCAGGAAGTCGAACATCACTTGCTCCTTTCTTTAGGAGCGGCATCGAGGAGCTGCGCCTCCATCCGCTCGCACCAATCGGCAAACCACTCCGTGAACTCCAGCCCGCTCCGCAGCACGATCATCGGGAACGGGTCCTCCAACTCACCTTTCAGCTGCTCGATCGCCCGCAGCCGCTCGTTGATCGCGAGCCGCTGCGCCTTCATCGAGCGCAGGATCTCCAGGGCCTCCTCGCGCGGCAGCGCGTCGGCGAAGAACAGCTTCAGCAACCCTTCGTCGCGCATCTCCAGCGTCTGCGGCGGCTGTCGCAGCCAGGACCGCAGCTCCTCCTCGCCGTCGGCGGTGATCTCGTACACGGTCCGTTTCCGCCCCCCGGTGGGGAGGTCCCGACCGACGATCAACCCCGCTTCGGCGAGCCGTTTCAGCTCCGGATAGATCTGCCCGTAGCTGGCCGCCCAGAAGAACCGCGTCGAGTTGTCAACCACCGCTTTGATCTCGTATCCCGACCGCGGTTCGTTGCGGACGAATCCGAGGATCACGTAGGCGGTCGCGCTCAGTTGGTCCATCTATGGGAATATATATCAACCTGATATATCTGCAAGTGTGGTCCTCATCACTTATGGTCAGCGGTCGTGTTTGAACGGCAACCAGTCGAGAAAGGGGTCCGAGATGTCGCTTGACCAGAGCAAGGTCGGCCGGGTTGTGGCGGAACAGATGGAGGCGATCGAGAACGACTACGGCGACGACTGCGAAATCGGCGACGTCTGCACGATCGTCGAGGTGGTCGGGCCTCACGGCTCGCACGTGCGGGTGCGGAGCAGCGACATGCGGCCGCACAGCGGTCTGGGGCTGATCCGGATGGCCGAACAGGCGATGCTCGGCAACCTCGGAGGCGCGGCCGAGTAGGAGCGCCCCGGCGACTATCCTCAGGCATCGATGACCGGGGATGGATCCGACATCGTCGTGATGAAGTTCGGCGGCACTTCCGTCGCCGGCGCCGAGCAGATCAAGCGCGCCGCGGCGCGGATCGTCGCCGCCCGCGAGGCGGGCAACCGCGTCGTCGCCGTGCTCTCGGCCCGCGGCAGGACGACCGACGAACTGGTCGCGCAGGCGCTCGAGATCTCCGAGCGGCCGGTCGCCCGCGAGATGGACATGCTGCTCTCGACCGGGGAGCGGATCTCCTGCGCCCTGGCGGCGATGGCGATCCACGACATGGGCCACGAGGCGATCTCGCTGACCGGCTCCCAGGCCGGGATCGTCACCGACTCCTCCCACACCAAGGCGCGGATCATCGACGTTCGCGCCGACCGCATCTCCGAGGCGCTGCAGCAGGACCGGATCGTCCTCGTCGCCGGCTTCCAGGGTGTCTCCACCGACAGCCGCGACGTGACCACGCTCGGCCGCGGCGGCTCCGACACCACCGCGGTCGCCCTCGCCGCGGCGCTCCGCGCCAGCGTCTGCGAGATCTACACCGACGTCTCCGGCGTCTACAGCGCCGACCCGCGGATCGTCCCCGACGCCCGCAAGCTCGACCGCGTCTCCTTCGAGGAGATGCTGGAGATGGCGGCCTCCGGGGCGGGGGTGCTGCAGCTGCGCTCGGTTGAGTACGCGCGCAACCACGGGGTGCAGATCCACTGCCGCAGCAGCTTCGAGGACGTCCCCGGTACCCTCGTCGTCTCAGAGGAAGAGACCATGGAGAACCCTTTCGTAACCGCCGTCACCCATTCCGACTCCGAGGCCCGGGTCACCCTGCACGGGCTCCGTGACGAGCCCGGCGTCGCCGGCCGCATCTTCGGCGCGCTGGCCGACGCCAACGTCAACGTTGACGTGATCATCCAGAACGAGCCGGTGGGCGACGACAAGCTCGCCGACCTCTCCTTCACCGTCGACCGCGCAGACATGACGACCGCCAAGGACACGATCGCCGTCCTTGGCGACGTCTCGCTCGAGGTCCTCACCGACGAGCAGATCGGCAAGGTCTCGATCGTCGGCGCCGGCATGCGCTCGCACCCCGGCGTCGCCGCCAAGGTCTTCCAGGTCCTCGGCGAGGAGCGGATCAACATCGAGATGATCTCCACCTCGCCGATCAAGATCTCGTGCGTCATCGCCGCCGACCGCGTCGCCGACGCGGTCAAAGTCCTCCACAGGGCCTTCGAGCTCGGCGAGGATGCAATCAAGCCCGAAGACCCGACCGGCCCCGACCACCGGCCGACGGTCGCCGGCTGAGCCCGCGGAGGCGCGGATGAGCGACGGATACAGAGTCGGAGTGCTGGGCGCGACGGGGCTCGTGGGCTCGACGATCCTCGAGCTGCTGGCTCGGCGCGCCTTCCCGATTACCGAGCTGCGGCCGCTCGCCTCCGAGCGCTCGGCCGGCAAGCAGATCGAGTGGGGCAGCAAGGCACTGACGGTGCAGGCGGTGAGCGAGGAGTCGATCCAGGGGCTCGACCTCGTGCTCTCCTCGGCCGGCGGCTCGGTCAGCGCCGAGTGGACCCCGAAGCTGGTCGCAGCCGGGGCGACGGTGGTCGACAACACCAGCTACTGGCGGATGAAAGACGACGTCCCTCTCGTCGTCTCCGAGGTCAACCCCGACGCCCTCGAGGGACACAAGGGGATCATCGCCAACCCGAACTGCTCGACGATGCAGATGGTCGTCGCCCTGAAACCACTCTACGACGCCGCCGGAATCGAGCGGCTGGTGATCTCCACCTATCAGGCGGTCTCCGGCACCGGCAAGGGCGCGGTCGACGCGCTGCGCGCCGAGGCGCGCGCCGTCGTCGGCGGCTACGACGTGCCGGCGCCGGAGATCTACCCGCACCAGATCGCCTTCAACGCCCTCGCCCAGGCGGGCAGCTTCCCGGAGGGGGATGACCACACCGACGAGGAGCGCAAGCTGATCAACGAGACCCGCAAGATCCTCGGCGACCCGGGGATCCGGGTCAGCGCCACCTGCGTTCGGGTTCCGGTCGAGACCGGTCACTCCGAGGCGGTAAACGTCGAGACCCAGGAGCCGCTCGACCCCGAGCGGGCGCGCGAGCTGCTCGCCGCCGCCCCCGGCGTCACCGTCGTCGACGACCCCGCCGCCGGCCGCTACCCGATGGCGCTCGACGCCGCCGGCAAGGACGACGTCTTCGTCGGCCGCATCCGCCGCGACGCCGGCAACGAGCGCGCGCTCGACATGTGGGTCGTCTCCGACAACCTGCGCAAGGGCGCCGCCACCAACGCCGTTCAAGTGGCGGAGCTGCTGGCCGAGCGCGGCCTCCTGAGCGCGAAGTAGGGAGAGTAGAGAACAAATTCCCCACGACGTGGGTGATTTTCACCCACAGCGTGGTAAATTTGCTCCATGCTGAAGCGCGCGTTGGAAGGCCCGTTGCAGGCGGCACTGAGCGATACGCCCGTGGTGATGCTGGTGGGAGCTCGCCAAACGGGGAAGAGCACTCTCGCGAAAGCTCTGGTCGAGAGCCGGGGCGCGAGTTATTCCACCTTTGACGAGCCACGCCTCCTCGCGGCTGCTCGCGCCGATCCCGTGCAGTTCGTCGAGGATCTGGGCGATACAGCCATTCTCGATGAGGTGCAGCGGGTTCCAGAGGTATTCCTGCCGATAAAGGCCTCCGTCGACCGCGACCGCAGGCCGGGCCGCTTCCTCTTGACCGGTTCCGCTAATCCGCTCTTCATCCCGGAGGTCGCTGAGGCGCTGGCGGGCAGGGTGGAGATCTTGACGCTATGGCCATTCTCGCAGCCGGAGCTGGAGGAATCCGGTGGGGCGGTCATCACCGAGCTGTTGTTCGGCTCGCAGGGCCCAAAAGGTCTCTTTCCGGTGAAGCGGGGGGACCTTGTAGATCGCATCGTCCGCGGCGGCTTCCCCGAGGCGGTCGAACGTGCGGGTGGGAGGCGACAGGAGCAGTGGTTCGCGAGCTACCTCACCTCGATTCTCGAGCGCGATGTGCGTGCCATGACGGACATCACCCGACTCGAGGAGATGCCTGCCCTGCTGACCGCCCTGGCGCTGCGTTCGCGCGGGCACTCGAATAAGAGCGCACTCAGCCAGGATCTCGGTATCCCCGTCAGCTCGATCGATCGCTACCTGGTGCTGCTCGAGCGCATATATCTGCTGAAGCGCCTGCCTGGGTGGCACACCCGCCTCGGCCCGCGGCTCGTCAAATCGCCCAAGCTCCTTCTCGCCGATTCCGGCTTGCTCTGCAGCCTCCTGCGCTGGAATAGAGAGCGCCTGCTTTCCGACTCGACCTCGTTTGGGCTCGCGCTGGAGAGCTTCGTCGGAATCGAGCTTGCGAAGGCAGCCGATCTCGACCCTCGCGATCCTCGCCTGATGCACTACCGAACCTCGAAGGGGGTCGAGATCGACTTCATCCTCGAAGCAGCCGACGGGCAGGTCGCGGCTGTCGAGGTGAAGGCATCTAGCAGCGTGGAGGCAGCCGACTTCCGCCGCTTCGATCGCTTGCGAGAGACCCTGGGATCGCGATTCGTGCGGGGAGTCGTCTTCTACTCGGGTGACAGGGTGCTGCCGTTCGGAGATCGGCTTCAGGCCTGGCCGGTCTCGCTCCTATGGGAGGCGGCATGAGCATCACCTTCGCCGAGGGCCTGCTGCTGTTCGGGGGGCTGCTCGCCGTCGTCGCCGCGCTCTCGGGGGTGATGAAGGGGACGGTGCTCTCGGCTTCGGTGCTCTCGGTCGTGCTTGGCTTCGCGCTCGCGCTCGCCGGCGTGGTCGACGTCGACGCTACCGACGAAGCGGTGGTCGAGCTGGTCGAGCTGGCGCTGATCCTCACCCTCTTCTCCGACGGGATGTTCGTCGAGCGGGAGCTGCTGCGCAGCCACTGGGGGCCGACGGCGCGGGCGCTCGTGATCGCGATGCCGATCACGATGGGGCTGCTGGCCCTGGCGGCAAAGGGGCTCTTTCCCGACCTCAGCTGGGCCGAGGCGTTCCTACTGGCGGCGGTGCTCTCGCCGACGGATCCGGTCGTCACCTCCGCCGTCGTCACCTCGCGCCTGGTCCCGAGCAAGGTCCGCCACACGCTCAACCTCGAGTCCGGTCTCAACGACGGGCTGGCGCTGCCGTTCGTCCTCTTCTTCCTCGTGCTTGCCCAGCCCGGGGGCGACGCCGCCGGCGAAGGGATGAAGCTGATCGGCGAGGCCGCGGTCGGCGCGGTCATCGGCGTCGTCCTCGGAGTGGCGGCGGGACGGCTCCACCGCTCCCTTCCGGGAGGCGGGATCACCGCCCGCTACGAGGGGATCTACGCCGTCGGCTTCGCCCTCTTCGCCTTCGGCCTCGCCGAAGTGACGATCGGCAACGGTCTCATCGCCGCCTTCGTCTGCGGGATCGCGATGGGCGCGAGCGAGCGCGAAGTGCCGCAGGGGTTCGTCGAGTTCGCCGAGAACGCCAGCGCGATCCTCCAGGTGCTGACCTTCTTCGTCTTCGGCGGCCTGATCTACGCCACCGGCTTCCACTACGACATCCCGCCGCTCGTCGTGTTCGTCTTCTTTGCGCTGCTGATCGCCCGTCCCGTGGCGGTGATGCTCTCCTTCCTGCGAACCGGGATCCCGCAGTCGGAGAAGCTGTTCATGGCCTGGTTCGGGCCCAAGGGCGTCGCTTCGATGCTCTTCGCCCTCTTCGTCTTCAAGTCCACCGTCCCCGGCAAAGACCTGATCTTCGACGTCGCCGCGATCGCGATCATCGCCTCGATCATCGCCCACGGCCTCACCGACACCGTCGGCGCCCGCTGGCTCGCCCGACGGGTCGGGCTTAGCTAAGCGGCGACGCCCGAGCCCAACCGCTCTTCGACCCAGCGGGTCGAGGCGATGTGCTTGCCCATCCCCAGCTCCTTCGGCTCGGCGCCGAGGGCGAGGCCGACCAGCTGGGGCAGGTGGAGGACGGCGAGGCCGAGGTCGCGGTTGACGACCTTGGCGGCCTCCGGCTGCTGCATGTCGAGGTTGAGATGGCAGAGCGGGCAGGGGGTGACGAGGCAGTCGGCGCCGGCGTCGATCGCGTCGCCGACGTGGGTGCCGGCCTGGCGCAGCGAGGTCTCGCGGGCCATCGTGATCACCGGGAAGCCGCAGCACTTGCGGGCGCCGTCGTACTCGACGACCTGGCCGCCGAGCGCCTCGATCACCTTCTCGAGGTAGACGTCGCGGTCGGGGTACTCGCCGTAGCCGAGCCGTTCCTTCGGCCGCACGATGTAGCAGCCGTAGAAGGGCCCGACCCGCAGCCCGCTGAGCGGGCGCACGACCTGCTCGCGCAGGCGGTCGAGGCCGTAGTCCTCGACCAGCAGCCAGAGGAAGTTTTTGTTGGTGAAGCCGGCCTTGTCCTTGTCGTAGGAGAGGCCCTGGCCGGAGAGCACCTCGTTGATGTGGGCGCGGTACGCAGAATCCGCATCCAGCCTTTGTTGACACTCTGATTGAGCGCCCTGGCAGGTCGAGCAGATGTTCATCATCGAGAGTCCGGTCTGCTGGGCCAGCGCGAAGGTCCGGGCGTTCAGGGTGTCGGCGAGCTCCTGGTTGTGCTCGGCGATGACACCGGCGCCGCAGCAGTTGGCGCGGTCGAGTTCGACCAGCTCCCAGCCGAGCTTCTCCGCGACCAGCGCCATCGAGCCGTGCAGCTCCGGGGTGAAGCCGCGGGAGACGCAGCCGGGCCAGTAGGCGACCTTGATGTTCTCAGCCATTTTTGACCTCCTGGGCGGTGTCCGGGTCGGTGGAGCGCTCGATGCCCTTCTCGACGTTCTCCTCGGCGAGCTCGCCCGCCTCACCCTTGATGTAGAGGTTGAATTCCTCGCTGTGCTCCTCGGCGTGGGCGTAGATCGCTTTCACGTCGTCCTGGTCGGGGAGCTTCGGGTGGACGCCGGGGATCAGCTTGTGGAGCGAGCGCATCTTGCCGGTTTTGATCCCGCGGATCGCCGTCGGGATCGAGCCGAGCATTTCCCGGATCGCCCGCTTGTTCGGTTTCAGCTTGCCCTTGAACCCGGGGGCGAAGGACTCCTGCAAGAGCAGCGACTCGTCCAGGGTCCCCTTCTTTTCGATGATCTTGACGAAGGCGATCTCGTGGTCGTGGCCGCTGTTGGGGTCTTCGATCCCCTCCTCGCCGGCCTTGCGGCGCAGGCGCATGATCTGGTCCATCGGCGCCACGCCCTTCGGGCAGGCGTCGATGCAGCTGAAGCAGTGGGTGCAGTCGTAGATCCCGTGCGGGTCGTCGGCGAGGTCGTGCAGGCGCTCGTGGGTCTCGGCGTCGCGCGGGTCGCCTACGAAGCGGTAGGCCTTGGCCAGCGCCGCCGGGCCGATGAACTCGTGGTCGGCTTCCATCGAGAGGCAGGAGGAGACGCAGGCGCCGCACTGGATGCAGGCCATCGACTGGGTGATGTCGATCATCGACTCCGGCTCGACCACGTACTCGCGCTCGGGCGGCTCGCCGTGCGGCAGCAGCCAGGGGGTGACGCGGCGGATCTTGGTCCAGTGGGTCGACTCCATGTCGGTGATCAGGTCCTTGATCACGGGCATGTTCCCCATCGGCTCGATCACGATCGAGTTGCCCTCACCGCCCTTGCCGGTGGCGCTCGCCTGCTTGTCGGCAAGCTCCTGCGCCTCGCCGATCCGGGTCTTGCAGCCGAGCCCGGACTGGCCGTTGATCTTCATCCCGCAGGAGCCGCAAATCGCGGCGCGGCAGGAGCAGCGGACAGCCAGTGAGCCGTCCTCTTTGTCCTTTGCCTGCAGCAGCCCGTCGAGGACCGAGAGCGAGGGGTCGAGGTCGACGTTGAACTCCTCCCAGTAGGGGCCCTCGCCGCTCTCGGGCTGGAACCGCCGGACTTTGATCGTGTAATCGGCCATTAGTAGGTCCTCTCTTGCGGTTCCCACTGGGTGATCGTGACCTCGGAGTAGGAGATCTCGGGGCCCTCGTCGGTCCGCTCGAGGTCGATGTGTTTGAGCCACTCCTCGTCGTTGCGCTCCGGGAAGTCGGTGCGGTACTGGGCGCCCCGGCTCTCCTTGCGCTCCAGCGCCGCAACGCAGGTGCACTCGGCGTTGTCGAGCATGTACCCAAGCTCGATCGCGGCAATCAGGTCCTGGTTGAAGACGCTGCCGTGGTCGTCGATGTAGGCGGTCTTCGCCTCCTCCTTCAGGCGCCTCACGACCTCCAGCGCTTCGCTGATTCCGGCCTCGTCACGGAAGACGGCGACTTTGCCGTCCATCGTCTGACCGAGCTCGAGCTTGATCTCGGAGATGCGGCGACCCGAGCCCTTCTCGCGACCGATGATGTCGGCGACGAGGTTCTCCTCGTCCTCCAGCACCTGCTTGGAGGTGCGGGCGTAGTCGATCCGCTTGGCGCGGGCGGCGGCGTCACGGCCGGAGCGCTTGCCGAAGATCAGGGTGTCGAGCAGCGAGTTGGCGCCGAGCCGGTTGCCGCCGTGAACGGAGACGCAGGCGGTCTCACCGGCGCTGTAGAGGCCTGGGATGTCGGTGCGGCCGTCGACATCGGTCTTGACCCCGCCCATCGTGTAGTGGTTGCCCGGCTTGATGTGGATCGGTTCGCGGGTGATGTCGACGCCGGCGAAATCGCGGCCGACGAGGACGATCTCGCGCAGCGCCTCGTGGACGCGCTTTTTCGGGACGACCGTGATGTCGAGGGCGACGGTGCCGTCGGGGAAGCCGCGGCCCTCGTTGATCTCGGTCTGCTCGGCGCGGGAGACGACGTCGCGCGAGGCCAGCTCCATCTTGTTCGGCGCGTACTTCTCCATGAAGCGCTCGCCCTTGGCGTTGAGCAGGTGGGCGCCCTCGCCGCGGGCGCCCTCGGTGATCAGGAAGCCCTTGCCCGCGAGCGTCGTCGGGTGGTACTGGATCATCTCCATGTCCATCAGCTTCGCTCCGGCCCGGTAGGCCATCGCGATCCCGTCGCCGGTGCAGATCAGCGCGTTGGTTGACGGCTTCCAGACCATCCCGTTGCCGCCGGTGCAGAGGATCACCGACTTCGCCTGGAAGAGCTCCATCGAGCCGTCGGCGACGTTGCGGGTGACGACGCCGCAGCACCCGCCGTTCTCGTCGATCGCCAGCGAGCTGCAGAACCACTCCTCGTAGCGGGCGATCTGCTCGGAGTACTTCATCAGCTGCTCGTAGAGCACGTGCATGATCGCCTGGCCGGTGATGTCGGCGACGTAGTAGGTGCGGGCGGCGGAGGCGCCGCC
>JBIOVP010000091.1:0-10871 GCA_044867815.1 Solirubrobacterales bacterium | reverse complement strand
GAGGCGGGTGACCCCTTCGCGGTACTCAGCATGGAGCCGCGCCGAGACCTTCGAGGCGTCAGCCGGCCACTCCTGACGCGGCGGAGGTGCTCCGAGAAGGGGTCACCCGCCTCCCCTTTCCCAACCCGCTGTTAGTCGGTCTCAGAGGTAGCAGCGCCGCTCTGCTCGGCCACCTCGGCGCGGATTCGCTCCAGGGTGCGGCGGAGGATGCGGGAGACGTGCATCTGGGAGTGGCCGATGCGCTCGGCGATCTGGGACTGGGTGAGATCCTCGACGAAGCGGAGTTGGAGGACCAGGCGCTCGCGCTCGTCGAGGTGGGGGAGGGCGCCCTCCAGGGCGAGTTTGTCCTCGACCAGCTCGTAACCGGTGTCTTCGTCGCCGACCCACTCCGAGGCGGGCGATTCTTCCGCGTCCTCGCCGCCGACGGGACGGTCGAGCGAGAGCGGTCGTCGGTTGTGGTTGGCCTCGAGCACCTCGAGCACGTCGGTCGGATCGACCTCGAGCCGCTCGGCGATCTCACCGACCGAAGGTGAGCGCTGCAGCTGCACGGTCAGCTCGGAGATCGCTTTCTCGACTTCGGCCATGCGGTCATGGAGGCCGCGGGGGACGCGGACGGTCCAGACCCGGTCGCGGAAGTGCCGCTTCAGCTCGCCGAGGATCGTCGGCGAGGCGAAAGCGGTGAAGGGGGCGCCGCGGTCCGGGTCGAAGCGGTCGATCGCGTTGACGAGCCCCAGACTCGCCACCTGCAGGAGGTCGTCGAAGGACTCGCTCGCACCGCGGTAGCGCAGGGCCAGGTTTTTCGCGAAGGGCAGGTAGCGGCGGACCAGCTCCTCGCGGATCGCGGGGTCGCGGTCCATGACGAAGCGTGCCCAGAGCACGCGCTCGTTTGCCAGGCCCTCACCGGGACCCGGGCTTGACTGGTCTGCGCTTTTCGGCGTCTCTTCCCTGTTCACAGCATCGATCGATTAGGCGGCGTTACTTTTCCAACGTCGCTGCCCTGAGAGCGTCAGTCCGAAGCTGTGCAGCGTGACGGCAAAAACCTGCCATCACGGCAACGATAGCGAGAGCGGGAGATGGGCCGACCAGCGGCGCCGCCCGGATGGCGAGCGGCGCCGGGTCGGGGTAAGGGGCGCTCAGGAGGCGGGAGACTCGGCTTTCGTCTCAGCGTCGCTCGGCGACTTGAAATGGAACATCAGGACCTTGGAGTGGAAGCCCTCCTCGCCCCTTTCGCCGAGGCGCACGGCGGATTCGGACTGGATCTCGATCAGCCGGTCCAGCGTCTCCGCCAACACTCCCGCGGCATCCTCCCAGCCTTTGTCATCAACGACCATCGGCGTCCGGCTCAGGTGCCGGTTGTCCAGCTCGTCGAAGGTGTTCTTGTCGAGTGCCTCCTCCACATCGTCAAAGGCGGTCTTCAGCATCGCGCTGGACAGCCCTGGTCGAAGGGTTTTCGGCAGCCGAGCCCATTCACTGTCGGTGAGGAACTGGCGGCGGGTCGCACGGTAGAAGTGCTCGGTGGCGCCACGCCGCTGCTTCGTATCGACGAGCTCGATGCAGTCGTATTTCTCGAGCACGCGTACGTGGTAGGCGACGAGGTTGAGGCTCTGGTCAAGCTGCTGGGCGAGCATGTTGGGGCTCGCGATTTTTTCATTCAAAATGACCAGGATCTGCACGCGCAGGGGGTGGGCGAACGCTTTGGCGACTACCTGTTCGACGCCCTCTTTCTTGTTTTTGGTCTTCGGCATGGCCTTTTCTTGAGGTTGATTCCAGGGGATATGGCCGATACGAAGACTTTACACCTTGTCAATCAGGATTTTCACAACGCTCCTGCATTCTCCGATTATTAATGAGGTTTACTGCCCCTACCTTGATTGCTGGAATTGATTAGAGTAAAAATCCAGTCAGTCAATTTCGACTGGCCGCGGGGAGCGGCTGGCGATCGAGGCAGAGGGGAGGTGGAGAGTCGTGAGGATCGGAATGGATACGCGCGTAGTCCCTGTTGAAGGGATCCACAAGGGCAACTAGGTCGGGAAGCCCACCTTTGGGGACGGCGGTCCCGCCGCGGGAGGCTTATGGGTGGCTTGCGAAGGCTGCCTCTCCCGGCGGGGCGTTGCCGTCCCCCTTGCTTTGTCAATGATCCAGCAGTTCGCTGCACCGGATCGCCGCCCGCGTCGGCACGACGAATTCCGTGCTCTCGTGCAGAAGGCCCGCGGCGGTGAGTTCCCGCACCGCCCGCTCGACGGCATCGCCCTCGGCGAAGTCGCCGCGCCCGGCGCCCATCTCTCGCCTCAGCTCCGGCAGAGTCAGCCGGATCGGGTGTAGGTCCAGCAACTGCTGCAGCACCGCCGATTCGACTCCCTCGTCTTCGGCCCAAGTGGCCCGGCTTGCTTCGGATTTGTTCATAGCGCCTCCCTGGCGTCGCTTTCCCCTTGGGGACGATGCCCCCCTTGCCGGGCCTCGTCCCGCCGGAGTTATCGCACCGCCCTCGGCCGGAACCCCGACGTAGTAGCTGACGTGTCATAACCGCCGGCCAGTGTAGGCAATTCGGAATGTGTTGTCTGTAGGTCTTTTGTCTATGGAGCGCCGGCGTCCTCGCGCACCCCGCCCATCTCGGTGAAGACCGCGGTGACGCCGCCGTCGGCACGCTTCTCGTCGGCGATCACGTGGGAGACCGCGTTGATCAGCGCCAGGTGGGTGAAGGCCTGGGGGAAATTGCCCAGGTGCCGACCCGATTCGGCGTCTAGCTCCTCGGCGAAGAGATCGAGCCAGCCGGCCGCCTCGAGCAGCCGTTCGCAGAGCCCGCGGGCGCGGTGGCGCTCGCCGATCTCCGAGAGCGCGGAGACGAGCCAGAAGGAGCAGATCAGGAAGGTACCCTCGCGACCCCGGAGGCCGTCGTCGGTCTCGTCGACCTTGTAGCGGCAGACCAGCCCGTGCTCGGTCAGGTCGGTGGCGATCGCGTTGACGGTGGCACGCACCCGGGGGTCGTCCGGGGGCAGGAAGCGGAACAGCGGGATCAGCAGCAGCGAGGCGTCAAGGGCATCGGTCTCGTAGTGCTGGCGGAAGACACCGTCGCGGACGCCACGCTCGAGGATCTCGGCCTTGAACCCGTCGGCCTTCGCCCGCCACTCCGCCGCCAGCTCCTCGAAGCCGCCGATCCGCGCGAGGCGGGCGCCGCGGTCGACCGCCACCCAGATCATCAGCTTCGAGGAGACGTAGTGCCGGGGCTCGCCGCGCGACTCCCAGATCCCCTGGTCGGGGTGCGGCCAGGCCGCGATCGCCGCCTCCACCTGGTAGCGGATCAGCTCGCGCGTGGCCTGGGTGCCGCGCCCGCGGAGCGCCTTTTCGTGGATGTAGACGGAGTCGAGGAGCGATCCCCAGACGTCGTTCTGACGCTGGTCGTAGGCGCCGTTGCCGATCCGCACCGGCTTGGCGCCGGCGTAGCCTTCGAGGTGGTCGAGCGTGCGCTCGGTGAGGTCGCGCTCGTGGCCGATCCCGTACATGATCTGCAGGTCCGGCTGGTTCTCGCAGACGTCGACGATGAAGCGCATGAAGTCCCGTGCCTCGTGGTCGAAGCCGAGCGTGTGCAGGGCCCAGAGGCTGAAGGTGGAGTCGCGGATCCAGCTGAAGCGGTAGTCCCAGTTGCGTTCCCCGCCCGGCGCCTCCGGCAGCGAGGTGGTGGGGGCGGCGACGATCGCCCCGGTGGGGGTGTAGGTGAGGCCCTTGAGGACGAGGGCGGAGCGCTGCAGGTGGATTCGCCAGGGGTGGTCGGGGAACTTGCCGTCGCGCAGCCATTCGCGCCAGAACTCTTCGGTCGAGTCGATCCGCTCCAGCGCCTCGGGGGCGCTGCGGGGGCCGCCGAGGTCGCCGTCACTCCAGGTCACGGCGCAGAACGCCGTCTGGTCTTCGCGCAGGGTTACGTGGCCGCGGGCGGCGCCGTCCTCGATCTCCAGGTGCAGGTCGCTGGTCAGCAGCAGCTCGGTCCCGTCGGCGGCGGTCGCGGTCGCTTCGCCGAGCTCGCCGCCGCTCCACTGCGCCGCTTCGACCCCGTAGTCGAAGCGGGGGAGGCACTCCATCTCCATCTCGACCTCGCCGTCGATGCAGGTCATCGTCCGCAGCAGCGAGCAGTCGTTTTCGTGCGCGGTCTCCGGTCGGCCCCGCTTGTTCGACTCGTCGCCGTCGGCGGGCGCCCAGTCGGCGATCGTCAGCGCGTCCTTGACGACGACCCAGCCCGTGTCGGTGACCCAGGTGGTCTCGATCACCAGGGTGCCGGGCGCGTAGCGGCGGGCGATCGGGACGATCACGCCCTTCGGTCGCAGCAGCATGTGGCCGGCGCCGCGATCGAGCAGGGCGGCGAAGGCGCTGGGGGAATCGAAGCGGGGGAAGCAGAGCCACTCGACGCTGCCGCCGAAGGAGACCAGAGCGGAGGTATGACAATCGGAGAGGAAGCCGTAGCTCCCGATCGGGGGGAAGCGGTGGTTCTGGGAGCTCACGGAGGGAGCCAAGCTACCAGCGGGCTACGCTGAAACCGATGAGCACGCCGTTCGCCCACGTGGACGCGGTCTTCGCCCCGCTGGAGGTCCTGCCCCTGCTGGTCGCGGCCGTCCTCTACGCCAGGCGCTCGATCACCCTGGCCGAGCGCGGCCGGCCGCTGCCGCTCTGGCGCCAGCTCTGCTTCGCCGGCGGGCTGCTGACGATGGCGGTCGCGCTGGTCTCGCCGGTGGCCCACGTCGCCGAGGAGCTGGTGATCGCCCACATGGTCGAGCACCTGCTGCTGGGGGACATCGCCACCCTGCTCCTGGTCCTCGGCCTGACCGGACCGCTGCTGCAGCCGATCCTGGCGATCCCGGTCTTCGACAAGCTGCGGGTCCTCGCCCACCCGCTCATCGCCTTCCCGCTCTGGGCGCTCAACTTCTACTTCTGGCACATCCCGGCGCTCTACGACGCCGCCTACGGCGGGGCGGCCGTGCACCTGCTCGAGCACATGAGTTTCGTCTTCTTCGGCTGCCTGATGTGGATGCCGATCTTCGGCCCGCTGCCGAAGCCGAGCTGGTTCAACGCGGGTTGGAAGGTGGCCTACGTGATCGCCGTCCGCTTCGCCGGCGCGATCCTCGGCAACGTGCTGATGTGGTCGGGGACGGTGCTCTACCCGAAGTACGCCGCCGGCGAGGCCTACTGGAACATCTCCCCGCTCGCCGACCAGAGCACCGCCGGCGTGGTGATGATGGTCGAGGGGACCTTCCTCGGCCTCGGCCTGCTCGCCTGGGTCTTCTTCGAAGTCTCCCGCGAAGGGATCGAGAAGCAGCGCCTGCTCGATCTGGCGCTGGAGCGGGGGGTCGAGCTCGACGAGGCGCGGGCGCAGCGGGCGGTCGCGGCCGGCCAGGGAGCGCGGCTGGAGCGGCAGCTGACCGGGGCCGGGGGTGACCGCGACGACCGTCAGGGCTGAAACCCAAACCCCCGCCGACGGGACGAAAGTACCCCTATATGGAGGGGAATCGTCCCGTCGGCTGCTGGGGGCGCTGGTCTTCGTCGTCGGCGCCTCCAGCCTCGGGGTGGAGATCGCGGCGGCGCGGCTGCTCGCCCCCTACTTCGGCGCCTCGACGATCGTCTGGGCGAACACGATCGGGGTCGTCCTCGTCGCCCTCTCGGTCGGCTACTGGTTCGGCGGCCGCTACGCCGACCGCCACCCACACCTGCGAGGCCTCTGCCTGCTGGTGCTGGCGGCGGCGGTCCTGATCGCGCTGGTGCCGTTCGCCGCCCGCCCCTTTCTCGGCTTCTCGGTCGACGCCTTCGACACCGTCTCGGTCGGCGGCTTCGCCGGCTCGCTCTTCGGGGTGCTGGTTCTGGTCGCGGTGCCGGTGACGTTGCTGGGAGCGGCGGCGCCCTGGGCGGTGCGGCTGGCGGTGGGGGACCTCGGCAGCTCCGGTGAGGTGGTCGGCCGCCTCTACGCGATCTCCACCGCCGGTTCGCTGCTGGGGACGATGATCTCGGCGCTGCTGCTGATCCCACTGCTGGGGACGCAGCGGACCTTCCTCGTCTTCGCCCTGGCGTTGGCCCTGGTCGCGGCGGTGGGGGTGGGGGCGCGGGCGGTCGCGATCCCCATCGCTCTCCTTGCGGTGATCGCGGTCCCGGTGGGAACGATCAAGGGGGACGCCAGCGGCCGCGTTCTCTTCGAGGCGGAGACGACGCACCAGTACGCGCGGGTGGTCGAACGCGACGACGGCACCAGGGTGCTGGAGCTGAACGAGGGCCAGGCGGTGCACTCGCTCTACGAGCCCGGCTCCTACCTCACCGGCGACTACTGGGACGGTCACCTGGTCCTGCACGCGGCGGCGGGCCGGCGGCCGCCACGGCGGATCGCGATCCTCGGCAACGCCGGCGGCACCGTTGCCCGCTCCTTCGGCCACTTCTTTCCGCGGACGGCGGTCGACGCGGTCGAGATCGACGCCGAGCTGACCGAGCTGGGACGCCGCTACCTCGACCTCCGCAACCCGCGGATGCGGATCTTCGCCGAGGACGCGCGGCCCTGGTTGCAGCGCTCGGGGGGCGGCTACGACGCGATCATGGCCGACGCCTACCGGCAACCCTACATCCCCTTCTATCTGGCGACCCGGGAGTTCTTCGAGCTCGCCCGCGACCGCCTCGCTCCCGGCGGCCTCACGATCGTCAACGTCGGTCATCCCGAGGGCGCGCGGGAGCTGGAGCGGGTGCTGGGGCGGACGATGGCGGCGGCCTTTCCGCGGGTGCTGCGTTACCCGATCGAGGACACCAACACGCTGCTGGTCGCCGGCGAGGGAGCCTTCTCGGGCGCGCGGCTGCGGGCGAACCTGGGGGCGCTGCCGCCGCAATTGCGGCCACAGGCGCGGGAGGCGGCCGCGGCGCTGGAACCACGCCTTCCCGGCGGCGAGGTCTACACCGACGACCGCGCCCCGGTCGAGTGGCTCGTCGACTCCTCCCTGCTGGAATACGCGAATGAGTGATTTTTCCGAGCGGTTGCGCGCCTGGCTCGTGACCGGGCCGCTGGGCCGGGGCCTGTCCTTTGCGCTCGACTTCGCCGTGGCGCTGCGGACGATGCTGGCCCAGCGTCGCTAGAGGATTCCGATCATCTAGGGTCACCCGTCCATGCCGACCACTCTCAAAGAGCTCCCCAACTCCCGTGTCGAGGTCCAGGTCGAGGTCCCGGCCGCGGACGTCGAGAAGGCAACCTCCCGCGCCGCCCGGGCGATGGCGAAGGAAATGCGGATGCCCGGCTTCCGCGCCGGCAAGGCGCCGCCCTCGCTGGTGATCCAGCGCCTCGGCTTCGGCGCGGTCGTGCAGGAGGCGATCCGCGACGCCCTGCCCGAGTGGTACGAAAGCGCCCTGCTCGATACCGGGGTGACCCCGATCGGCGACCCCGACATCAACATGACCACGGTGCCGGAGAACGAGGGCGAGCCGCTGGGGTTCAAGTTCGAGGTCGGGGTGCGGCCGGAGGCCCGGCTCGGCACCTACAAAGGGCTCGAGGTCGGCAGGGAGGAGAAAGAGGTGCCCGACGAAATCGTCGACACCGAGGTCGAGCGGATCCGCGAGGGGTTCGCGCGGCTGGAGCCGGTCGAGCGCGAGGGCAAGGAGGGCGACTCCCTGCTGATCGACTTCGAGGGCTTCGTCGACGGCAGCGCCTTCCAGGGTGGCGCCGCCGAGGACTACCTGCTGGCGCTCGGCTCAGGACAGCTGATCGAGGGCTTCGAGGAGCAGCTGGTCGGCGCCAGGGCGGGGGAGGACCGCGAGGTGAAGGTGACCTTCCCCGCGGACTACCAGGCCGAGCACCTGGCCGGCGAAGAGGCGGTCTTCAAGGTCAAGGTGAAAGAGGTGCGGGAGAAGGTCCTCCCCGACCTCGACGACGACTTCGCCGCCGACGCCTCCGAGTTCGACACCCTGGAGGAGCTGCGCGGCAGCATCCGCGAGAAAGTCGGGGAGGCGCTCGGCAGCCGCGCCGAGGAGGACTTCCGCGTCGCCGCGATCGACGCCGCGGTCGCCGAGGCCACGGTGGACGTGCCGGCGGAGCTGGCGACGGCGCGGGCGACCGAACGCTGGGAGCGGATGGAACGGCAGCTTGCCGGCCGCGGCATGGACCCCAACCAGTTCCTGCAGATGCAGGGCAAAACCCGCGACGAGCTGATCGAGGAAACGAAAGAGGACGCGGAAAAAGAGCTGAAGCGCGAGGCGGTCGTGACCGCGATCGCCGAGGCCGAGGGGATCGAGGTCTCCGAGGCGGAGGTGGTGGAGGCGCTGGAGCATTCCGCCGAACACGAACGGACCACCCCCGAGAAGCTGCTGGAGCGGCTGCAGAAGAGCGGCCGCGACGCGATGGTCCGCGAAGACCTGCGGGCCCGCAAGGCGATCGAGCTGGTCGCCGACTCGGCCAGGCCGATCCCCAAGGAGGAGGCCGACGCCCGCCAGGGCAAAGCCGAGGCGCGGGAGAAGCTGCTGGCCCCCGAGGGAGAGGGCAAAGCCAAAGCCGGCGGGCTGTGGACGCCGGGCGGCGAGTAGCGCCGCAGGCACGCCTGAGCGCTTCTATAGAGTCCCGCCCATGAGTCCCCTGATCCCGATGGTGGTCGAGCAGACCTCGCGCGGCGAGCGTGCTTTCGACATCTACTCGCGCCTGCTCGGCGAGCGGATCGTCTTCCTCGGCACGCCGGTGAACGACGACATCGCCAACCTGATCGTCGCCCAGATGCTGCACCTGGAGTCGGAGGATCCGGACAAGGACATCAGCCTCTACATCAACTCCCCCGGCGGTTCCGTCTACGCCGGCCTGGCGATCTACGACACGATGCAGTTCATCAAGCCCGACGTGCAGACGATCTGCGTCGGGATCGCGATGAGCATGGGGGCGCTGCTGCTGAGCGGCGGCGCGCCCGGCAAGCGGATGGCGCTGCCGAACTCGAAGGTCCTCATCCACCAGGTCTCGGCCGGGTTCCAGGGCCAGGCGACCGACATCGAGATCCACGCCAAAGAGATCATCGACGTCCGCCGCCGCCTCGATGAGATCATCGCCGAGCACACCGGGCAACCGTTCGAGAAGGTCACCAAAGACACCGAGCGGGACTACTTCATGAGCGCGGAGGAGGCGAAGGAGTACAACATCGTCGACCGCGTGATCGAGCACCACTGACGGCCCTATAAAAAGTTCCGATGTTCCTCGGATGCCTTGGACCGCTACGGCTAGGCCGTTACTCCTCCTGCCGTAGCGCCCGTTCGAACCAGAGGTCGGCTTTGGGGTTCTCGTTGTAGGCGGGGACTTCGCGGTAGCCGGCGGAGCGGTAGAGGCCGACGGCGGGGGTGAGGTAGTCGGACGTGTCGAGGCGGACGGCGCTGCAGCCGTGCTTTTCCGCGATCTCGTCGAGCCGGGCGAGGATGCGCCGCCCGAGCCCGGTTCCGCGGTGGGCCGGCGCCACGTACATGCTCTTCACCTCGGCCACGTCGGTATCGAGATGACGGATGCCGCCGAGGCCGGCGGGCTCGCCGTCGGCGAGGGCGAGGAGGAAGACTCCATTCGGCGGCGCCAGGTCGGCCGGAGGCCCCTTCGCGATCTCCTCGTCGAGGTCGATCCCGGCCTCTTTCCGGTCATAGACAAGCGGCCCATCGGCCTCGCGGACGAAGTCGGCGTAGAGGTCGATGACCCACGGGTCGTCCCGCTCGACAGGCTCCAGGGAGAAATTCACAGAAATGACGCTAACGCGTTGCTGAATTTCTTCAATCTGCGCGTGACGCGGCGCGTGACGCGTATGGTCACCCCTGGCAGAATCGCTTCCATGACCAGGGGATGGGCGGGACGAGCGGCGAGCGCTTCTGGAAGCGATGTTCAGGGTGATGGACCGCTTGGACCAACAACAGCCTCCGCCACCCAACCTGCGATCCGTCTAAGAGGGACCTAGGACCCGCAGTTCGTAGCTGAACCACTCGCTGCGCTCGGCGCCGGTGGCGTCGTAGAGGCGCTGGGCGGTGTGGTTGTCAGGGGCGGTCGACCACTCGACGAAGGGGACACCGCGCTCGCGGGCGACTTCGGCGGTCGCTTCGATCAGGGCGCGGCCGAGGCCCTGGCCGCGCGCCTCCTCGGCGACGAAGAGGTCGTTCATCAGCACGCACTCGCAGGCCTCCAGGGAGCTGAAGTGCCAGTAGAGGCAGGCGTAGCCGACCAGGCGACCTTCGCTGCGGGCGCCGAACAGCAACCCGTCTTCGCTCGGGCCCAGGAATCGGCGGAAGAAGGTGCGGTTGCGCTCCTCGTCGATCTCCTCGACTTCGTAGAAGCGCTGGTAGGCGGCGATCAGCGGCAGCAACTGCTCGAACTCCTCGACGTGGATCGGGGCGATCTCGACCTCGGCGGGCACGGGTCCACGGTAGCGCCACGCAAGGCTGCGCTCACGTGAAGGGACCGCCGAGCCGATGCCGTAAACGACCCCCACAGACCGGTGCAGGTCCCTGACTAAGCTTTTGGGGCGCCGCCGGAGGCAAGAGATCGGTCCCGTTTAGGAGGGGATTCCGCTGGCACGTCCTTCAGATTCGAACGAGCAGCTCCTCTGCAGCTTCTGCGGCAAGTCGCAACGGCAGGTGAAAAAGCTGATCGCCGGCCCCGGCGTCTACATCTGCGACGAGTGCATCGACCTCTGCAACGAGATCATCGACGAGGAGCTGACGGCGCCGCCCGCCTTCGAGCTGGAGAACCTGCCGAAGCCGCAGGAAATCCACGCGGTGCTGGAGGAGTACGTGGTCGGCCAGGACGCCGCCAAGCGCGCCCTCTCGGTCGCCGTCTACAACCACTACAAGCGGGTGCAGATCGCCCAGTCCGAGGAGACCGAGGTCGAGCTGCAGAAGTCGAACATCATGATGCTGGG
>JBIOVP010000090.1:0-7527 GCA_044867815.1 Solirubrobacterales bacterium | reverse complement strand
ACGAGCCACTGCTCCCAGCGCGAGCTGTCGATCGCGACCAGGACGAGGCCGAGGACGAGCCAGATCAGACCGTTGTTGCCGACCTTGCCGAGGGCGACGGCGCCGCTCTCGACGCCGGGCGAGTGGCCGTGGGTGCGCATCCAGCGCAGCAGCTTCAGGTCGAGGTCGTGCATCGGCGCGGGAGGATGACGGAACCCGACAAGTCGTGTCGGGTCAGAATGGCTCTATGTCAACTGTCCCCGGCTTCGTCCACACCCCCGGCAACCACTGCGGCTCGACCGCGCTGCGCAACCTGCTCGCCTTCCACGGGGTCGAGATCAGCGAGGAGATGGCCTTCGGGCTCGGCGCAGGCGCCGGCTTCTACTACCTGGCGCTCGACGACGGCTCCCCGACCCGCTGGTTCAACGGCCGCACGGCCCGGCTGGAGGAGAGCTTCCGCGAGCTGACCGGGGCGGCGCTGGAGATGAAGACGTTCGCCGAGGAGGATGGCGAGGCGGCCTGGACGGCGGCACGGGACACCGTCGACGCCGGCCACCCGGCGCTGCTGCTGACCGACATCTATTACCTGGACCACTACGGCAACTCGGCCCACTTCCCCGGCCACGCGGTGGTGCTGGCGGGCTACGACCAGGAGGTCGCCCAGCTCTCCGACACCGGCTTCGAGGAGCTGCAGACGACGCGGCTGGAGAACCTGGCCCGGGCCCGCCACAGCGGCCACCCCGCCTACCCGCTGGAAGGCCACATGTTCACCGTCGCCGAGGCAATCGACCGCGGGCAGCTGGAGGCGGCGGTGCCGCGGGCGATCGAGCGCGCCGTCAGCGAGATGCTGGAGCCGCCCTTCGGCGAGTTCGCCGGCGTGCCGGCGCTGGAACGGCTGGCGGCCGAGGCCGGCTCCTGGCCGGAGGCCGTTTCCGACTGGCAGTGGTGCGCCCGCTTCGCCTACCAGGTGATCGAGCGCCGCGGCACCGGCGGCGGCTGCTTCCGGCTGATGTACTCGCGCTTCCTGGAGGAGGCGGGGCGTGAGGAGGCGCCGCTGGCGGTGGAGGCGGCGGCGCGCTGGACGCAGCTGGCGGAGGCGTTCAAAGCGGCGAGCGAGAGCGACGAGCCCGACCCGCGCCCGTGGGAAGCGGTCGACGCCGGGGCGAAAGCCGTGCTCGAGGCCGAGCGCCACCTTTGGACGTCTCTCCGATAGCCGGTTCGTTTTGTCGATCCAAATCAGGGGTATCCGGCCCCCATGACTATCGGAGCAGGCATCTTCCTCATCGCGGTTGGAGCGATCCTCAAGTTCGCGACCAACTTCCACATCCAGGGCGTCTACGTCGACACGATCGGCGTGATCCTGATGATCGCCGGAGCGGCCGGTCTCCTCATCGGCCTCTTCCAGGAAATCGTCTGGTCCCGCCGCGCCCGGCCGCTCGCGCCCGGCGAAGCGCCGCCCGTGGAAGAACGGCGCGAAGTTCGGGATCCCGCCTACCGCGAAGCGCCGCCGCGGTACTAGAGCTCAGACGGCGCCTCGTCCGAGCCCACCGGCGCGGCGTCCAGCTCACCGGGCAGGCTCCAGATCGTCCAGATCGGCATCGAGAGGTTGCCGAGATACGCGCCGGCCAGCGGTCGGTCCAGCACCAGCGCGGCCCGCACCTGCCACTCGCTCACGTCTCCGGCCCCGATCTCCCGCGCCAGCTCCGGCAGGTGGTTGACCACCCAGCTCAGCCGCTCCTCGTGGCGGCGGGCGTACTCCGCGAAGCTCGTGCCCTCGCGCAACATCGGCCCCGGCGCCACCCCGGGGATCAAACGCTTGGCATCGAGTAGCCATACCTCGCGGCGCTCCGTCGACCAGGCGAGCACGTCGATGTCGCCGATCGTTTCCTTGCGGTTGCGCCGCAACTGCTTGCCGGCCAGCCGCGTCACCCCGCCCCTGGCCTGCCACCCGCAGCGCAGGACCGCCTCCATCACCGCCCCCTCGAATTCGAGATCGAGTTCCTGGGAGATCCAGATGACAGGGTTCCGAAGCCGGCGCGAGCCTCGCAGTCGTCCGCTTTCGATCAGGTTGGCGAAGTATCTGGCCGAGCGCCTGCAGTGCAGGCTCGACCAGCAGAGCCCACCGTCCGCGAGCTGCACGAGTGGGCGCCGCATGTAGGAACGCTCTCGATTGGCCACCCCGGGGTGGTGCTCCTCGTCCTCGGCGTCGTACTCGGGGCACGGGCCCAGCGTCAGGCGATCCACGGCCGCTGCCACGGCTTTCGCCTGGATCCCGGTTTGCCGTGCCAGCTGCTCCTCCAGCAGATCCCGCGACGAGGTGGCGACGCAGTCAGGTGGCCCCTCGGCCGCCGCCGCGAGCGCCTTGAGCACCCGCAGCATCTGCTCGAAACCGACACCCCACTCCTCACCCATGATCAGGTCGAGTTCCTGCCACTTACCCTCAAGCTCGAACGGGGCGTCGACGGGGGCGCCCGCTACGCCGTTCGGCTGCTCCCCCCACCACTCGTCGTGCTGCTCCACCATCAGATCGGGTGCCGCGGCGGTCATCTGGCTTCTCATCTCGTCGCTCGCTCCCAGCAACCTGCTCTCCAGGTCCAGGACGACTCCCAGCCGCGGCGACACGAACACCTCGCCGCCGGCCCCCTCCCAGCGAATGGTCTCCAGCGCCCCCAGCAGTTCGAGCTGCAGCTCGACTGCGGCCCGCAGGCCATTGGCCGCGCGGCGGGAGAGGGGCCCGGCGCCCTGCGGGGGAAGGGCGGCGAAGCGCTCGACCAGTATCCGCAGGGCGAGGTCGCGGTAGAGGAGATCCTCGGCAGGGCCGGGATAGGTCGCGGCCCCCCGGATCGCATCCCTGCCGGGGAGGGATATCGCTTCGCTCTCGGCCTGGAACACGCCTCGCTCGTGCAGGGCGACGAGGTCTCGGAGGGCGGCCGGCTCGAGGGCTTTCCCGTTTGCCTGGATCAGGCCCTCCAGCCGGCGGGCGAGTTCTTCGAGAAACGGCTGGAGCCGGGCCCCGGAGCCGATCAGCACTTCCTCGTCGGGCACGAACCTCGAGGCGAGGGCGCGTTCGATCTGCCTCCGCGCGCGCTCTTCGACGGGGGGCAGCCGTTCCAGCCGGGGCGGGTTGGAAAGGGCCTCCGGATCGGGCCAGACCAGGGCGGTCCCCCGCCCGGGGGGAACAATCTCGTCCAGCTCCATGGGGATCTTCGGATGCTCCCACTGCCGCCACCAGGCGAGCATCGCCCCGACGAACATGCGATCGGCGTCGTTGTCGCCCCGGCAGAGGGCGGCCACAAACCCGGGTCCCAGGACGATCCTGATGCTCTCCTCCTCCTCGACGATCGCCAGCTGCGGCCCGGGCCGCCGGTCCAGCTCGAGATCGAGCCGGACGAACAGCCTCTCGACGGCAGCCGCGGGGGCCAGCAGGAAGCCGGCTTCATACAGGCGCGCGAGCCAGAAGGCGAAGGCGGCCGCGATCGTGGGGAGCAGCTCGTACCGCTGCTCCAGCGTCGCCGGGCAGGTGATCCAGAAGCAACGGGCGGGCGCGAGGACGCAGAGCGCGAACTGATCCGACTCTCTGCTGCGGAAGATCGCGGGGTCCTCGATCCCCTCCCAGCGGGAGACTTCGATTTCCCGGGTGAGGTCGGGGGCGAACGTCGTCTGCCGATTGGCGGCGAGCCGGGCGCGCGCCAGCATGTACTCGGTGCCGTCGACCGGATCCTGTCGCGCCTTGCGGCGTCCTTCCTCCTGGTATCGCAACGTCCCGACCTCGTCGAGCAGGTCGAAGTGCGGGGGCCAGGGCGGCCGCGACGCTTCCGTCAGCGCCGTCGGCAGGGCAAGTGGGTCGAGGCGCAGGGCCTCTCCGATCACCTGCATCTCCGGGATGCCGACAAGCCATGGGTCCGACAGCTCGCTCGCATGGAGGGCGGGGTGGGCGTGGCTGACCTCGACGGTGCGGCCGTCCCCGATCATCGCGAGGAGTGAGTGGTCGGCGCCGAGGGAGCGGGCAAGCGCAGCCATCCGTTCGTAGCTTTCGAAGAGTTCGGCCTCGGCCCGAAAGGTCTCCGCAATGGGGCGCTCGGGATGGTCGGCGAAGACCGCGATGCCGACCACCACCCGCAGGTCGACGTCGGGAGAGGCGACCAGGTGATCCTCCTCGACCGCCTCCAGCTTCCACTCCATTTCCTCGATCGCGTTGATGACCACGGCCTTTGCCCCGTCGCGCATGCGTTCGAGGAGGGGAAAAAGTTCGGGTGAGGACGCCGCCAGGCGAACCGCTCGCACCAGACCGGCGAGGCTGAGCCCCCAGGGGTCGGCGACGAGAACGGTGTCCTCCGACTCGCGGCTCAGCGGTCGCCAGGGATCGGAGCCCTCGGTTCTCTGCAGCATCTCGACGTGCGGCAGGTAATCCTCGAGACTCTCCGTGGGCAGCCGTACGGCCTCCCGCAGGCGCTCGTAGCTCTCCGCCGGGGGAGCGACGATCGGGTGCGGGCTTTCGTGCACAGGCATCTCGCCAACGGTCAGCTCCCCGACCTCGATCACCCTGGCACCGATTGCGACGGGGGTGGCGAGCGCGTGCAGAGCCGTCCGTACCTGCGGATCCTCGCTCTCGGCCATCGCCTCCATCCAGAGGCGGTAGTGGAGCCCCGGCGATTCCAGCCTGCCTCCGAGGAACTCCCGCCTCAGTCCCATCAGCGCCGCTTCGGATACAAGGGGGGCGTCGTGCCTGCCGTCGGGCAGGATCCCCTGGAGGGCCGCGGCGTCATCACTGCTCAACCATTCCGCCCAGTCCGCGGCCGTGATCTCCGCTCCTCCGGCTGAGTCCGGCGGGGTCGCAAGCGCATCGACGAGCGCCCGCAGGGCCACGATCCGATCGGCGTTCCGCGGCCACAGCGAGAGCGCCGCCGCCCCTTCGCGAAGGGAGCGCCGATCGAACCTCTCCAGGCCTCGCAGGAGGTCCTCGCGCGGTGGAATGGTGGCCTCGATGGGCGTTTAGTATCAATCCAGCGCCGCGAAATGCGCCGCCGGGGACCTTCCCGTGCTTCCGGAATTCCCTTGAAAGCGGGAGCGACGGGACTCGAACCCGCGACCTCCGGCGTGACAGGCCGGCGCTCTAACCAACTGAGCTACGCCCCCAAGGGTGGGCTTGAGAGCCCGGGGGCGGGGATTATCTCAGGAGCGCTGGGTCGGCGGGGCGAGGCTGCGGGTCTGCGGGGATGGCGGGCGGTGTCGGTCCCACCCCGAACCGCACCGCCCACCGTCCCCCGCAGTCTTCTCGTCACCATTCCCAGGTCCGTTGCCCATGCCGGCATCCTCGCCTTTCGGCGCGGGTGCGCCATCCGTATTAGACCGCGTGTACAGGTGGGGCGGCGCCGTCAGGCCGCGGCGGGCTGCGCGATCTCCGGGACCGCGAAGGGCGCCTCGGCGGCGACGATCTCTTCCAGCAGTTTGCGCAGGGGGTCGATCCGCTCAGCGCCGTAGCGCTCGGCCCAGCGCTTCTCGACCTTGGCGAAGAGCTCGCGGCCGCGGGCCTGGGCGGCTTCGCCGCGCTCGGTCAGGCAGATCAGCTTCGCCCGTTTGTCGTCCGGGTCGGGGACGCGCTGGGCGTAGCCGCGCTCGACCAGGTCGTCGACGATCTCCCCCACCGACTGCTTGGTCAGCTTCGCCCGCTCGGCGAGGTCGGTGAGGCGCAGCCCCTCCCCCTGGACGAAGCGGAAGACGCAGCCGTGGGTGGGCCGGATGTCGCCGAACTCGGTCTGCTCGAGCTCGCTGCGGAACTCGGCGAAGAACGCCTCGGAGGCGATGTCGAGCAGCCCCGGGAGGGGGATCCAGAAGGGATTTTTCGAATCGGCGGACATTTCGTCAGGAAGCCTGATAAGGTGCCCTGGTCAGGACACCTTACAAGGTTGCCTTACGAATTGTACTCGACCGTATGGAGGTCCTCAAATGGGCACCGAAACGAATCGAAAGTGGTGGACGCTGGGGGCGGTCTGCGTCGCCACCTTCATGCTTCTCCTCGACATCACCGTGGTCAACACGGCGCTGCCCGCGATCCAGCAGGACCTCGGCGGCAGCTTCACCGACCTGCAGTGGGTGATCGACGCCTACGCGCTCTCGCTGGCGGCGCTGGTCCTGACCGCCGGCTCGCTCGCCGACCGGCTCGGCCGGCGGCGCGTCTTCGCCTTCGGGCTCGGCGTCTTCGCGCTCGCCTCGCTGCTCTGCGCGCTGGCGCCCGACCCCACCTTCCTCAACCTCGCCCGCGGCCTGCAGGGCGTCGGCGGCGCGATCATGTTCGCCGTCTCCCTGGCGCTGGTCGCCCAGGAGTTCCCCAGCGGCCCCGAACGGGGGATGGCGATGGGGATCTACGGCGGCACGATCGGGATGGCGGTGGCGATCGGGCCGCTGGTCGGCGGCCTCCTCACCGACGGCCTCGGCTGGGAGTCGGTGTTCCTGATCAACGTCCCGATCGGGATCGCCGCCATCATCGTCACCTACTGGAAGCTGGCCGAGTCCCGCGACCCGAACGCGACCCGGATCGACTGGGGCGGGCTGGCCACCTTCTCACTCGGTCTCTTCCTCCTCGTCCTGGCGCTGGTCCGCGGCAACGCCGAGGGTTGGGGGAGCACGACGATCGTCTCCCTCTTCGCCGGCGCCGCAGTGCTGCTGGCGGCGTTCCTGGCGATCGAGCGCCGGGTCGCGGAGCCGATGCTGCCGCTCGGCTTCTTCCGCCGCCGCGCCTTCACCGGCGTCCAGCTGGCCGCCTTCGCCGTCTCCGGCTCGATGTTTGCGCTGTTCCTGTACCTGACGCTCTACCTGCAGAGCTTCCTCGGGCACTCGCCGGTGGAAGCGGGGCTGCGCTACCTGCCGATCACCGTCGCCTCGTTCATCGTCGCGCCGATGGCCGGGATGGCGCTCGCGAAGGTCAAGGCCCGCTACCTGATGAGCGCCGGCCTGGCCCTGACCGGACTCGGGCTGCTGCTGATGTCGGGGCTCCAGCTCGACTCCGAGTGGACCGCGCTGCTGCTCGGCTTCATGCTGGCCGGCGTCGGCGTCGGACTGCTGAACCCGGTGATCGCCGACGTTGCCCTCAGCGTCGTCCCCAAAGAGCAGAGCGGCATGGCAGCCGGGATCAACGACACCTTCCGCCAGGTCGGGATCGCCGTCGGGATCGCCGCCTGGGGAGCGATCTTCCTCGGGGCGGGCGCGTCGAAGACGCAAGAGGTGGCGGACGGCTCCCTCACCCACGATCAAGCCCGCGGCCTGGTCGAGGCCACCTCCTCGGGAGCGCTGCCGCAGGCGGTGGCCGGGTTGCCGGCCGGCGCGCAGGACACCGCTCGGAACGCGGCCGAACAGGGCTTCATCCACGGCCTCAACGAGATCCTGGTCTTGGGCGCCTTGCTCTCTTTCGCCGGTGCTGTCCTTGCTCTCTGGCTGGTCCGGGAGTCGGACATCGAGCGCGAGACGCTCGTCGATACCGCGTTCGAGGTGGAGGCGGAGCCCGCTCAAGCATGAGATGTGAGGTGGGTGCCCCTCTCACAGAGGCTCCTG
>JBIOVP010000089.1:0-2143 GCA_044867815.1 Solirubrobacterales bacterium | reverse complement strand
GAGGTGGTGCCGCTGAGGACGAGGACCGTCTCCAGCCCCGCCCGGCGGCCACCCTCGATGTCGGAGGTGATCCGGTCACCGACCATCGCCACCCGCAGATCCCGCGGTTCCTTTTGCACGTCATCGGTGCGAAAGGAACCCCGCAACACCTCGATTGCCATCTCGAACAGGTGGCGCTCCGGCTTGCCGGCGATCTCGGCCTGCCGGCCGGAGGCGGTCTCGACCGCGGCCAGGACCGCGCCGGTGCCGGGCAGCTCGCCGCCGGGGTAGGGCATCGTCGGGTCGTGGCTGGTGGCAAAGAGGATGGCGCCGCGGTCAAGTGCCCGCTTCGCGGCCAGCAGCTCGTCGTAGTCGAAGCCGCGGTGGCCGGAGACGACGACGACGTCGGCGTCCCAGGCCCCTTTCCCCTCGACCACCCGGGCTCCGGTTGCCGCCACCATCTCCTTCAGAGCCGGCGCGCCGATCACCAGGGCGCTGCCTGCCTCGCCGGAGGTTTCCCCCGCCAGCCGCGCCGCGACCATCCCGGCGGTGACGATCTGCTCCGCGCTGACCGCGACCCCCAGCTCCCCCAGCCGCTCGGCGTAGGCGGCGGGCGGCCGCCCGGGGTTGTTGGTGACGAAGACGATCCGTCTGCCGGTCTCCAGCAGCGCCCGCAGCGCCTCCGGTGCGCCTGGTACCGGCTCGCGGCCGATCCAGACGACGCCATCGAGGTCGACCAGGAATCCGTCGAAGCGGTCTGCGAGCGCCACGACCGCACCTTATGTGCCGGGCTCGATAGCGTGCCCGGCAGTGAGCGCCAACGGACCAGTCGTGGTCGCCACCGACCTTCACCGCCGCTTCGGCGAGGGGGCGACCGCCGTCGACGCCCTCGACGGGGTCACCACCAGCTTCGAGCGCGACCGCTTCACCGCGATCATGGGCCCCTCCGGGTCCGGCAAGTCGACCCTGATGCACATCCTCGCCGGGCTCGACAAGCCGACCTCGGGGACGGTCGAGCTCGACGGCGTCGACATCACCGGCCTCGACGACGGTGAGCTGACCCGGCTGCGCCGCGACAAGCTCGGCTTCGTCTTCCAGTTCTTCAACCTGCTGCCGGTCCTGACCGCGGAGGAGAACCTGGTCCTGCCGCTCTCGATCGCCGGCCGCAAGCCCGACCGGGCCTGGGTCGACCAACTGGTCGGCACCGTCGGCCTCGAGGACCGGCGCACCCACCGCCCGGCCGAGCTCTCCGGCGGCCAGCAGCAGCGCGTCGCCGTCGCCCGCGCCCTGGTCAGCAAGCCGGCCGTCGTCTTCGCCGACGAGCCGACCGGCAACCTCGACTCGAAGGCGAGCGCGGACGTGCTACGGCTGCTGCGTCGGGCCGTCGACGAGTTCGGCCAGACGGTGGTGATGGTCACCCACGACCCGGTCGCCGCCGCCCACGCCGACCGGCTGATCACGCTGCAGGACGGGAGGATCGTCAGCGACGCGGCCCCCGGCTCCGCCGCCGACGTGATCGAGCTGCAGAAGCGGCTTGACTAGCCTCGGCCTCAAGAGCCTCTGGGCTCGCAAGGTCCGGGCCCTGCTGACGAGCTTCGCCGTCTTCCTCGGCGTCGCCTTCGTCGCCGGCTCGTTCGTCCTCACCGACACGATCTTCGCCGCCTTCGACGAAATCTTCGAAGAGTCGCTGAAGGGGACCAGCGTCGTGATCACGGCCGAGAACCCGGTCGAACAGGAAAGCGGCGAAATCCCCACCGTCAGCGCCTCGCTGCTGCCGAAGGTCGTGCGGACTCCAGGGGTCAAGGAAGCGGCGGGAGCGATCTTCACCCCCGGTGCCTTCTTCGACGCGAAGAACGAAAAGATCGGCAACCAATTCGCCCCGAAGTTCATCTCCTCGACCCTGCCGGGGCAGCTCGAGTCCCTCAACTACGTCGAGGGCCATTTGCCCCGCGGCCCGAGCGAAGCCTCGCTCGACAAGGCGGCGGCCGACGCGGCCGATCTCAGTCTCGGCGACAAGATCAAGCTGATCGGCCAGGGGGATCTGGAGACCTTCCGCCTCGTCGGCCTGACGCAACTCGGCAGCGCCTCCTTCGGCGGCGCTTCGATCGCCCAGGTGACGCTGCCGGTCGCCCAGCGGTTGACCCACAAGCGGGAGCGCTTCGAC
>JBIOVP010000088.1:0-2052 GCA_044867815.1 Solirubrobacterales bacterium | reverse complement strand
TCCCAGGAGGCTGTATTTGGAGCCCGAGGACCAGCCGCCGAGCAGGAGGCCGTAGAAGGCGATCGAGCCGACGGCGAAGAAGTAGAGGATCCCGATCGGGACGTCGATCCCGTAGAAGCCGACCCCGTCCTGGACGTCGCCCCAGGGGATGATCGCCAGCGAGAGGACGCCGCCCAGCACCGGCAGCAGCGGCCCGAGGATGAACAGGGTCGAGATCGCGTTCTCGGGCCGGAACGACTCCTTGGAGATGAGCTTGCCGACGTCGGCAAGCGGCTGCAGGAGGCCGAAGGGGCCGACCCGGTTGGGGCCGTAGCGGTGCTGGAATCGGCCGATCAGCTTCCGCTCCAGGACGGTCAGCAGCGGCAGGATGCCGAAGGTGACGGCGAAGATGACGATCGACTTGACGATCATCACCCAGGTCGCTTCGGCGAGCTGCGTGTCGGCGAGCGGCAGCATCAGGCGCGCGCCTCGCTCAGCTTCTCGATCTGCACCTGGACCGGGCCGCCGTTCAACAGCGCGTTCGCGTTGGCATCGGCGACGCCCTCGGCCATGAAGCAGACGCCCGCCGGCACCCTCTCCTTGACGTGCACCTGTGCCTCAATGCCGTTGACACGAACTATGTCGCCGCTTTGCAAGCTGAGTCGATCTGCATCGACTGGAGAGACCTCCACTCGCTGCTGCGGCGTCAGGAACTTCAGCGGCGGGTTGAGCTCGGTGACGGGGCCGGCCCAGAGGTCGCGGTAGGTACCCAGCGTCAGGGGGGCGTCCCGGGGTGACTCGGCGGACGCGACTCGGCGGGGATCGTCGCCGGCCTCCGAGGTGTCGGTAGGCGCCTCGCGCTGAGTGTCCGGCGAGTCACCCCCGGACGCCCCGGCCGGGAGGTTGTTGGCAGAGGGGGTGTCCTGCCAGCGGATGCCTCGGCCTCCTATGTCGGTCTCCGAGATGCCGTTGTAGAAGCTGATCGCTTGGGTGAGAGCTGCGAAGGCGGTGGGCTGGGAGTCGATGCCGGTGTCCAGGTCCAGCGCTTTGGCCAGCTCGGCGAGGACCTGGATGTTGGAACGGACCTCGTCGGGGCGGGAGGCAGAGGGGCGGACGCGTTGGAGGCGGCCGTCGGGGTGGGTGACGGTGCCGTCTTTCTCGGCGTGGGTCTCAAGCGGGAGGACGACGTCGGCCTTGGCGGTGGTCGCGTTCTCGTGCATCGAGAAGCTGACGAGGAAGTCGCAGGCGGTCAGCGCCTCTTCCCAGGCGGGGGTGTCGGGGAAGTCGCGCAGCGGGTCGGCGCCGAAGAGGACGAGGTGGGTGACCTCGCCCTCGATCAGCGCCTGGCGGATCTCCTCGGTCGACCTGCCGGCCGTCGCCTCGGCGAGGCCCGGGCCGGCGTCGGGGAGGCAGCCGGCCTCGCGCAGGCCGCGGGCGTTGGTGGTGTCGGGGATCTCCAGCAGGCCGGCGCCCTCGGTGGCGGCGATGCCCGTCGCCTCGGCGACCTTCAGCAGCGCCTCGGCGGCGCCGTCCTCGCGGGCGACCCGCTCGCCCCAGATGACGACGACCCTGCCGACCTCGCGCAGGGTCTCGGCGACCGGGCTGGCGACGTTCTCGGCGCCGCCGATCGCGCTCGCCAGCTCGGAGACGAAGTGGGCGGCCTGGCCGGGGGCGTAGCGGGCGATCGCCTCGGCGCCGCCGTCGAGCGCGGTCGGGCGCTCGGTCGCCACCACCAGCTTGGCGCCGTTGCGGCGGATCGCCTTGCGCACCCGCAGGTCGAGGATCGGCGAGCTGTGCAGGGGGTCGGTGCCCAGCACCAGGATCGCGTCCGCCTCGTCGATGTCCCGCACCTTGGCCGAGATGCCCGGCTCGGCCAGCCGGCGCAGGACACTCGCCTCCGGCCCGCGCGAGGGGCGCGAGTCGATGTGCGGCGAGCCGAGCGCGTCGCGCAGCAGTCGCTGCAGCAGGAAGCCCTCCTCGTTGGAGGCGTCGCCGACGATCGCCGCAACCCGGTTCAACGCAGCCGAGCTTGACCCCTGGTCAATCTCGGCTGCGGCACGCAGCCCCGCGGCC
>JBIOVP010000087.1:0-5830 GCA_044867815.1 Solirubrobacterales bacterium | reverse complement strand
ACGTCGTCGAGGAGGTGATCGCCCGCACCGGTCTCGACCCCATCCACCTACGGCTGGAGATCACCGAGGGGGTCCTGGTCGAGGAGTCGGCGACGGCGATCTCCTCGCTGCAGAAGCTGAACGAGCTCGGCGTCCGCCTCGTGCTCGACGACTTCGGCACCGGCTACTCCTCGCTCGCCTACCTCAACCGCTTCCCCTTCCACGCCCTGAAGATCGACCGCTCCTTCGTCGAGGCGCTGGGGATCGAGCAGGAGGCGACGGCGATCGTCGAGGCGATCATCGGCATGGCCCGGGCGCTGTCGCTGGAGGTGATCGCCGAGGGGGTCGAAAGCGAGGTGCAGCTATCGGAGCTGCGCCGCCTCGGCTGCGACTACGCGCAGGGGCACCTCTTCCACGCGGCGATGCCCGAGCGTGAGGTCAGCCGCCTGATCGCCGAAGGTGCGCTCGGCTATTCCGGGATCTCGCCCGAGGGCAGGTAGCCGTTGTCGAGCAGTTCGCTCGGCGCCGGCAGCGACTCGATCAGCTCGTTGTCCCGCATCCAGCCGGCGAAGGGCGCCCACTCCTCGGGGTCCATGTAGCCGTAGGGCTGGTCCGCCGTCGGCACCCCGAGCAGCGGCAGCGTCGCCTTCACCTCGGCCGCGGCGAGTTTCGGTTCGAGGTCGGGGTTGGCTTCGGTGATCGCCCTGGTCGCCGCGCCGGGTTGTGCCACCGCCGCTTCCGTGCCGCGCTGCAGCGCGGCGAGGAAGAGGCGGAACTTCTCCGGGTCCTCTTCCAGGCTCCGCCGCCGCGCCACCAGCACCAGCTCGTCGTAGGTGGGGACGCCGAGCTGGTCGACCGGGGTGACGACCGGAGCTTTGCCACGTTCGCGCAGGTCGACTCCCTCGACATTGCTGAAGCCGCCGAGCATCGCCTGCGCCGAGCCGCCGAGCAGGGCGGGGAGAAGGCCGAAGCCGACGTTGACCGCCTTGACGTCGTCGGAGGTCAGGTTCACCCGGGCGAGGATCGTCTTCAGGAAGGCGTCCTGGTAGGGAATCCCGGCGGTGGCGATCGTCCTGCCTTTGAGGTCGCCGACGTCTTTGATCCCGGAGCTCTTGAGCCAGATCATCGAAGTCAGCGGCCGGTCGACCAGCGCGGCGATCGCGACGACGTCGAGCCCCTGCTCGCGCGCCAGCGCCACCTCGGGCTCGTAGGAGATCGCCAGGTCGGAGCGGCCGGCGGCGACCAGTTTGACCGGCGCTGCCGGGTCGGAGGGGGTCTCGATGCCGAGGTCGAGCCCGGCTTCCTCGAAGTAGCCGAGCTTCTGTGCCATGTAGATCCCGGCGTGGTCCGGGTTGGGGTAGAAGTCGAGCGTGAGGCCGAAGGGATCGCTGGCGCCGCTCGTGTCCTCGGACTTCTCGCCGCAGGCGGCCAGGGTCAGCGCAAGGGCGAGAACGGCGAGGGCGATCGCCCAGGTGCGGTGGCGCGTCATCACCTGAGTTCTATCGCCAAGTGACGACGTGCCGCTCCGCGAGGGCGACGATGCCGATCAGCGCCAGGGCGATTGCGGCGAGGACGAGCACGGTTGCGAACTGCCGATCGACCAGGAAGTAGGCCGTGTCGGACTGGATCAGGTGACCGAGGCCGGAGCTGGAGCCGGCCCACTCGGCGAAGACGGCGCCGATCGGGGCGACGACGGCAGCGATCTTGATGCCGGTGAAGAGGTTGGGAAGGGCGGCCGGCGCTTCCACCCGCCGGAACCGCTGCCACGGGGAGGCGTCGAGGCTGCGCATCAGCTTCACCGCCTCCGGATCGACGGAGCGCAGCCCGTCGAGCGTGTTGACCGTGATCGGGAAGAAGCAGATCAGGGCGACGATTACCAGCTTGGCGGCGATCCCATAGCCGAACCAGACGACCAGGATCGGGGCGATGACGACGATCGGGATCGCCTGCGAGGCGACGATCAGCGGGTAGGCGGCGTCGCGCAGGACTCGCGAGCGGTGCATCGCCACCGCAAAGCCGACCCCGACGACAAGCGCGCAGCCGAGGCCGAGCAGGATCTCGCGCAGGGTGACCCAGGCATTTTCGGCCAGCAGGCCGCGGTTCTCCCAGAGCGAGTTGGTGATTTCGACCGGCGTGGGTACGAGGAAGTCCTGGAGGTCGAGCGCGTCGGCGATCGTCCCGGTCGAGGCGGCGACCTGCCAGAGCCCGACCAGCGCCGCCAGAAGCAGGCCGGGAAGCAGCACCCGCCGCCATCTCGTGGTTCCTTTTGCACTCATAGCGTCCGTTTGGAACCACGCAACGCCTGCAGGGCCTCCTCGCGGGCGGCGATGAACTCCGGGTCGGTGACGGCGGCGTCGCGCTCGGGGGCGCGGGGGTGGGGGGAGGCGAGCTCGGCGACGATCCGGCCCGGGCGGGCCGAGAGCACGGCGAGCCGGTCGCAGAGGTAGAGCGCCTCCTCGACGTCGTGGGTGACGAGGACGACGGTGCGGGGGTCGGTGCGCAGCGCCGCCGCCAGCCACTCCTGCATCTCCGCCCGGGTGATCGCGTCGAGGGCGGCGAAGGGCTCGTCCAGGGCCAGCACCGGCTTGCCGGCGATCAGGGTGCGGAGGAAGGCGACCCGCTGCCGCATCCCGCCCGAGAGCTCGTTTGGCCGGGCCGCTTCGAAGCCGGCGAGGCCGAAGCGCTCGAAGAGCCCGGCCGCGGCGCCGCGGGCCGCGTCCCGTCCCAGCCCCTGGTTGCGCAGCGCCAGGGCGGCGTTGTCGATCGCCGAGTACCAGGGCAGCAGCAGGTCGCGCTGGGGCATGAAGGCGCAGCGCCCGAGCCGCCCCTCGGCGCGGGTGGCCCCGCCGACCGAGATCGTGCCGGCGCTCGGCTCCTGCAGGCCGCAGATCAGCTCCAGCAGGGTCGACTTGCCGCAGCCCGAGGGGCCGACGAGGCCGAGCACCTCATGCTCCTCCCCTGTCAGGTCGAGCGAGTCGAGGGTGCACAGGTCGCCGTAGGAGTGCGAAACCCCCCCAATTTCGAGCTGCATGCTGGTATCCTGGCGCACTCCGCACTCCTGACCAACGTGGTCAGGAAAGTCGAGATCAACAGGGTGCGGAGCAGGAGCAACCAATGGACCCGGCAATCGTCCTCTTCGGATTGGGCATCGGCGTACTCGTCGGCATGACCGGCATGGGCGGAGGTTCGCTGATGACCCCGCTGCTGATCCTCATCTTCGGGATCTCGCCGACGACCGCGATCGGCACCGACATCTTCTACGCCGCCGTCACCAAGACCGTCGGCGGCTGGCGCCACCTGAAGCTGAAGACGGTGAACATGGACCTGGTCAAGTGGCTGGCGCTCGGCAGCGTCCCCTCGGCCGTCGGCGGCGTCGTCCTCGTCTCCTGGCTGCAGACGCAGGTCGGTGAAGACCGCCTCGACGAACTCGTCTATGCCGTCCTCGGCGGCACCCTGCTGATGGTCGGCGTCATCACCCTGGCGCGGGCGCTGATCCTGCGCAACCTGATCGACGAGCGCGAGCGCTTCGAGGTCGAGCGCCGCCACAAAGTCGCGGCGATCGTGATCGGCGCCACCACCGGCTTCGTGATCGGCATCACCTCGGCCGGCTCCGGCACCGTGATCGCGATCCTGTTGATCGCGGTCTACCGGCTGGCGCCGAAAAAAGTCGTCGGCACCGACGTCTTCCACGCCGCGATCCTGCTCTGGGCGGCGGGTATCGCCCACTGGGTAGGCGGCAACGTCGACTTCGTTCTCGCCGCCAACATCCTCCTCGGCAGCATCCCCGGTGTGGTGATCGGTGCCTCCCTCTCGGACAGGGCTCCGCAGGGCTTCCTCCGCACCTCCCTTGGTCTGGTCCTGGTCGGCTCCGGCATCGTCACCGTTCAGAAGGGCGACCCCGGGGTCTGGCCGATCGCCGCCGCGATTGCCGCCATCGGCCTTGCCGCGGTCCTCTACGCGCCGCACTGGCTCAACCGCCGCCGCGAGCAGCAGCTCCAACAAGAGGCGGACCAGACGGCGGCACTGGCGCGGACGCTGCCCGCCGACTGATTAACTAGATACATGCGAGTTTCCGCTAAGGCCGACTACGCGGTGCGGGCCGCTGCCGAGCTCGCGGCGGCCGGCGACGAGGGCCCGGTAAAGGGCGAGCGCCTGGCCGATGCCCAGGACATCCCCCTGCAGTTCCTCGAGCACATCCTCCTGGAGCTGAAGCACCACGGCATCGTCCGGGCCCGCCGCGGCGCCAAGGGCGGCTACTGGCTCGCCCGTCCAGCCGACGAGGTCACGGTCGCCGAGATCGTCCGCGCCGTCGAGGGCCCGATCGCCCACGTGCAGTCGACCCCTCCCGAGGACATCGAATACCGCGGCAACGCCGAGCACCTGCAGGCGGTCTGGATCGCCGTCCGCGCCAGCCTCCGCACCGTGCTCGAGGAGGTCACCCTCGCCGACCTCGTCTCCGGCGAGCTCCCCAGCGTCGTCGGCGACCTCACCGCCGACCCCGACGCCTGGGTCGCGCGGTAGGGCCACGCGCGCCGCGTGCTGCCCATTCGTCAGGATTCTGAAGTTTTCGCAGCCATCCTTTGCCGCCTCGAGCTGCCTGCATCTGCGGCTTGGGCGCTCAGGTTCGCGAGCCGCTCTTCTCTTCGACCGGCGCCGGCACCAGGTCGAAGTCCCGGCCCAGGCGCAGCTCGCTGTAGCGCCTGGTCCAGTCGTCGTTGATCCTGTCCGACTGTTTCTTCATCCGCGGCTCGAACTCGAAGTCCTCGGGGCAGGTGAGGTCGAGGCGCTCGAGCAGGTTGAGGGTGCGGGTCTCGTGGTCGGCGGCGAAGTTCTCGTAGAGGACGAGGATCGGTTTGATCCCGGAGTGCTCGAAGAAGGCGTCCCAGGAGGCCTCTTCGACCAGGAGCTGGTCGAGCAGGTGGTCGATCGCCCGGTAGTGGAAGCGCAGCTGCGGGCGGTGGGCCTCGGCGAAGCTGCGGTAGGGAGGTGCGCCGTCTTCCTCGACCGAGCTGACCTTGGAGCTGGCCTGGTCTTCGCGCCAGGTCGCGGTCTGCACCGCCTTCCAGAGCGAGACCGCCTGCCGCACCTTGTTGGCGCGGACGACGCGGACGAAGGTGAGGTCGGGGAAGACCGTCGGCATCAGCTCCGCCAGCGGCACGTCGCGGTATTCGGGGATGTTGCGCAGGAGGCTGACGAACTCGCCGAAGTAGCCCCACATCAGCTTCGCCCCGAAGACGCCGTTGTCGGTGGCCCCGGTCTCGAACGCCCACTCGAGGTAGCGGTCGTAGGCGGCGCGGCTCCACAGCGGCGAGCGGGGCTGGGGGTCGGAGCCGACGCTGCGCTCGCCGAGGTGGTCGCGGATCGACTGGTCCTCGACGCCGAGGAAGTATTCCTCCGGCCGGCGGGGGCGGCCGCTGTGGCGGAGCGCCTCGAAGTACTCCTCGGGACGGCCGGCGACGCCGGTTTCCTCGAGCGCGTGGCAGACGAGGGTGCTGCCGCTGCGGGGGGTGGCGCAGACGAGATAGGAGCGATCGGGTCTCATCTCTTTCCTAACTATCCCTATCAACAAAAGAGTAAACAGGGGTCGGCCGGTAACCTGAAGGGTGGTGCTGCCGCCCAACATCCTCTACATCCACTCCCACGACACCGGCCGCTACGTCCAGCCCTACGGGTTCCAGGTTCCAACCCCGAACATCCAGATGCTGGCCGACCAGGGGGTGCTGTTCCGCGAGGCCTTCTGCGCCGCGCCGACCTGCTCGGGCAGCCGCGCCAGCCTTCTCACCGGCCTCTACTGCCACAACAACGGCATGCTCGGCCTCGCCCACCGCGGCTGGAAGCTGAACGACTACCG
>JBIOVP010000086.1:0-21795 GCA_044867815.1 Solirubrobacterales bacterium | reverse complement strand
CGAAGGTCCGCAAGTACAAAGCGAACGGGGAACTACTGCTCGAATTCGGCAGTGAAGGCAGCGGTAATGGCCAGTTCATGAACGCGCGCGATCTCGCCATAGATGGTTCCGGCAACGTTTGGGTGGTTGATAAAGGCCAGTCAGGCGCGGCCGTGCGCGTGCAGAAGTTCAACTCTAGTGGGACTTACCAAAGCCAGTTCGGTAAAGAAGGGAACGCCGACGGAACGTTCCATTCTCCCGAAGCAATTACGGTTGACAAAGAAGGCAATGTCCTCGTTGCCGACACCGGCAATAATCGATACCAGGAATTTACTTCGGCGGGAGTCTTCGTCCGGAAAGTGGGGTCTTTTGGACCGGGCAATGGACAATTCGAATCCCCGCGGGGCATAGCCGTAGACTCAGAAGACGTGGTCTGGGTTACCGATTCCGGCAATAACCGAGTTCAGCGCTTCAGTGCCAAAGGCACTTACCTCAGCCAATTTGGTGGTTTTGGACCCAACGCCGGGCAGCTCTTCGAACCTCGTGGCCTCGTAATCTCCGGCGGGAAAGCTTGGATTGCCGATACCGGAAACGACCGCATGCAGAAGCTTGGCTCTAGCGGCGAATCCCTCCTCGAAATCGGCAGAGAACCAGGACACCTCTTGTTACCCCAGGATGTGACGATTGACCCATCAGGCAATATCTGGGTCGCCGATACCGGTCGCAACCGTATCGAGAAGTTCAATTCCAACGGTGAACTAGTCAGTCAGTTTGGGTTCAAGCCAGTTCCCAGCCCATTGACTGGCCAAAACGCCGGACCGACAGGCATCGCTATCGATGCTGAAGGCAATGTCTGGGCGGTGGCAAACACCAAGGTCCGTAAGTTCAAACCTAGTGGCGAACTCCTGCTTGAATTCGGTAGTGCTGGAGAAGGAAATGGGCAATTCAAGACGGCCCGAGATCTTGTGATCGATGCGAGCGGGAACTTGTGGGTGCTGGAGACAGCGACTCTCGCGGAAGGCAGTGGCTTTGGAAAGAGTCGCGTCCAAAAATTTAATTCGAAAGGCGAATACCTGAGCCAGTTCGGCAAAGAAGGAACCGGCAACGGCGAATTCAAATATCCGGAAGCGATCGCGGTTAGCTCAAAAGGCAATGTTCTCGTCGCCGACACCTACAACTCTCGGTATCAGGAGTTCACTTCAGCGGGTGCGTTCGTTCGCGCCGTTGGGTCCAATGGCACTGGCAACGGTCAGTTCTCACTGCCACGGGGCATCGCAGTTGATGCCGAAGGCAAGGTTTGGGTGGCAGATAGCGGAAACAAACGACTTCAGCAGTTCAGCTCGGAAGGAGCCTACCTAGGTCAGTTCAGCAATTCCTTCCTCGAACTACGGGGTGTCGTCATCTCTGGCACCAGTATCTGGGTAGCCGATACCCTCGGTAGCCAGATTCAGAAAATCAACTGTGTTTAGGTTCAGCCAGCCGCGTTGAAGATCGATTCGTCGAAACCGGTCAGGGCAGGTTCGGCGGCGTAGCCGATGCGCTCCAGTTCGAACAGTTCCTCGATCGTGACCAGTAGGGAGAAGTGGTTGAAGTAGGCCTCGCTGGTCGTGCCGGGTTCGACGTAGGGGGAGAGGAGGAGGAGGCCGAGGCGGCCGCCGCCGCCGGTTTCGCGGACCGGGCCGGTGGGGGAAGTGGCGCTGGGAGCGCCGGGCAGGTTGGGGAAGTCGGGATCGATGCAGCAGCCGCTTTCGTCCGGGTTCTCGCCGTCCTGGGGAGCCTGGGCGGCGGTGATGGCGATCATGCCGCCGTCCTTGTAGGCGAGAGAGTTCTTGATTTCGGTGACGACGGTTTTCAGCTGCGCTTCCCCGAGGGATACGTAGGCGAAGGCGGGGAACCTTTCGGCTTTCAGCTTCAGGTCTTCGGAGAGCTGCGGCAGGCCGACGTCGGCTTCGGCGCATTCGGGTCCGTCGAGGACCGCATGGAAGTAGAGGAGGGGATCGGCGGCGGCCGGCGGTTGCGAGCAGTCGCTCGGTTCTTCCCGGTAGGACTTCCACCCGAGCTCGGCTTCGGTCAGCTGGCGCAGGAGGGTTTTGGTCGCCGCCGGGTACGCGCAGCCGTCGCCTTCGACCTGGCCTGCGGGGTTTTCGGCGCCGGGGAGGACATCGCCGTAGGTGGGACAACCGGCAGCCGTCGCCGGCGTCGGCCCCTGCCCGCTCAGAAGCGCGATCTGGTTCGCCAGCGCCCCTTTGGTGACCGCGAAGTAGTTGATCAGGAGCTCGCCCTGCTGCGGCAGCTCCTCACTCAGGTAGCTCGACTTTGCGGCCTCTCCGAAGGTTTCCTCGACCCCGCCTTCCTCCAGCATCACGACGAAGACGTGTTTGATTTCCGGCAGGCCGGTGGGGAGTTCTTCTTCGATCACCGGGACTTCCGGTTTCGGGGCCGCCAGCGGTTCTTCCACCGATGGCGTTTCGGTGGGGATCGCGGAAGGGGTCGCCGTCGTCGCCGCGCTTTCGCCGCCCGTCGCTTCGACTTCTGCAGGTTCGGCTGCCGCGGGTTCGGGCGCGGCCGCTTCTTCGCGGGCCTGTGCGGCGGCTTCGAGCAGGACCGTGGTGAAGCTGGCGTTCTCGGAGAGCTGCCTGGTGACGGAGCCGATCAGCACCCCGAGCGACAGCATCGCCAGCACCGCCATCGCCAGGGCCCAGGGGGCGGGCAGGGCCGGTTGGTCCTTCTTCGCGGTCAAGGCAGCGCGAGTATCGCCGGGCGCCGTTCCCAGGTTGTGAAGATCCTGAGTCGGATTTACAACTCCTAAACATGCGGAGCGGGGGGTCGCGTGGAAGATGCCCCCGTGTCCGAGGCCTGCCCCAGCTGCGGATCTTCCCTGCTCCCTGACCAGCGCTACTGCCTCTCCTGTGGGCAGCGGCGCGGGGAGCCGCGGCTGCCGATCATGGACGCGGTCACGTACATGAACGCGAGCAGGCGTCCCCAGCCGGCCGCGGCGGCGGCGGCACCCCCTCCGCAACCGTCGCCGCGCCGGCGCCCCTCGATCTCCGCCAGCTCCTCCCTCGTCGGCGTGGTCGCGACCCTGGTCCTCGCGATCGGGGTCGGGGTGATGATCGGCCGCTCCGGCGAGGGCCGGACGGGCAACACCGCCGCGCCGCAGGTGATCCGCGTCGGCGGCACCGCAGGGCCGGCCGCTACCGCCTCGACGGCGGGTGGCAGTGCCGGTGGCGCCGTCAAAGGTGGCAACCAGCCGAAATCGGCGACGATGAAGACGGCGAAGGAAAAGGCCGCGACCGGCAGGAGCGGCGCCAGCAAGGCGACCGAAGAAGTCTTCGAACCGGCACCGGGCGTGAAGATCGCCCCGCCCGAGCAGCAGCTCGGCGGCGACTGCGATCCCAGCGTCGCCGGCTGCGGCGACAGCGGCAAGTTCGAAGGGGACTTCTTCGAATGAGCGGCCCCCGCGAGGAGGAGCGGGTCCTCGATCTCGAGCGGCGCCGCGAGCAGCTCGCGGCCCGGGTGGCGGAGCTGCAGTGGGACCTCGGCGGCCTCGTCTTCGAGATGGCGGTCCGCAACAGCATCGACGTCGAGCTGATCGTCAAGCGGGCGGTGCCGCTGCAGGACGCCGACGCCGAGCTGAGCGAGGTCGAGCGGATCCTGCGGATGGACGAGACCGGCGCCTCCGGCTCCTGCGCCGGCTGCGGCGCCCCGCACTCCAGCGGCGCCACCTTCTGCTGGCAGTGCGGCAAGCCGCTCCTCGCCCAGGTCACCGGCGAGGAGATCTTGCGCCGATAAAAGCGCCGCGCCACCGCGTGGCGCGGCTGCATCACCCGAAGCGGCCGGTGACGTAGTCGCGCGTGCGGGGGTCGCGCGGTTCGGCGAAGATCTGGCCGGTCTCGCCGACCTCGATCAGCGTCCCCACCGGCTTCTCGCCGCCGGTCTCGAGGCTGAAGAAGGCGGTGCGATCGGCGACGCGCGCGGCCTGCTGCATGTTGTGAGTGACGATGACGATCGTGAAGCGGCCTTTGAGATTGTGCATCAGCTCCTCGATCGCGCCGGTCGCGATCGGATCGAGGGCCGAGGCGGGCTCGTCGAGGAGGAGGACGTCGGGCTCGATCGCGATCGCCCGGGCGATGCAGAGTCGCTGCTGTTGGCCGCCGGAAAGCCCGAGGGCGCTGTCCTTGAGCCGGTCCTTGACCTCGTTCCAAAGGGCGGCGCCGCGCAATGCGCGCACGACCCGCTCGTCGAGGCCGCGCCACAGGCCGAGGTTGCGCGGCGCCCAGGCGACGTTGTCGTAGATCGACTTCGGGAACGGGTTCGGTTTCTGGAAGACCATCCCGATCCGGCGCCGCACCTCGACCTGGTCGACGTTGCCGCCGTAGAGCTCGTGGCCGTGGTAGAGGACGCTGCCCTCGATGCGGAAGCCCGGGACCGAGTCGTTCATCCGGTTGAGGCTGCGCAGGAAGGTCGTCTTGCCGCAGCCGGAGGGGCCGATCAGGGCGGTGATCTCGACGCGGTGGATGCCGAGGTCGACGGCGGTGAGCGCCTGCTTGGCGCCGTAGAAGATCGAGACGCCACGGGCGTCGAAGACGAGCTCGGGCCGGATCGCCGGCGCTGCCGTCGTCCCGGTTACGCCGGTGGGCGCCGGAGCGGCACCGGTCTGGATCCGCACCCGCGCGGGTGCGGCCTGGTCGGGAGGGTTCATGAACTCAGCTTTCGTTTACTGCGGGCCAGCAGCGCCCGGGCGCCGAGGCTCGCGAAGAGGATGAAGGAGACGAGCAGCAGTGACATCCCCCAGGCTTCCGTAAAGCCTTCGGGGTTGCCTTCTTCGGAGAGTTTGTAGATCCACACCGGCACGTTCGGCAGGGCTTCGAAGGGGTTGACGGAGAAGTGTTTGGGGTCGAAAACCGAGCTGGCGAGGATCAGCGGCGCCGTCTCGCCCGCCGCCCGCGCGACCGCGAGGACGGTTGCGGTGACGATGCCGCCGAGCGCGGTCGGCAGCACCACGGTCAGGACCGAGCGCCAGCGGGTGACCCCGAGCGCGTCGGAGGCTTCGCGCAGGCTCTTCGGCACCAGCAGCAGGACCTCCTGGGAGCCGCGGGCGATCAGCGGCAGCTCGATTATCGCCAGGGCGACCGCGCCCGCGAAGCCCGACTGCTGCTTGTGGTCGACGAGCAGGGCGAAGACGAAGAGGCCGAGGATGATCGAGGGCAGCCCGTTGAGCAGGTCGAGCGTCAGGCGCAGGGCGCCCGAACCGCGGGCGCCGGCGTACTCGGTGAGGAAGAGGGCGATGAGGACGCCGACCGGCATCGCCATCGCGGTGGCGACGAGGGCGATCACGATCGTTCCCAGCAGCATCGGCCCGACTCCGGTCGGGTAGCCGGTGAAGACGAAGTCGAGGTCGATCGCCCTGGCGCCGCGGGCGACGACGGTGTAGACGACGATCGCGAGAGCCGCGACCGCGACCACCGCCGCGGCGGTGGCGGCGAGCTCGGCGCCGCGGCTGACCAGCTGCCGCCGCCGCAGGTTGCCGCTGGGGACGAGCGGCGCGGCCGGGTCCGGGATCGCCGCCTCGCTCATCGCGCCGTCGCCCCCCGGTAGCTGAAGCGTCGCCCGATCGCCTGGGCGATCAGGTTGGAGGCGAGCCCGATCGCCAGAAGGATCACGCCGCAGTAGAAGAGCGAGGCTTTGTGCAGTTCGGTCAGCGCTCCGGGAAACTGCAGGGCGATCCGCGAGGCCAGGGTGTCGCCGGATTTGAACAGGGAGGCCTCGATTTCCGAGCCGGCGCCGATCACCTGCGAGACAGCGATCGCCTCGCCGAGGGCGCGACCCAGTCCCAGCAGGCAGGCGGCGACCACGCCGGAGGAGGTGGTCGGGAGGACGACGCCGCGGACCACCTCCCAGCGGGTGGCGCCGAGGGCGCTGGCTCCGTCCTGCAGCTCGGGGGGCACCGAAGCGAAGAGGTCGCGGGAGATCGAGGCGATGATCGGGATCACCATCAGGGTCAGGATCAGGCTGGCGGTGAAGACGCTGAGGCCGGTCGTTTCCGGCGTGCCGAAGATCGGCAGGAAGCCGAGCGCGTCGTGGAGTAGGGGCTCGACCTTGTCCTGCACGAAGGGTGCGAGGACGAGCAGCCCCCAGAAGCCGAGGATGACGCTCGGGATCGCCGCCAGCAGCTCGACCAGCGGGCCGACGACGCCGCGGACCCCGCTCGGTGCCAGTAGCGTCAGGAAGAGCCCGATCGCGATCGCGATCGGCCCCCCGAGCAGCAGCGCGAAGGCCGAGGTGACGGCGGTCCCGAACAGCAGCGAGCCGGCGCCGAAGGCATCGAAGTTCGGCTGCCAGGTCGTCTCGTAGACGAAGGCGAAGCCGAACTTCGAGATCGCCGCCGAGGCGCCGTCGACGATCTGGTAGCCGACGAGGACGATGATCGCGGCGGCCAGCAGTGCCGCCAGCAGGCAGATGCCGAAAAGCGCCCGGTCGCCGAGCCGGTCGAGGCGGCGCCGCAGGGTGCTGACCCGCGCCCCACGGGTGCCGACGCGAACGGTGGGGGAGGCGGTGGACATCGCGCGTCAGGGTATGTAGTCACGTTTGCCGACTTGTAACAGTGTTGTTACTGCACGGGTTTACGGGATTGAAACAATTTCGCGAATCTTTCGGTAGAGGCTGCGGGTGTGAAAACGAACTCGAAAGGACCCGCATTGCTTCGGAATAGGTTGCTTGCTGCGCTGATCGCAGTGGTCGCGACTGTCGGCGGCACGGCTTCGGTCGCGCCTGCCGCCGCCTCGGCTGCCGGCCTGACGGGAGCCGGCTCGACGCTGGTCGCCCCGATCATGGCGAACTGGATCAGCAACTTCGAAATCAAAGAAGGCATTCCCGTCAAATACTCGGCGGTCGGCTCCGGGACCGGGATCGCGCAGATCACCGCCCGCACGGTGGACTTCGGGGCCTCCGACGCGCCCTTGACGCCCGAACAGGCCGCGGCCTGCAACAACTGCGTGCAGATCCCGTGGGCCCTTTCGGCGACCGGTGTCGGCTACAACATCCCCGGCGCCAAGAAGCTGAAATTGACGGGCAAGATCCTCGCCTCGATCTACTTCGGACAGATCACGAAGTGGAACGACAAGAAGATCAAGGCGGTCAACCCGGGGGTCAAGCTGCCCGGCCTGACGATCACCCCGGTCTTCCGCAGCGACGGCTCCGGTGACACCAACGCGTTCACCAACTACCTGTCGAAAGTCAGTCCCGCCTGGAAGAAAGAAGTCGGCTACGCGACGACCGTCGGTTTCCCGACCGGAGTCGGGGCCAAAGGCAACGCGGGCGTCACCGCCACGGTGACCAAAACGCCGGGAGCGATCGGTTACATCTCCGCCTACTACCTGATCGCCGCCGGCGTTCACGCCGCCGCGATCCAGAACAAGGCGGGCAGGTTCACGCTCCCGAACATTCCCAACATCTCCAGTGCGGCTTCGACCGTGAAGAAACTGGGGCCAAGCAACACGATCAGCATCACCGATCCCCCCAAGAAGGCGACGATCGCCTACCCGATCTCGACCTTCACCTACATGATCGTCCCCCGGGACGCCCCCCAGAAGGGCTTCCTGCAGCAGTTCGCCAGGTACTGCCTGACGATCGGTCAGAAATACGGCGCGGCGCTCGATTTCGCCCCGCTCCCCAAGGTCGTCAAAGACGCCGGACTCAGGGCTGCCTCCTCGCTCTAGAAGCGTCGCAAGCCACAACAGCGTCGCAGACGACCAGTGATAAACCGCGCCGCCGGGGTGGAAGCCCTGGCGGCGCGGTTGTGTTATCGGCCTTTTCACATCCCGCGCCGTCGTATGGCGAACCCTGTGGGTGAAAGAGGAACCGAGATAGGGAGAGCACCGATGACTTCCCGTGTTGACATGCATTGCCACTCGACGGCATCGCACTTCTCGAAGCTGGGCGTGCAGCGGTCGCTGGGCCTGCCGGAGTGCGCGACGCCGCCGCAGGAGGTCTACGAGCTGGCCAGGCGGCGGGGGATGGACTTCGTCACGATCACCGACCACGACACGATCGACGGCTGCCTCGAGCTGGCCGATCGTCCCGACTGCTTCGTCTCCGAGGAGCTGACCGCCCGCTTCGCCGGCGAGCCCCAGGCGGTTCACGTCCTCTGTTACGGGATCACTCCCGGGGACCACGAGTGGCTGCAGGCACACTCCGGCGACTTCGAAGCCTGCGCCGCCTACCTTCACGAGCAGGGGATCGCCTGCGCCCTCGCGCATCCCTTCTTCAACGTCGCCGCGCCGCTGACCAAGCGCCACCGGCGGCGACTGGCGGAGCTCTTCCCCGTCTGGGAGGTTCGCAACGGCTCTCGGGCCGCCGAGCTGAACATGCCCGCTGCGATCTACGTCGAGACCCACGGCGGCACCGGCATCGGCGGCTCCGACGACCATGCCGGCGTCGACATCGGCCGCACCTACACCGAGGCGCCCGCGGCCGCGACGCCGGAAGAGTTTCTCGCCCACCTGCGGCGCGGCGACGCCGAAGCGGGTGGGGAACAAGGCAGCGCCGCCAAGTGGGCTCATGCCGCTATGGCGCTCGCTACTAGGGCTCTGACCGTGGGGGACGGGCGGGGTGCTGAAGATGGCCGAACGGGTTATCCGCGAGGGGGCTGCCCGTGAAGGGAAGATTGCTGCTGATGTCGGGCCTGAGGACGCGCGCGCGTTGCTGGAGGCTTGGCTCGACGGGGTTGGGCTGGATGTCCGTGGCCCCGACCTGATCGCCTATCTGCAGAGCGATGAGTTCTCCCACGCTGACCTCTACCGGCGCGCTCGCCGGATTCACGATCGGCGGCTGCGGCGGGTGGTCGACGAGGGCGCCAGGGCGATTGCCGACGGCGATTTCCCAGGGGCCGTCAACGGTCTCTTCGAAGCGCTCGTCCCGGCGGTCCCCTACGCGCCCGCGACCGCCTTTCTCGGGGCCGAGAAAGGGAAGTTGCGGGACCGCCGCGGCGAGCGGCAGCGAGTTGCGGTGATCGCTGACGGGATCGGCTCGATGCACGGGGTCACCCACACGATCGAACAGATCCGCGAGCGCGGTGTGCCCGGCTTCGAGGTCGACATCGTCGGCACCGACCCCGGCGTCGACCGCCGCCTCCCCGCCGCGGCCGAGCTGGAGATCCCCTTCTACGAGGGGATGAGCCTCGGCGTTCCCGGCCTCCCCGATCTGGTCGAGATCCTCGCCGAGGGCTCCTACGATCTCGTCCACGTCACCGCCCCCGGCCCGGCCGGGATCGCCGCCACCCTGATGAGCCGGATCACCGGGGTGCCGCTGCTCGCCAGCTACCACACCGAGATCGCCACCTACGCCGGCATGCGCAGCCAGGACAGCGCCTTGGAGGCGCTGACCCGGGCCGGCCTCGGCGCCTTCTACTCGGCACCCTCGGCCGTCCTCTCCCCGAGCCCCTCGGCCGACGCCTCGGTGATCGCCCTCGGCGCCGATCCGGCCCGGGTCGGCCGCTGGGAGCGCGGGGTGGACGTCGAGCGTTTCGATCCGGCCAAGACCGACCGCGACGCCTTCCCCGGCGAGGTCAAGGTGCTCTACGCCGGCCGTCTGACCCGCGAGAAGGGGGTCGACCTCCTGGCCGAGACCTTCCTCCGCGCCCACGCCGCCGACCCGCGCCTGCACCTGCTGCTCGCCGGCGGCGGTCCCGAGGAAGGCGAGCTTCGCGAGCGGCTCGGCGACCGCGCCACCTTCCTCGGCTGGCTCGCCGGCGAGGAGCTGCCGCGCGCCTACGCCAGCGCCGACGCCTTCCTCTTCTGCAGCAGCACCGACACCTACGGCCAGGTGATCCTCGAGGCCGCGGCCAGCGGCCTCCCCGTCGTCGCCGTCGCCGAAGGCGGGCCGGCGGCGCTGATCGAGAACCGCCACACCGGCCTCCTCTGCCTGCCGGACCCCGATCACCTCGCCGGCGCCTTGCTGCAACTCGCCTCCTCGCCCCAACTGCGCCGCCAGCTCGGCCACGCCGCCGCCGGCGCCGCTCGCGAGCGCTCGTGGGAACGCTCGATGGGCCAGCTCGCCGCCGGCTACCGCCGCGCCCTCGACGCCGCCGCCGCGGCGCGCCCGCAGGCGCTCGCCCGTGCCGCCTGACAGCGCGCCGTGCAGCGGCACGGCGCCCGTCGGGGAGCCGGAAGCCCCTCAGTACGATGGATCGATCGACGACTCGGCCCTCTACTTCAACCGCGAGCTCTCCTGGCTCGACTTCAACCAGCGGGTCCTCGAACTCGCGGAGGACGGCGATGTGCCGCTGCTGGAGCGGGTCCGCTTCTGCTCCATCTACGCCAGCAACCTCGACGAGTTCTTCATGGTCCGCGTCGCCGGCCTCTTCGACCAGCTCGACGCCGGGATCGAACCCCGCGGCCCCGACGGTCTCTCCCCGAAGGAGCAGATCGACGCGATCCAGCGGCGGGTGCTCGAGCTCGACGACCGCCTCTGCGAATGCTTCGGCGGCAACCTGCAGCCGGCGCTGGAGGAGCAGGGGATCCGCATCGTCACCCTGGAGACCGCGAGCGAGGAGGAGCGGCGGGAGATCGACGCCCGTTTCAAACAGCAGGTCTTCCCGGCGCTGACCCCGCTGGTGATCGGCCTCGGGCGGCCCTTCCCCTACATCTCCAACCTCTCCCTCAGCCTCGGCGTGTTGCTGCGGGACGCCGAGAGCGGCAACGAGATCATCGCCCGTGTCAAGGTCCCGAAGGAGCTGCTCGGCCGCTTCCTCCCGCTCGGGGACGGCGGCCTCGCCTTCGTTCCGCTGGAGGAGGTGATCGCCGCCAATCTCGACGCCCTCTTCCCGGGGATCGACGTGATCGACCACGGCTACTTCCGCGTCACCCGCGACGCCGACTTCACCGTCTCCGACGAGGCCGACGACCTCCTGCAGGCGGTCCAGGACGAGCTCCGGCGCCGCCGCTTCGGCGAGGTCGTGCGGCTCGAGGTCGCCTCCGGGATGAACCCGAAACTGCGCTCGCAGCTGGTCGAAGCGCTGCGCCTTGAAGACCGCGAGGTCTACGACATCGAGGGCCTGCTCGACCTCGCCGACCTCGACGCGATCGCCGACGTCCCCGGCCATGCCGAGCTGCGCTGGCCGCCCTGGACTCCCGTCACCCAGCCGCGCCTACAGGGGGAGGACGACGAACCGGTCGACATGTTCGCCGAGATACGTCAGCGCGACCTGCTCGTCCACCATCCCTACGACTCCTTCGCGACCTCGGTCGAGCGCTTCGTCGCCCAGGCGGTCGCCGACCCCGACGTGCTGGCGATCAAGCAGACCGTGTACCGGACCAGCGACGACTCGGCCCTGGTGCCGTCGCTGATCCGCGCCTCCGAACGCGGCAAGCAGGCGGTCTGCATGGTCGAGCTGAAAGCCCGCTTCGACGAGGAGGCGAACATCCACTGGGCGAAGTCGCTGGAGGAGGCGGGGGTCCACGTCGTCTACGGGATCCCCGGGCTGAAGACGCACGTTAAGGCGATCCTCGTCGCCCGCAGAGAGGGGGACGAGGTGCGCGAGTACGTCCACGTCGGCACCGGAAACTACAACCCGGCGACGGCCCGCCTCTACACCGACCTCGGCCTCTTCACCGCCGACCCCGACCTCGGCGCCGACGTTGCCGAGATGTTCAATTTCCTCACCGGCTACGGGCGGCCGGAGGGTTACCGCAAGGTCCTGGTCTCGCCGACGACGATGCGGGACCAGATCGTCGAGGAGATCGAACGCACCGCCGCCGCCCACGAGGCCGGGGAAGAGGCGCGGATCGCGCTGAAGATGAACGCCCTCGTCGACGCCCGCTGCATCCAGGCGCTGTACGAGGCCTCCCGGAAGGGAGTTCGGATCGACGTCAACGTGCGCGGGATCTGCTGCCTGCGGCCGGGGGTCGAGGGCGTCTCCGAGAAAATCACCGTGCGCTCGATCCTCGGCCGCTTCCTCGAGCACTCGCGGATCTACGCCTTCCGCCGCGGCGAGGAGACGCGGGTGCTGATGGGCTCGGCCGACCTGATGCCGCGCAACCTCGACAGCCGGGTCGAGCTGGTGGCGCCGGTAGAGGACGCGGCCCTGAAGGCGGAGCTGATGGACGTGCTCGAGCGCTGCTTCGCCGACAACGCCAGTTCCTGGGAGCTGGACGCCGAGGGCGAGTGGTCGCGGCGGCGGCCCGACGGCGAAATTCGCGGCGCCCAGGACGAGCTGCTGGCACGACATTCCGCACGTGCCGCGGAGCACCTGGCCGCGCCGCCCCCCGAGCAGCCGCGTACGCCTGTCACCTGATTAGGATGCGAAGGAGTGGCGCGCTTCTCGCTCCTCCCTCGCGACAGGACCTTCTTCGACCTCTTCATCCAGGCCGGGCAGAACTCCGTGCGGGCGGCGAAGCTGCTCGACGAGATGATGCACACCTGGCCCGATTCCGGGGGCCTCTCACGGGAGATCGTGATCGCCGAGCAGGACGGCGACAAAATCACCCACGAAATCGTCCAGCGTCTGAACTCGACCTTCGTCACCCCGATCGACCGCGAGGACATCTACGGCCTGGCGACCCAGATGGACGACATCGTCGACTTCACCGAGGAGGCCGCCGACTTCCTCGGCCTCTACAAGATCGAGGCGCCGATGGAGCAGGCGCAGGCGCTGACCAAAGTCCTCGTCGCCTCCTGCGAGCAGCTGGCGATGGGCCTGGAGCAGCTCCCCACCTTCAAAGACCTCGACAAGTACTGGATCGAGATCCACCGGCTGGAGAACGACGGCGACCGGATCTCCCGCGATGCCGTCGCCTCGCTTTTTTCCAACGGCATCGACCCGATGGTCGTGATCCGCTGGAAGGACATGTTCGCGGTGCTCGAGGAGGCGATCGACGCGACCGAGACCGCCGCCCAGATACTCGAGGGCATCGTCATCAAGAACTCGTGACGGGCTCAGACGTCGCCATGCTGCGTCCTCGGTCGCTCACGTGCAGAGCACGCTTCGCTCCCTGCGTCCTTGCCTGGCAACGTCTGAGCCGCGTCACGATCTGATGGATAGCGAAATCATCCTCGTGATCGTCATCGCTACCGCGCTGGCGTTCGACTTCACCAACGGGTTCCACGACACCGCCAACGTCGTCGCCACCTCGATCTCGACCGGGGCGGCGCGGCCGCAGGTCGCGATCGGGTTCGCGGCGCTGCTCAACTTCGTCGGCGCCTTCATCTCGATCAGCGTCGCCGCCACCGTCGCCAAAGATGTCGTCAACGCCGAAGTGATCACCCCGACGATCGTCTTCGCCGGTCTGATCGGGGCGATCGCCTGGAACCTGGTCACCTGGTATTTCGGGCTGCCGTCGAGCTCTTCGCACGCGCTGATCGGCGGCGTCGTCGGCTCGGCGGTGGCGGCGGTCGGCTTCGACGCGGTGCTCGCCGAAGGGGTCATCGGAAAGGTCCTGATCCCCGCCGTCGTCGCCCCGGTCCTCGCCTTCCTCGTCGCCGGCACCGCAATCGGGATCTCCTACCGGGTGGTGGGGCGGCAGCGGCCGGGGATCGTCAGCCGCGGCTATCGCTACGGGCAGATCGTCTCCGGCGGGCTGTTGGCGCTCGCCCACGGGACCAACGACGCCCAGAAGACGATGGGCGTGATCACCCTGGCGCTGATCGCCAACGGCACCCTCGGCGCCGAAGCCGACCCGCCCTTCTGGGTGATCGCCTCGGCGGCGACCGCGATCGCGCTCGGCACCTACAGCGGCGGCTGGCGGATCATCAAGACGACCGGGACCCGGATCATCAAGATGGACGCGGCGCAGGGGTTCTCGGCCCAGGGCGCGGGCGCGGCGGTGATCCTCGCCTCGACCCACTTCGGCTTCCCGCTCTCGACCACGCACGTGATCAACGGCGGCGTGATGGGCTCGGGGGCGGCGAAACGGCTCTCGGCGGTGCGCTGGGGCGTCGCCGGCAACATCTTCGTCGCCTGGCTGCTGACCCTGCCGGCGGCGGCCGCGATCGGCGGCCTCACCTACGGCTTCACGCGGATCTTCGGCACCGGGGCGCTGGGGCCGATCCTGGTCACGCTGATGGCGCTCTCGCTGATCGTCGCCGCCTTCGCCCGGCGGGCCCAGCGCGGGGCGCCGGTGGAGGCGGCCGGCGCGTGATCGCGACGATCGTCCACACCGACGAACTCCTGCAGACGATCGCCGCCTCGGTGATCGCCGGCATCGGCGTCACCTTCCTCTTCTCGCTGGGGATCTGGGGGGCGGGTCAGTTCGCCGAGCTGAGCCGCAGCGAACGGCCGGTGGCCGCCACGGCCGCGGCGGTGGTCGGGACGGTGGCGATGCTCTGCGTGGCCGGTGCGGTCATCACCGGCATCGTCGTGATGACCCACAAGTAGGCGTTTCTCGGGAGGTCCGAACGGAGGGGGTCCGGCGGACAACAGCGGGGAGGGTCCGGCGGACCCCCTCCCTTCGGACCTCCCCTCGTGCCGTTAGCTGAGAGTGTTGGCCTCCATCCAGACTCGCCAGATTCCCGCTACCGCGACGGCGAGGAGGAGGATCCAGAGCAGGGTGCCGCCGCCGGTGGCGGTCATCTTGTCGCTGCCGGCGATCAGTAGGGCGATCAGACCGAAGGCGCCGTAGAGGATCCCGCGGCGGCCGTCGGTGAGGGTCGCCAGGGTCAGCTGGTTCTCGCGGCTGAAGGTGTAGAGGACCCAGCTGATGCCGGCGAGCAGGCCCAGCGTCAGCGCGGTCAGGAGCGCTTCGGCGAAGTTGTCGCCGCGCGGCAGGAAGGCGACCGGCAGGGCCAGCAGCATGATGATCGCGACGTTGCGGCCGGCTCGCATGGCCTCAGTTTACGAGTGCGTTCGTAAGACGCGTCGAAGATTTTGCGATCTGCGCGCCACGCGTGCGCTCCATCCCGGCACGGTTGCCCCATGCCGTCAGGAGCCGGGGAAGCAGCGCACGGGGAGGAGGGGACCGCGTCGGTCGAGCTGGTCGCGGCGGTTCCCTTCCTGCTGCTCGCGGTCCTGGCGGTCGCGCAGATCGCGCTGGCCGGCCAGGCGCTCTGGTCGGCGGGCGTGGCCGCGCGGGTGGGGGCACGGGCGGCGCTGGTCGGCGGGGACGCCTCCGGCGCGGCCCGCTCGGCGCTCCCGCCTTCGATGCGGGCGGGGGCGGAGGTGGAGGAGGAGGACGGGGTGGGGGTGCGGGTCGAGGTGCCGCGCCTGTTCCCGTCGCTGCCGCCGTTGCGGGTGGAGGCGGAGAGTGCGCTGGAGCCGGGCGATGGCTGAGCGCGGCCAGGCGACCGTGGAGCTGATCGCGGCGTTGCCGGCGCTGCTGTTGGCGGCATTGGTGGCGCTGCAACTGCTGGTCGCGGGGTACGCCATGACGCTTGCCGACGGGGCGGCCGAGGCAGGCGCGCTGGCGCTCGCGTCGGGAGGCTCGGCCGCCGAGGCGGCCCGGGAGGCGCTGCCGGGCTGGGCCGCGGACGACGTCGAGGTGGCTGTCGAGGGAGGCGAGGTCTCGGTGCGCCTGCGGCCGCCGTCGCCGATCGATGCTCTCGCCGACCGCCTCACCGTCAGCAGCAGCGCCGCTGCGAGGCCGGCGCGATGAACGTACTGAGCCCGCAGAAGGCGCGACCCGATCACCAGCCGCCGGAGCAGACGCTGAGCTTCGTCAACCCACTGGCGAAGGGGAGGGTCCTCGTCGTCAGCGCGGTCGGCAAGGCCGAGGGGTCCCGCGGAGCAGCAGCGGCGCTCGCCTGCGCCCGTGCGGAGGCCGACCTGGCGACGCTCCTGATCGACGTCGGCGCCAGGACGCCGCGACCGACCCTGGTCGCCTCGGTGGCGGCGCAGAAGCTGGAGGAGCGTCTGGCCGCGCACCTGCCCGACCACTGCGGCGCCGCCCGTGGCCAGGTCTGCCATCTGGCGGTGCCGGCGGAAAGGGAGGGCTTGGAGATCGCTGCCGCCGCGGTGGCGGTTGCGCGCGACGGACTCACGGCCCTGCACGTACCGCCGCAACTGCTGCAGGCGGCGCTTGCTGATTCGAGCTTGGGACCAATGGGCGTCCTGCTGCGTGCGGACCTGCAGGTCGACCGCTCTCTGGTGGCGCTGGTGGTGCGGGACCTGCTGGACAGGGACCTCGCGGTCGGAGTCCTCAAGCGCCGCCTCAACTGGGTCGCCGAACGCCGGGCGCTGTTCGGGGTCCTGCCGACAGGGTCGCAGGGTGGGCTGCCCGAGCGGCTGGTGCGGCGCCTTTGCGGACCGCCGCGATGAGGCGCGCCCGCAACGAGTCCGGGCAGGCCCTGATTCTTGCCCTCGGCGGCTCGCTGGCCCTGATCGCGGCGGCGCTGGCGCTGGTGGCGATCGCCGGCGCGGTCACCGGCAAAGGCCGGGTGCAGCGGGCCGCCGACCTGGTCGCGATCTCTGCGGTGCGGTCGATGCGCGACGACCTGCCGCGGCTGCTGGCGCCGCCGCGGCTGCCGGACGGTCAGCCGAACCCCGAGCACATCGACAAGTCCCTCTACCTCGACCGGGCGCGGGCTGCGGCGCTCGACGCGGCAGGGGAGAACGAGGTCCACCCGGCGCGGGTCGTCCTCCGCTTCCCCGACGCCGGCTCGTTCGCGCCGGTGCGCGCCAAGGCGACGATCGTCGCCCGGTTGAAGGAGAGCGGTGGCCACAGGGTCGAAGCCTCCGCCGTGGCCGAAGCCGCCGCGCCCTACGGCGCCGCTGGGTGGGGCGCCGCCGCGATGGCGACCGGCGGCGGCTACGGCGGGCCACTTGTGTTTCGCGACGGCGAGGGGATGCGCCCCGATGCGGCCGCCGCGTATGACCAGATGGCCGCAGCCGCCCGCACCGACGGCGTCGTGCTCATGGTCGTCTCCGGCTTCCGCTCCGACGCAGAGCAGGCGGAACTCTTCGCCGCCCATCCCGACCCGACCTGGGTGGCGCCGCCCGGACACTCGCTGCACCGCTGCGCGACCGAGCTCGACCTCGGGCCCTCGTCCGCCTACGGCTGGCTGGCCGCCAACGCCAGCCGCTTCGGCTGGGAATTGCGCTACCAGTGGGAGCCGTGGCACTGGGGTCTGGCGATCGGACCGGCCCCCTGTTCACCGGAGGGAGAAGCCGTGTCCGTGAGCGAGAGAGGGGCGGCGCTCACCACGAGCTCGACCAACCTCCCGTCCTTCGTCCCGGCCCGGTACCGCGAGCCGATCCTCCGCTCCGCGGCGCGGTGGAACGTACCGCCGGCGCTGATGGCTGGGCAGCTGATGGCCGAGTCCGGCTTCGACCCCAACGCCGGCTCCCCCGCCGGCGCCCAGGGCATCGCCCAGTTCATGCCCTCCACGGCCGCCGCCTACGGCCTCATCAACCCCTACGACCCGGTGGCCGCGATCGACGCCGAGGCCCACCTGATGTCCGACCTCCTGCGCCAGTTCGGCTCCCCCGAACTCGCCCTCGCCGCCTACAACGCCGGCCCCGCCCCGGTCGAAGCCTGCCACTGCATCCCGCCCTACCCCGAGACCCAGGCCTACGTCACCCGCATCCTCGCCCTCATCGGCGGCGCCGGGGCCATCGCGATGCCGAGCTTCGAAGTGCGGTTGGTGGCGTGACCTTTCGCGTCGTGAAGATGCGGCGGGTTCACGTCAGTGCCTTGAAGCATGATGTTGCCATGCTCGATATCGAACATGCGATGAGGCACCCGTTGCGCGTGATCCCCCGAGAGGACTCGGCCCAGATATGCAAGCCTGCTACCCAGGGAATGACCATGGAACCGAAGCGGACTTACGGAGAAACCATCAAGGGTGAGCCGATTACCGATGAGCTGATCGACAAGCTTGTTCGGGAGGCGGAGGCAGGATGGGACGTCGAGGAGCTCATTCGCCAGGGGAAGGCTGTGGCGATTCCTCCTCTGGAGCAAGATGTCGCGAGCGATGACCGACCCGGTCCTGCTGGTCCAGCTAAGCGACCTCCACATCGGAGGTAGCGAGAACGGGGTCGATCCAATCCCGCGGCTGGAAGCGGTGGTCGAGGCGGTGCGGGGGCTGCCGAATCGGCCCGATGCGGTTCTCGTCTCTGGCGACCTCACTGATGATGGGGCCGTTCAACCTCGACCGGCGCGACCGCGAGGCTCTCGGAGAGGTCGTTGCGCGCCACCCGCAGCTGCGGGCGATCGTTGGTGGCCACATTCACCGCATCGCCGCTTCGACCCTGAGCGGCTGTCCTGTGCTCGCTGCCCCCAGTACCTATCTCCAGGTTCGTCCCAACTATCACCGCGACGAGGTCGAGTTCGTCGATCCGCCCGGGTTCGCCATTCACGTCTGGGCCGACGGCGAACTCGCTTCGCAGGTCCAGCCGGTGCCGCTGTCCCACTGAGAGTTCAGTGTGCCGGCGTCGCCGGTGCCAGGTGCTCGTGAACGAAGCGGACCACGGCGGCGCCCTCGCCGACCGCGATCGCGCAGCGCTTGATCGAGCCGGCACGGACGTCGCCGGCGGCGTAGACGCGGGGAACGCTGGTTTCCAGTAGGCCCTCTGCGCCCACTTCGGAGCCGGTGCGGATGAAGCCCTTCTCGTCGCGATCGACCGCCTCGCCGAGCCAGTCGGTGCAGGGGGAGGCGCCGAGGAAGAGGAAGAGGAACGAGTAGGGGAGGCGGGTGCCGTCGGTGAGGGTGACCGCTTCGAGCCTGCCGTCGCTGCCGTGCAGCTCGGTGATTTCGCTGCGGTCGCGGACGTTGACCCCGAAGCGGTCGAGCTCGTCGAGCAGGTAGCTCGACATCGTCTCCGCCAGGTTGGCGCGCCGGTGCAGGAGCGTGACGAGGGCGCCGCCGCGGGCGAGCCAGACCGCCGCCTGTCCGGCAGAGTTGCCGCCGCCGACGACCCCGACCCGCTGGCCGCCGCAGATCTGGGCCTCGGGTGGGCCGGCGGCGTAGAAGACGCTCAGCCCCTCGTACCGCTCGAGGTCGGCGACCGGGAGTTTCCGGTACTCGGCCCCGGTCGCGATCACCACCGCGCGGGCGGAGATCTGGTTGCCCTCCTCGAGCCGGACGAGGTGCCGCCCGTCGCCCGGCTCCAGCGTCCGCGCCCGGTACGGCGTCGCGGTGCGGGCGTTGAACTTGCGCGCCTGGGTGACGGCGCGGCTGGTCAGCTCGCTGCCGGTGATCCCGGCCGGGAAGCCGAGGTAGTTCTCGATCCGCCGCGAGGTTCCCGCCTGTCCGCCCAGCACGGTGCTCTCGACGACCAGCGTCTCGAGCCCCTCGGAGGCGCCGTAGACGGCGGCGCCGAGGCCGGCCGGGCCGCCGCCGATCACCAGCAGGTCGACCTCCTCGCGCGGACCCAGCGCGAGGCCGATTCCCAGCGCGCGTGAGAGCTCGCCGTCACTCGGTCCCCGCAGCTCGGCCCCGCCCGGCAGCCGTACCAGCGGGATCTCGCTCGGCTCCAGGCCTTCCAGTGCCCGCGCCGCCTCCGCGTCGTCGGTTGAGTCGGTCCAGGTGAACGGCAGCCGCTGCCGTTTCGCGAAGTCGACCAGCTGCCGGGTCGAGGCCGAGTCGCGGGGACCGACGATCCCGACCCCTATTCCCTGGCGCTGCTGCAGCAGCTCGCGGCGCTGGACGAAGGCCGAGAGGAGGATGTCGGAGAGCGGCGCGTCCTCGAGCAGCAGCTTGCGCAGCTCTTCGCGCTCGACCGCGAGGTAGCGCATCGGCTTCGTCACCTCCGCGGTGAGGAAGACGGTCTGGCCCGAGAGCAGGTTCATCTCGCCGAGGAAACCCGAGGGCCCGTGGCGGACGATCTCGTTCCCGGCCGCGTCCAGCACCGCCGCCTCGCCCTCGAGGATCGCGATGAAGGGGTAGGTCGCGTCGCCGATCTCGAACAGCTTCTCGCCGGCCTCCGCGCTCCGTTCCTCCCCGTGCCGGGCAAGGGTCGCGAGCTGGCTGCTGGAGAGGACGCGACTGACTGGACCGGCCACGCGTCAAGGCTACTGCGCGCGGGTAGCCTGCCCGTGACGGCAGCGACGAAAGGATTCCGATGCGCAACCCCTTCACTCACAAGAAGCTGGAAGAGGTCCAGGACTCGGCGGCCGACTTCGGCCACGCCGACAAGATGGAGGCCCGTTTCGCCAAGGGCGACCTGGAGACGGAGGAGACCGGCTTCAGCTTCCATCGCCTGAAGCCGAACAAACGGCAGCCGTTCGGCCACAGCCATGAGGACGCCGAGGAGGTCTACGTGATCGTCCGCGGCCACGGGCTGCTCAAACTCGACGACGAGATCATCGAGGTGGAGAGGCTTGACGCGATCCGGGTTTCGCCCGAGGTGACGCGCGCCTTCGAAGCGGGCGACGACGGGCTGGAGATCCTCGCCTTCGGCCCCCGCAAGGACGGCGACGGCTCCCTCGACCCCGAGTTCTGGACCGACTGACTCGCGAGACCGCAGAAATACGCCTATACGACGCTTTTTCGCGGTCTCGCGATTAGACTGCCCGGCGATGCCAGCCGCAGAGGTGCAAGGAGTCGAGGGGATGAAGGGCCTGGTCGGTCAGGAGGTCGGGCCGAGCGGGTGGCGGACGATCACGCAGGCGGACATCGACGCCTTCGCCGAGCTCTCCGGCGACCACCAGTGGATCCACGTCGACCCCGAGCGGGCGAAGACCGAGAGCCCTACGGGACCACGATCGCCCACGGCAACCTCACCCTCGCCACCGTTGACGGCTTCCGCACCGAGCTGATCGGCTCCACCGGCTTCGCCCTCGGCGTCAACTACGGCTGGAACAAGATCCGCTTCCCCGCCCCGGTCCCCGTCGACTCCAGGATCCGCGCCAAGGCCGAGGTCGTCTCGGTCGAGGAGAAGGGCGGCAATTGGTACGAGGTCGTCACTCGCTTCACCCTCGAAGTCAAGAGTGCCGATAAGCCCTGCTTCGTCGGCGACTCGGTGACCCGGGTGATGGCTGCCGATTAGGCGTGACTCGTCGTCTCAGGTACTCGGAGCGGACGCGCCTTGCGGCAGAGGGTACGCCTGCTCCGGCTGTCCCTCAGGCATTGGCCGACCTGGCAATCCATTGGGCCGGGTCTTTCATCGTCTACCTGGCCGAGATGAGCAAAGCAAGCTAAGTGCTAGCTCGCTTCGAAAGACTGTGGGTAATGCCCGCAGTGGTGTGACTTTTCGTTGCTATAGGACGATAAGTCACACCGCTTGTTCGTAGCTTCCAGTTCGCTTGGACGCGGTGCGGTAGCCGCTCGTGGGCGGCGACCGTGTGCGCGCAGGCGCGAGCGGCCTCGATCCCCTTGGTCTCGAGGTGCTCGAAGAAAGAAGCTGCGATGGGTCTCGTGCTCGTGGAAGTGATGCGGGGTGAGGACCGCCGATAGAACCGGTACGTCGGTCTCGAGTTGTACCTGCATCAGGCCGCCGATAACGGCTTCGGCGACGAACTCGTGGCGGTAGATGCCGCCGTCGACCACGAGTCCGGCCGCGACGATCGCATCGTAGGGGCCGGATTCGGCGAGGCGGCGAACGTTGAGCGGGATCTCGAAGGCACCGGTCACCTCGAAGAAGTCGATGTTCGCCTCTGGAGTGCCGAGCTCGCCGATCTCGATGGCAAACCCTTCTTGATCCAGGGTCAGATCTCGATCGTCCATCCGTGGCCTCCTTCTGGCTGCGGTCGCAGCAAGTCTATGGCGGGAAGTTCCGCGGGTCGCGCTTTTCGTCGTGCCACCAGAGCGCGCGGTCGTAGACGTACCACTCGCCGATTGCGACGAGGACCATGATCGCCACCCCGATGATTCCGAACACCATCAGCTCAACGTTAGATGACAGCGGTGCGACTTTTACCCCCTATGGGGGGTATAAGTCGCACCGCT
>JBIOVP010000085.1:0-9745 GCA_044867815.1 Solirubrobacterales bacterium | reverse complement strand
GGTCAGCACCCGGAGGATGTCGTTGAGGCGGTGGGAGATCACCGACTCGTTGGTCTCCTCCAGCGCCTCGGCGACCTCCTTGTAGTTCTCGAGCATGTCCCAGATCCGCTCGTGGGCGTCGACGATGTCGTCGAAGTAGATCTCCAGGTCGAGGTCGGAGGCGAGGTAGCGCTGCTTGACCCGCTCCAGTTCGCGCAGGACCGGCCGCTGCGGCCGGATCACTTTGCGGAAGTTGATGATCTCCTGCTTGACGTTGGAGATGTCGCGGACGACCTCCTCGGCCCGCTCTTCGAAGATGTCGTCCTCGAGCGCGTCGAGCTTGTTGCCGATCTTGCGCAGCATCGGGAAGCAGTAGTCGAAGCTGTCGTCGACGAGCCGGTAGAGCAGGTAACCGGAGCCGCGCGAGAAGAGCTGTTCGCGCAGCTCCTCTTTCGCCCGGCAGCGCTCGAACAGGTACTCGACCGGCTGCAGCGGCAGGTTCGGGATCGTCACCACGTAGTCGGGGCCGACGAAGAGGTCGAGCTCGCCGGTGCCGAGCCGACCCGCCTGGGGGTCGAAGACCGGCAGGTGGAGGACGATGAAGAGGTAGTCGTCGTAGACGTCGATCTTCGGCCGCTGGTTGCGCGAGAGCACGTCCTCGAGGTCGAGGGCGTGGAACTCGAAGTGCTCCTCCAGCCAGCTCCGCTCCAGCGATCCCGGCCACTCGATGTTGACCCAGCGCAGGCCGTTGGAGTCGATCTGCTCGACGTTCGGCTGCTGGGGCTCAGGCGCAGCGGGCTGGGAGACGAGCTCGCCGCGCCGGCTGCGAGGCCGGGGCAGCCTCGGTTTCGGAAGGTTCGGCATCGCCCAACCCCCTCGTGATCTCGTGCGGCAGGGTCATCGTGCCGCCTAGGTTAGAGGGGCGTGGGGAAATGCGTGGAATGCAGCGTGCAATGGTTGCCGAGCGTCACCCTTTTCCTGTATCGTCACCTGCACATAAGCGCCACATCTAGAGGGGTGGAGGGACTGGCCCAGTGAAGCCCCGGCAACCACCTCGGACCGCAAGGTTCGAGACAGGTGCCAACTCCAGCAGGTCGCAGTCGAAAGGCCTGGAAGATGTGGGGGATGTCCGATCCGGACCTCGCCCCACAGATGGCGAGGTTTTTTCGTTAGTGGAAAAGAGGATCGGATGTCAGTAGAGAGCCTGAAGTGCAAGGAGTGCGGGACCGCCTACGAGCTGGACGCCCGCTACGTCTGCGAGAACTGCTTTGGACCGCTGGAGGTCGCCTACGACTTCAGCCGGCTCGACGCGACCGAGGTGAAGCGACGGATCCAGGCCGGGTCGCAGGGGATTTGGCGCTATCGCGACTTCCTGCCCTTCAAGGGCAACGCGAGCGATCCGCTGGAGCCGGGCTTCACCCCGCTGCTGAAGGCGAACCGCCTTGCGGAGCGACTTGGCGTCGACGCCGAGATCTACATCAAGAACGACGCCGCCAACCCGACCCACTCCTTCAAGGACCGGGTCGTCGCCGTCGCCGTCGCGAAAGCTAAGGAGCTCGGCTTCGAGACCGTCGCCTGCGCCTCGACCGGCAACCTCGCCAACGCCGTCGCCGCCCACGCCGCCGCGGCCGGCCTCGATTCCTACGTCTTCGTTCCCGCCAACCTCGAGGAGCAGAAGCTGCTTGCGACGGGCGTCTACGGGACCAACCTGGTCGGCGTCCGCGGCAACTACGACGACGTCAACCGCCTCTGCACCCAGCTCGCCGAGACGCACCCGTGGGCCTTCGTCAACGTCAACCTGCGGCCCTACTACGCCGAGGGCTCGAAGACGCTCGCCTACGAGACGGTTGAGCAGCTCGGTTGGAAGCTGCCGGACCGGGTCGTCTCACCGATCGCCTCCGGCTCGCTCTTCACCAAATTGGGACGCGGATTCCAGGAGTGGCTCGACCTCGGGCTCGTCTCCGGCGACCAGCCGACCTTCAACGGCGCCCAGGCGCAGGGCTGCAGCCCGGTGGCAACGGCCTTTGCCGAAGGCTGGGAAGTCTGCAAACCGCAGCGGCCCGACACGATCGCGAAAAGCCTGGCGATCGGCGACCCCGCCGACGGCCCCTACGCGGTCGAGCAGGCGCGCCGCAGCGGCGGTGGCGTCGACTCCGTCACCGACCAGGAGATCCGCGAAGGGATCAAGCTGCTGGCCGAGACCACCGGGATCTTCACCGAGACCGCCGGCGGCGTCACCGTCGGCGTCCTCCGCAAGCTCGCCGAACGGGGCGATATCCGCGACGGCGAGCGCGTCGTCGTCTACATCACCGGCGAGGGGCTGAAGACGCTCGACGCCACCCGCGATACGTTCCAGATGCACGAGATCGACCCCGGCCTCGAGAGCTTCGAGGCCGAGTTCCCGCAGGAGGTAGCCGTCTGATGGCCGTCACCGTGAAGATCCCGACCCAGCTGCGCGCCGCCACCGATGGCAATGCGGAGGTGGAGGTGGAGGGGAGCACCGTCGGCGAGGTACTCGACGCCGTCTTCGACGCCCACGGCGGCCTCCGCGACCGGATCACCCAGGACGGCGACCTGCGCCGCTTCGTCAACGTCTACGTCTCCGGCGAGGACATCCGCTTCCAGCAGGGGTTGGAGACCTCCATAAACGATGGTGATGAGGTCACCATTCTTCCCGCGGTCGCTGGCGGCTGAGGGCGGCCGTGGCGCGGCGCATTTCTGCGTCCTCCCTCGGTCACGTGCAAAGCACGCTCCCTCACTCGTCCTTGAACTGCTTGGCCACGCCCACCCTCAGAACGTAAGTGGACAAGCCACCCGTTGTCATTTTGTGCGGTGGACGCGGTACCCGCTTGCGCGAGCGGACCGAGTCGGTGCCGAAGGCGCTGGTCGAGATCGGCGGCCGGCCGATCCTCTGGCACGTGATCCAGATCTACGCGGCGCAGGGCTTCAACCGCTTCCTGCTGGCAACCGGCTACATGGGCGAGACGGTGGCCGAGTTCGCCGCGGCGGAACGCTGGCCCGAGGGAGTCCTGGTCGACTGCGTCGACACCGGCCTTGACACTCCAACCGGGGGGCGGATCGCGGCGCTGGCGGACGGGGTGCGGGGGCAGCGCTTCTGCGCCACCTACGCCGACGGCGTCGCCGACGTCGACCTCAACGCCCTGCTCGAATTCCACGATCGCCACGGCGCGCTCGCCAGCGTCACCGTCGTCCGACCCGACCTGCAGTGGGGGGTCGCCGAGCTTGACGGCGAGGCGGTGACCGGCTTCGTCGAGAAGCCGCGCAGCGAGCACTGGATCAACGGCGGCTTCTTCTGCTTCGAGCCGGGGATGCTTGACTATCTGGATGCCGAGAGCGTGCTCGAGCGCGAGCCGCTGGCGCGTCTGGCCACCGACGATCAACTGCGCGCCTTCAGGCACGAGGGCTTCTGGGACTGCATGGACACCTACAAGGATGCGGTGGTGCTGAACGACCTCTGGACCGCCGGCAGCGCCCCCTGGCGGATCTGGGACGCGACGGTGGTGGAGGCGTGAAGCGCTCGCTGGTCACCGGCGGGCACGGCTTCGTCGCCTCCAACCTGGCGCGGGCGCTGCTCGAACGCGGCGACGCGGTCACGGTGCTCGACCTGGCGCCGCCGCCCAATTCCGGCCTCGTCCTGCAGGGGATCGCCTCGGACGTGCAGCTGCTGGAGACGGACCTCCGCGACGCCACCGCGGTCGACGCGGCGATCGCAGCCGGCGAGTTCGACGTCGTCTTCCACCTCGCCGCCCAGACCCTGGTCGGGCCCGCGATGGCCGATCCCACGCAGACCTTCGAAGTCAACGTTCGCGGCACCTGGGGCCTGCTCGAGGCCTGCCGACGTGCCGACGTCCCGGCGGTGATCGTCGCCTCCTCCGACAAGGCCTACGGTCCCAGCGAGGAACTCCCCTACCGGGAGGACATGCGGCTCACCCCGGCCTCGCCGTACGAGGCGAGCAAGGCGGCGGCCGACGCGATCGCCCTCAGCTACCGCCCCGCCTACGGCCTGCCCGTGGCCGTCACCCGCTTCGCCAACATCTACGGCGGCGGCGATCCCAACTTCTCGCGCCTGATCCCGGAGGCGATCGCGGCGGTCCTCGACGGGCGCCGCCCGCAGATCCGCTCCGACGGCAGCCCCGAACGGGACTTCCTCCACGTCAGCGACGCCGTCGCCGCCTACCTGGTGGTGGAGAGCGCGGTCGGCGCCGGCGGGCCCGGGGCGGGGGAGGCGTTCAACGCCGGTGGCGAGCGGCCCTTCTCGGTCGCCGAGGTGCTGGAGACGATCGTCGAGGTTTCGGGCGCCGATCTGAGCCCGGAATACCTCGGCACCGGCAACCCCGACGGTGAGATCGACCGCCAGTTCGTCGACTCGACCAAGCTGCGGGAGGCGACCGGCTGGGCACCCGAGGTGGAGCTCCGCGACGGCCTGATCCGCACCCTCGACTGGTACCGCGACCACGCCGAGCTGCGCCCCGCAACTGCGAATCTGTCCTAGTCCTCCGTGTACGGGGCCTGAAACAGACTCGGTGTTCTCATCTGGCTAGGCTGGTGTCCCGTGTGCGGGCGCTTCACCAACACGACCAAGGACACGAAGAAGATCGCCGACCGCTTCGAGGTCGAGCTGGAAAAAGCCCTGGAGCGGAGTGGTGCGGGGACGCCGGCGAAAGAGAGCGCCAAGGACGGGGGAGAGGCGAAAGCCCCTCCCGGGTTCGGCCGCTACAACGTCGCCCCGACCCAGGAGGTGCTGGTCGTCCGCGCCTCCCCCGAGCCCGAGGAGGCCGAGCAGGGGGCGCGAGAGGCGCGGCTGATGCGCTGGGGCCTGGTTCCGGTCTGGGCCAAGGACCTGAAGGTCGGCTACCGGATGATCAACGCGAAAAAAGAGAACCTGATGAAGAGCCGCGCCTACGGGCCGCTGCTCGACAAGTACCGGCACCGCTGCCTGATCGTCGCCGACGGCTTCTACGAGTGGATGAAGGCCGAGGACCCGAAGCAGCCGCGCCAGCCCTGGCACTTCCAGGTCGACGGCGGCGAGCCCTTCGCCTTCGCCGGCCTCTGCACCCGCAAGGAGTGGTCCGACCCCGAGGAGCGCGGTTACGACGACGGCTACCTCTACACCTGCACGCTGGTGACCACGACCCCGAACGAGGTCGTCGCCCCGGTCCACGACCGGATGCCGGCGATCCTGCCCGGCCCCGAGGCCGAGGCGGCCTGGCTCGACCCGAAGCTGAGCGCCGAGGACGCGGTGGCGATGTGCGGCCCGCTCGACGCGCGGCGGATGTCGAGCGCCCCGGCCAATCCCGTCCTCAACAAGGTGGGCAAAGGGACGGCCGAGGGCCCGGAGCTGCTGGTGGCGCCGCAGGAGACCCTGGACGTCTAACCCTCGTCGCCGGCTTCGGCTTCCTCTTCCGCTTCTTCGCGTTCTTCGGCTTTGAGTTCTTCGGCCTCTTCGTCAATCGGCGGCGAGCGATCGGGCAGCGCGGCATGGGTCTCCACCGTCGCTTCCTTGCCGCCGCGGGTCTCCAGCGTGCAGCGGAACCTGGCTGCGGGGACGTCGGTGGTCCGCCAGACGGTGAAGAAGGGCAGGGCCAGGTCTTTGCTCGGCTTGCCGGCGATCAGGTACTTGATCCGCTCTTCGCCGATCTTGAACTGGGGCCATTCGACCTTGACCCCCTTTTCGGTGGTGAAGCGTCGTGGTCGGTCGGGAACTTCCAGCGAGGCGAGTTCGCCCCCGTGGGAGCTGAAGTCCATCAGCACCGTTTCCGGCACTTCCTGGCCGTAGATCCCGTCTTCGGAGGAGCGCGGGTAGGTGGCGCGGAGGTCGCCGCCGCTCTGGGCGACTTCGGTGCCTTTCGGCGCCTTGATCGCGCAGAGGGCGCTGCTGCCGCCGATCGGCGCGCCGGCGGAGACGTTGAAGACCGTGGAGACGATGTAGAGCGAGTAGCCGCTGACGTTGGTGCCGGTGGCGCGGATGTTGGTATCGGTCAGTTGCATCTCGCCCTGACCGCCGGGGACGGAGACGGCGCGGGAGTCCGGTCCCTTGGCCGACTGGACCCATTCGAGGCTGGCGGCTTCGCCCTCGCCCTTGCCGGTGCTGGCGAGGGCGGCGACGAGGCAGGCGACGAGCCCGACCGCGACCACGATCAGGGCGCCGCGGGGGGGCCGCGAGTCCTGCGACGTGGTGCCCTGGGGGGTGGCGTTCACAGCGCGACAGTATTGAAATCGGTCACGGAATCGCCGCCCTGCGATACCTCGACCGCGCTTGTGGGTACGTTCCTTCCGTGGCAGGCAAAGTGACGCGGCTGCGACAAGCCGACGCGAAGCCCCGGACGATCGAGGTCCATGGGCGACCGATGAACTTCATCGAAGCCGGTTCCGGGCCGGTGCTGCTGCTGATCCACGGGATGGCGGGCACCTGCGCCAACTGGGAATCGGTGATCGAGCCGCTGGCGATCCACCACACGGTGATCGCCCCGGATTTCCCCGGCCACGGATCCTCGGCTCCGGGCGGCGGCGACTACTCGCTCGGCGCCCTCGCCAGCGCTCTCCGCGACCTGATGCTGACCCTTGGCCACGAGCGGGCGACCCTGGTCGGCCACTCGCTCGGCGGCGGCGTGGCGATGCAGTTCACCTACCAGTTCCCGGAGATGGTCGAGCGCCTGGTCCTGGTCTCCAGCGGCGGCCTCGGGCCGGACGTGAGCCCGATCCTGCGCGCGGCGGCACTGCCGGGCGCCGAGCTCTTCATCTCGGCCACGGCCGGAGTCGGCAGCAGGGTCGGGTCGGTGGTCGGCCGCGGCCTCGGCCTGATCGGCCTGCGCCCCAACGCCGACCTCGCCGAAGTGACCCGCGGCTACGCGACCTTGACCGACTCCGACCGCCGCAAGGCCTTCGTCGCGACCCTGCGCTCGGTGGTCGGCATGCAAGGCCAGCGCGTCGGCGCACTCGACAAGCTCTACCTCGCCGAGGCCCTACCCCTCTTGATCGTCTGGGGCGAGAACGACCCGATCATCCCCGCCGACCACGCCCGCGAGACCCACGCCCAACTCCCCGACAGCCACCTCGAGATCTTCGAGGACACCGGCCACATTCCTCAGCAGGAGCGCCCCGGCCGTTTCATCGCCGTCCTCGAACGCTTCCTCGCCGAAACCGAGCCGGCAGAGTTCGACGCCGACGAGTGGCGGGCGAGGTTCAAGGCCGCCGAGAACTAGCGCAGCCAACGAGACGCGCCCGACAGGATTCGAACCTGTGGCCTACGCCTCCGGAGGGCGTCGCTCTATCCAGCTGAGCTACGGGCGCGTGTCCGCAGCTTAACCATCAGCGATGGCGGGTGGAGCAAGCGGGAGTTTTGTCTGATCGCAGACATAAGGTTGCAGGAGATGAAGACGGCAACGAAAGGCAACGAGGGAGAGGCGATGATCTTGGCCGCGTTCGTGGCCCAGGGCTATGACGTAGCCGTCCCATGGGGAGGTGGACAGCCGTACGACCTGCTTGTAGACCTGGGAGGACCGGAAGTCCTCAAGGTTCAGTGCAAGACTGGTTGGCGGAACAAAGGCTGCATTGCTTTCCACACGCGATCGACTGATCATGGGCAGGGCCGGCAGTCTTACGTAGGGCTGGCGCATCTTTTTGGCGTCTATTTTCCTCCGCTGAAATCTGTTTATCTGGTGCCACTCGACGCAGTGGCAGAAGTTCAGGGACTTCTGCGCCTCGAACCAACTCGCAATAACCAGCGGAAGAGGGTCCGGTTCGCGGTTGATTTCGAGATCGCTCAGTGGTCTCCCGAACGCCTGATGAAGGTCAAGCGCAACGCAGAGACCGCGGCGGAACCGGAGCTGAACTTCGCGTAGGCTCGCCGCCGATGGATTTGGCGGTGACTTTTCTTGGCACCGGGGGCTCGGTGCCTTCGGCGCGGCGTTCTACGGCCAGCGTGCTGGTGGCGCGCGGGGGGGAGCGGCTGTTGTTTGACTGCGGGGAAGGGACGCAGCGGCAGATGCAGCGGTCGTTGGGGCTGGTGCAGGCGGACGAGATCTACTTGACGCACTTCCATGCGGACCATGTGCTGGGGCTGCCGGGGCTGCTGAAGACCTATGACCTGACCGACCGGCAGGTGCCGTTGAAGGTCTACGGGCCGCAGGGGCTCTCCGGGCTCTTCCAGGTCTTCTCGCCGTTCCTCGGCCGACTCAAGTACATGCTCGACTTGATCGAGCTGGGGCCGGGGGAGGCTGTCGAGCATGACGGGTACGTGGTCGAGCCTTTCGAAGCAGCCCACAGCGGCCGCGCCAACAGCTATGCGCTGGTCGAGGCGGAGCGGCCGGGGCGTTTCGACCCCGCCGCAGCCGCCGCAGCCGGCGTGCCTGAAGGCCCCGCATACGCGGCGCTTCAGCGCGGGGAGACCGTGGAAGGGGAGGCAGGGCCGGTCACTCCCGACCGGGTGATGGGGGAGAGCCGGCCGGGTCGCACCATCGTCATCACCGGCGACACCGCGCCGAGCCCCGCCACCGTCTCCGCCGCGGCCGACGCCGACCTGCTGATCCACGACGCCTCCTTCGCCGAGGAGGAGGCGCAGCGCGCGGCCGAGACCGGCCACTCGACCGTCGGCCAGGCCGCCGCCGTCGCCGCTGAAGCGCACGTGAAGCTCCTCGCCCTCGTCCACATCTCTTCCCGCTACCACGTCGGCAAGGTGATCGAGGAGGCAAAAGAGGTCTTCGAGCCCACCATCGCCCCCAAGGACTTCGACGTCATCGAGCTGCCATTTCCCGAGCGAGGAGCCCCCCATCTCATCCCGAACGGAGCCGCGGATCGAGGCGGGGACGGATAGGCCCCTGACGAGCCCTCCCCAATTTGCGAGGAAGGGGCCTATCCGTGCCCGCCCCTCCCGCTGCTACTGTGAGGTCGTCCTTTAACCAGGTCCCGTGAGGCCAGGAAGGAAGCCACTGAAGTGAACGAGAAGGTCGTGCTGGAGCACGACGATCTGAGGCGAACGCTGCGGCGGATCGCCCACGAGATCGCCGAGAAGAACCCGGATTCGGATCGCCTGGCGGTCGTTGGCATCCACACGCGGGGAGCCGTGTTGGCCCGCCGCCTCCACGTCTTCCTCGGCGAGCTGACCGGGAGCGAGCTGCCGATCGGCGACCTCGACATCTCCTTCTACCGCGACGACGTCGGCGCCAAGGCACCGACCGAGCAGCCGGTCGTCCACTCCTCCCACATCGACTTCGACCTCTCCGACTGCACCGTCATCCTCGTCGACGACGTCCTCTACACCGGCCGCACCGTCCGCGCCGCGATCGAGGCGCTCTTCGACTACGGCCGGCCGCAGCGGGTACAGCTTGCGGTCCTCTGCGACCGCGGTCACCGCGAGCTGCCCTTCCGCCCCGACTACGTCGGCAAAAACCTGCCGACGGCGCGCGAGGAGCGGGTCAACGTCCGCCTCGAGGAGGTCGACAGCACGGACGGCGTCACGATCTCCGAACCCGACCCGGTGGAGGTGGGCGGATGAAGCACCTGCTCTCGATCGAGCAGCTCTCGCGCGAGGAGATCGAGGGGATCCTCGACCGCGCCGAGAGCTTCGCCGAGGTCGGCCGCCGCGACATCAAGAAGGTCCCGACCCTGCGCGGCCGCACCGTCGTCTCGCTCTTCTACGAGTCGAGCACCCGCACCTCCAGCTCCTTCGACCTCGCCGCCAAGCGCCTCTCCGCCGACGTCGTCTCGGTCAAGGCCGCCGGCTCCTCGGTCGAGAAGGGGGAGTCGC